>NZ_JBVIHJ010000029.1:0-142501 GCF_055570355.1 Streptomyces sp. NPDC031225 | reverse complement strand
CCCCCCCCCCCCCCCCCCCCCCCCCCCCCCCCCCCCCCCTCCCCCCCCCCCCCCCCCCCCCCCCCCCCCCCCCCCCCCCCCCCCCCCCCCCCCCCTCCCCCCCCCCCCCCCCCCCCCCCCCCCCCCCTCCCCCCCCCCCCCCCCCCCCCCCCCCCCCCCCCCCCCCCCCCCCCCCCCCCCCCCCCCCACCCCTCTTAGGTAAACTAAACAAAGCAACGTGATCCTCAAGGTGTGCCGGGAAGTCTGGTCGGCGAACAGCTTCGCCCTGCCCCCGACCGGAGGTCACCCTCATGCCCGCGCCCACCCGCAAGGTCCTCGGACGCCTGTCCCTCCCCGAGCGGACCTACGTCGCGGACGCGCTGCGCACCGAGACGGTCGGCGGGGTGCTGCTGCTCGTCGCCGCGCTCACCGCGCTGATCTGGGCGAACGTCCCCGCGCTGCACGACAGTTACCAGAGCGTCAGCCACTACCACCTGGGCCCCGCGGCCCTGGGACTCGACCTCTCCGTCGCCCACTGGGCCGCCGACGGGCTCCTCGCGGTCTTCTTCTTCGTGGCCGGCATCGAGCTCAAGCGCGAGCTCGTCGCCGGCGACCTGAAGGACCCCAGGGCGGCCGCGCTGCCCGTGGTCGCGGCCCTGTGCGGCATGGCCGTACCGGCGCTCGTCTACACACTCACCAACCTCACCGGCGGCGGCTCCCTGAGCGGCTGGGCCGTACCCACGGCCACCGACATCGCCTTCGCGCTCGCCGTACTCGCCGTCATCGGCACCTGGCTGCCGAGCGCGCTGCGCGCCTTCCTGCTCACGCTAGCCGTCGTGGACGACCTCTTCGCGATCCTGATCATCGCGGTCTTCTTCACCGCCGACATCGACCTCGCCGCGCTCGGGGGCGCGGTGGCCGGCCTCGCGGTCTTCTGGACGCTGCTGAGGAAGGGCGTACGTGGGTGGTACGTCTACGTCCCGCTCGCGCTGGTGAACTGGGCGCTGATGTACAACAGCGGGGTCCACGCCACCATCGCGGGCGTCGCCATGGGCCTGATGCTTCGCTGCACGACTCGGGACGACGAGCGGCACTCCCCCGGCGAGCGCATCGAGCATCTCGTACGACCGCTCTCGGCGGGCCTTGCCGTGCCCCTGTTCGCCCTGTTCAGTACGGGTGTCTCCCTCTCCGGCGGCGCGCTCGGCGATGTGTTCACGCAGCCGGAGACGCTGGGCGTGGTCCTCGGGCTGGTCGTGGGCAAGGCGGTCGGCATCTTCGGCGGGACGTGGCTGACGGCCCGTTTCACCCGGGCCTCGCTCAGTGACGACCTCGAATGGGCCGACGTGTTCGCGGTGGCCACCCTGGCCGGTATCGGGTTCACCGTCTCGCTGCTCATCGGGGAGCTGGCCTTCGACGGCGACGCCACGATGACGGACGAAGTCAAGGCCGCCGTACTCCTCGGCTCGCTCATCGCGGCGACCCTGGCGACCGTGCTGCTGAAGCTGCGCAACGCGAAGTACCGCAGGCTCTATGAGGCCGAGGAGCGCGACGACGACCTCGACGGCATCCCGGACATCTACGAGGAGGACGATCCGGCGTACCACCTGCGCATGGCGGCGATCCTCGAACGCAAGGCCGCCGAGCACCGCCGGATCGCCGAACTGAAGGCCGCAGAGCGCGCGCGGCTTGCCGAAGTGGCGGGCGGGGCAGGCGAGGACGACGACCGTCCGGCATGATCTGACGGGACGGTACAAAAAGACGAGACCATACGCACTTGGTCGGAAGCAGGGAGACCGCGACATGAGCGCACCCGACGGCAGCCCGGTCGGCGCCGAACGCAGCATCGGCCAGCTCTTCGCCTCGGCGACGACCGAGATGTCTGCGCTGGTGCACGACGAGATCGCACTGGCGAAGGCCCAGCTCAAGCATGACGTCAAGCGCGGCGCGATGAGCGGCGGCGCGTTCAGCGTGGCCGGCGCCGTCCTGGTGTTCTCGCTGCCGATGCTGAACTTCGCGCTGGCGTACGGCATCCGGACCTGGAGCGACTGGAACCTCGCGGTCTGTTTCCTGCTGTCCTTCGCGGCCAACGTCCTCGTCGCGCTCGTCCTCGCCCTGGTCGGCGTCGTCTTCGCGAAGAAGGCTCAGAAGGGCAAGGGCCCGCAGAAGGTCGCCGCGTCGATGAAGGAGACGGCGGGCGTACTGCAGAACGCCAAGCCCCACCCGCGGCCCGGCGACGACACCAAGGTCCTGGAGGAGCGGGTCCGAAACACGAAGGCCATCGAGGCTGTGGCACGCTCGTCGTCATGACGGATCCCGCCCCTTCTCCGGCGCAGCAGCCCGCGTCTCTCGTACGGCCCGACGGTCCCTGGACGCACCGGGACGTGGCCGCCAACGGCGCGCGCTTCCACATCGCCGAACTGGGCGACGGACCCCTGGTGATGTTCCTGCACGGCTTCCCCCAGTTCTGGTGGACCTGGCGCCACCAGCTGGAGGCGCTCGCCGAGGCCGGCTTCCGGGCCGTGGCCATGGACCTGCGCGGGGTCGGCGGCAGCGACCGCACCCCGCGCGGCTACGACCCCGCCAACCTCGCTCTGGACGTCACCGGGGTGATCCGCTCCCTCGGCGAGCCGGACGCCGCGCTGGTCGGCCACGACCTGGGCGGCTACCTGGCGTGGACGGCGGCCGCGATGCGTCCCAAGCTCGTACGGCGGCTCGCGGTCGCCTCGATGCCGCATCCCCGGCGCTGGCGCTCGGCGATGCTCTCGGACGTCAAGCAGACGCGTGCCGGTTCCTACATCTGGGGGTTCCAGCGGCCCTGGATCCCGGAGCGCCGGCTGACCGCGGACGACGGAGCGCTCGTGGCCGAGCTGATCCGGGACTGGTCCGGCCCGCGCCTGCCGGACGACGACGCGCTGGAGACGTACCGCAGGGCGATGTGCATCCCCTCGACGGCGCACTGCTCGGTCGAGCCGTACCGCTGGATGGTCCGCTCGCTGGCCCGCCCGGACGGGATCCAGTTCAACCGGCGCATGAAGCGGCCCGTGCGGGTGCCGACGCTGCATCTGCACGGCTCGCTCGACCCGGTGCTGCGCACCCGGAGCGCCGCCGGGTCCGGGGAGTACGTCGAAGCGCCGTACCGCTGGCGGCTGTTCGACGGTCTCGGGCACTTTCCGCACGAGGAGGATCCGGTCGCGTTCTCGACCGAGTTGATCAACTGGCTGAAGGATCCCGAGCCCGATCGGTGACCGTCCCACCGCGCCCGGTATCCGAACAGCGAACACCTGTCCTACGAACGGCCACTTGCCCGGCGCATAGGCCAATTGAGGGGGGTGGGGGAGGTTATCGACCTTGGGGCAGGGGCAGACGTCGGGGTATGGGCTGGACGCACGACTACAGTGACGTAGCACGCAACCGACGCTCGGGCGGTGGCCTGAGCTCCCCTCATCAGGGCGGTGCCCCGCAAGTGGCGGGCGGCACGGACCTGAGGGTGGGCATCCCGCGCATCCTGCGCCGCCGGGCCCGCTGGGTCACGGTGCGCCTGCGTCATCCCCGCGGCTGACGCGCCCGGCCCGACATCTCTCACAGCGCGCAGCTGTCGCTGTCCACCTGCTGGTTCGCGGTGCGCCCCTTGGTGATGTCCTCCTGGATCTCGTCCGCGGTGAGCGCGTAGCCGGTGTCGGCGTCGTCGAGCGACTTCGCGAAGACCACGCCGTACACCTTGCCCTCGGGGGTCAGCAGCGGGCCGCCGGAGTTGCCCTGGCGGACGGTCGCGTACAGGGAGTAGACGTCGCGGCTGACGGTGCCGCGGTGGTAGATGTCCGGTCCGTGGGCGTCGATGCGTCCGCGCACCCGCGCGGAGCGGACGTCGTACGAGCCGTTCTCCGGGAACCCCGCGACGATCGCGCTGTCGCCGCTGCCCGCGTCCTCGGACGTGAACCGGAGGGCGGGCGCCTTCAGATCGGGCACATCCAGTACGGCGATGTCGCGCCGCCAGTCGTAGAGGACGACCGTGGCGTCGTACTTGCGGCCCTCACCGCCTATCTGGACGGTGGGCTCGTCGACGCCGCCGACCACATGGGCGTTGGTCATGACGCGGCGGTCGCCGAAGACGAAGCCGGAGCCCTCCAGCACCTTGCCGCAGCTCTGGGCGGTGCCCATGACCTTGACGATGGAGCGCTGGGCGCGGGCGGCGACCGCGCTGTTCGCGAGCTTGGGGTCGGGCGGCTGGACCTCCTTGATCGGCTCGTCGGAGAACGGGCTGAAGACCTGCGGGAAGCCGTTCTGCGCGAGGACCGAGGTGAAGTCCTTGAACCAGGTGTCGGCGTCGGAGGGCAGCGCCTCCTGCACGCCGAGGAGCACCTTGGAGCCGCGGACCTCCTTGCCCACCGTCGGCATCGTGGTCTGCGCGAGGGTGGCGCCGATCAGCCAGGCGACCAGGAGCATCGCGAGCACGTTCACCAGGGCGCCGCCGGTCGCGTCGACGGCGCGGGCCGGGGACCAGGTGATGTAGCGCCGCAGTTTGTTGCCGAGGTGGGTGGTCAGGGCCTGGCCGATGGAGGCGCAGACGATGACGACGACCACCCCGACCACGGCGGCGACCGTGCCGACCTCGGCGTGGTCGGTCACCGCGTCCCAGATGACGGGAAGGGTGTAGACGGCGACGAGACCGCCGCCCAGGAACCCGATCACCGACAGGATGCCGACGACGAAGCCCTGGCGATAGCCGACGATCGCGAACCACACGGCGGCGACCAGCAACAGGATGTCCAGCACGTTCACCGGTTCGAGCCTCGCCTCATCCACTTCACCTTCACCACGGGTCGGCCGGGGTCCGGCCCGCCGCGAAGCGGCAATCGGGCACAGCGTCCCCCGGGACGACACGACACGGAGTTCACCCTGTCATGCGCGCCAGTCGAGCGGGACCTGCTTCTCGCGGTCCCAGGGGCGCTCCCAGCCCGCGTAGTGGAGGAGCCGGTCGATGATTCCGGCGGTGAAGCCCCAGACGAGGGCCGATTCGACCAGAAATGCCGGACCTCGGTGACCGCTGGGGTGGACGGTCGTCGCACGGTTGTCGGGGTTCGTGAGATCCGCCACGGGAACGGTGAAGACGCGCGCCGTCTCGTTCGGGTCGACGACTCCGACCGGGCTCGGCTCGCGCCACCAGCCCAGCACCGGGGTCACCACGAACCCGCTGACCGGGATGTACAGCTTGGGCAGCACGCCGAAGAGCCGGACGCCGGACGGGTCGAGGCCGGTCTCCTCCTCGGCCTCGCGCAGGGCGGCCCTCAGGGGCCCGTCGCCCTTCGGGTCGCCGTCCTCGGGGTCGAGCGCGCCACCGGGGAACGACGGCTGCCCGGCGTGCGAGCGCAGCGAACTCGCCCGCTCCATGAGCAGCAGTTCGGGACCGCGCTCTCCCTCGCCGAACAGGACCAGCACGGCCGACTGCCGCCCCGTGCCGTTCTCCGGCGGCAGGAAGCGGCTCAGCTGCCGCGGCTCGACCGTCTCCACGGCGCGCACCACCGGCTCCAGCCAGCCCGGCAGGCCGTCCTTGTCGATCGTCACGCCCTTGGTATGGCTCGCGCGTGTCATCGCCACCCCCGTTCTGCCGGTTCCAACGCCCGACGCCCCTGTGATCGTTCCTGGGAACGTACCCAACGGCGTGTCGCCCGGCAGGTGTTCCGGTGTGTCATCCGGCCCCCAGGGGCGGCGCGGCCTTCCCGCCCGCGTCGAGGTAGGCCTGCGGCGGATTCAGCCGCTGTCCCGGGAAGCCGCCCTTCTCGTACTTGAGGAGCTTGCGGGCCTTCTCCGGGTCGGTCTCGCCCTCGCCGTAGGCCGGGCAGAGCGGGGCGATGGGGCAGGCGCCGCAGGCCGGCTTGCGGGCGTGGCAGATACGGCGACCGTGCCAGATGACGTGGTGCGAGAGGTCGGTCCAGTCGCTCTTCGGGAAGAGCGCGGCGACCGCGGCCTCGATCTTCTCGGGCTCGCTCAGGTCGGTCCACTGCCAGCGCCTGACCAGCCGCTGGAAGTGCGTGTCCACGGTGATGCCGGGCCGGCCGAAGGCGTTGCCGAGCACGACGAAGGCGGTCTTGCGGCCGACGCCGGGCAGCTTGACGAGGTCTTCCAGCCGCCCCGGCACCTCGCCTCCGAAGTCCTCAGCCAGAGCCTTGGACAGCCCTATCACCGACTTGGTCTTGGCCCGGAAGAACCCCGTCGGCCGGAGGATCTCCTCGACCTCCTCGGGGTTGGCCGCGGCCAGGTCCTCGGGGGTCGGGTACTTGGCGAAGAGCGCCGGGGTCGTCTGATTGACCCTCAGGTCGGTGGTCTGCGCGGACAGGACCGTGGCGACGACGAGCTGGAAGGGGTTCTCGAAGTCCAACTCGGGGTGGGCGTACGGGAACACCTCCGCGAGCTCGCGGTTGATCCGGCGGGCGCGGCGGACCAGGGCGGTGGGCGACTCGGCCCCCGGCGGCTTCACGGCGACCTTCTTGAGCGGCGCCTTTTTCACGACGGCTTTCTTGGCGGCAGCCTTCTTGGCGGCGCCCTTCTCCGTCGCGCTCCGCTCCGTCGCGCCCTTCTTCGCGGCGCTCCGCTCCGTGGCGCCCTGCCTCGTGGTGGCTGTCTGCACAGCCTCCGGAACCTTCTTCACCACAGCCTTCTTCGTCGCTTTTGCCGCTTTCTTTCCACCACTGGAGGCTTGTTCGCCCACGGCGGAATCCCGACCTTCAACCACCCGCCCAGCCCCCTCGGCCTGCGCTCTCACCGGCGTTTTGGACACCCGGCCAGCCTAGGGCCCGACACTGACAATCGCCCCGGACCCGAAAGATCGGCCCCCGATTGGACCCCTGCCGCTTACCCGTGGACAGGTGTACGGCATCCTTGTGACAGATCACACTGTTTGGACCGTCCGGCAAAATGGGCACCACGGTCCCTTGGTACCAAGGGGGAACAAGATCCCCTGAGCAGGTCGACAAGGAGAGAACTCGTGGACGACGTTCTGCGGCGCAACCCGCTCTTCGCGGCACTTGACGACGAGCAGTCCGCGGAACTGCGCGCCTCCATGAGCGAGGTGACCCTCGCGCGAGGCGACTCCCTGTTCCACGAGGGCGACCCGGGCGACCGGCTCTACGTCGTCACCGAGGGCAAGGTCAAGCTCCACCGCACCTCCCCCGACGGCCGCGAGAACATGCTCGCCGTGGTCGGACCCGGCGAACTCATCGGCGAGCTGTCGCTGTTCGACCCGGGCCCGCGCACGGCGACCGCCACCGCGCTGACCGAGGTCAAGCTGCTGGGCCTCGGTCACGGCGACCTCCAGCCCTGGCTGAACGCCCGCCCCGAGGTGGCCACCGCACTGCTGCGCGCCGTCGCCCGCCGGCTGCGGCGCACCAACGACGCGATGTCCGACCTGGTCTTCTCGGACGTCCCCGGCCGCGTGGCCCGCGCGCTCCTCGACCTCTCGCGCCGCTTCGGTGTGCAGTCCGAGGAGGGCATCCACGTCGTCCACGACCTCACGCAGGAGGAGCTGGCCCAGCTGGTCGGCGCCTCCCGCGAGACGGTCAACAAGGCCCTCGCGGACTTCGCCCAGCGCGGCTGGCTCCGCCTGGAGGCCCGCGCGGTGATCCTCCTGGACGTCGAGAGGCTCGCCAAGCGCTCCCGGTGAGCGCATGAACGTACGAACGACGTAGAGGGCCCCGCCACACGGCGGGGCCCTTCGCGTACGACCGCGGGTGGGTTCTCCGATGCCTCAGTAGGCACACACAGGCACACGCGCAGTCTCCCCGTCCCCTCGGCGGTGCTGATCACGTTCGGCCCCACACGGCCCGCCCAGGGCCGTAAATGACCTGACCCCGGGCCCGCTCCCGGGCACAGTGATCCCATGGCCTCCGAACCCGTTCGCCCCGTCGCCTCCAGAGGACTCGACACCCAGGGCTTCATCGAGCGTGAAGGTTCCCTCGGGAGGATCCCCCGCCCCTTCCGCCCGGTCGTCGCAGCTGCCCGGGACCGGGTGCTCGACCTGTTCGGACCGCGGCTGCACAGCGCCTACCTGTACGGCTCGATCCCGCGCGGCACCGCGCGCGTGGGCCGCAGCGACCTCGACCTCCTGCTCGCCCTGCGGGACGAACCGACCGACGCGGACCGGGAGGGCGTACGGGCGCTCGACGAGGCGCTCGACAAGGAGTTCCCGCAGATCGACGGCGTCGGAACGCTGCTGTACGGCCGCGGGCTGCTGCTGAGCGAGCTGGAACGCCACGACATGGGCTGGTTCGTGGCGTGTCTGTGCACCCCGCTGCTCGGCGAGGACCTGGCCGAGTACCTGCCCCGCTACCGCCCCGACTCGCTGCTCGCCCGCGAGACGAACGGCGGCCTCGCCCTCCTGCTGCCCCGCTGGCGCGAGCGGATCGCCGCGGCGGACTCCGACGGGATGCGGCGCCCTCTGGTCCGCTTCATGTCACGCCACCTGGTCCGCACCGCGTTCACCCTGGTCATGCCCCGCTGGAACGGCTGGACGAGCGACCTGGGCGAGATGGCGGAGATCTTCGCCGGGTACTACCCGCAGCGCGCCGACGAGCTGCGGGCGGCGGCCGTTCTGGGCCTCGCCCCGACCGCCGACCCGGCCGTACTGCGGAGGTACGTCGACGACCTGGGTCCGTGGCTGGCGGACGAGTACACGCGTGTGCACGGCACGAAAGCGCCTAGATGAGCCCGTGCTCCTCCAGGTACTCCAGCTGCGCCCGTACCGACAGCTCGGCGGCCGGCCACAGTGAGCGGTCCACATCCGCGTACACACGTTCCACGACGGCCTCGGGCGCCCGGTAGCCGTTCTCCACGGCCGTCTCGACCTGGGCGAGCCGGTGGGCGCGGTGCGCGAGATAGAACTCGACGGCCCCCTGGGCGTCCTCCAGGACGGGCCCGTGGCCGGGCAGGACCGTGTGGACGCCGTCGTCGACCGTCAGCGACCTCAGCCGCCGCAGCGAGTCCAGGTAGTCGCCCAGACGGCCGTCCGGGTGGGCCACCACGGTCGTCCCGCGCCCCAGGACGGTGTCACCGGTCAGGACGGCCTGATCGGCCGGGAGATGGAAGCACAGCGAGTCGGCGGTGTGCCCGGGCGTCGGCACGACCCTCAGCTCCAGCCCCCCGACGTTCACCACGTCCCCGGCGCCCAGGCCCTCCTCCCCCAGCCGCAGCGCCGGGTCCAGGGCCCGCACCGCGGTGCCGGTCAGTGCGGCGAAGCGGGCGGCGCCCTCGGCGTGGTCGGGGTGGCCGTGGGTGAGCAGCGTGAGGGCGACCCGCTTGCCGGCCGCCTCGGCGGTGTCGACGACGGCACGGAGGTGCCCCTCGTCGAGCGGGCCGGGGTCCACGACCACGGCGAGCCCGGAGCCGGGCTCCGACAGGATCCAGGTGTTGGTGCCGTCCAGGGTCATCGCGGAGGCGTTGGGCGCGAGGACGTTGACGGCCCGTGCGGTGGCGGGGCCCGTGAGGACCCCGCCCCGTGGCCGGCCGGGGAGGGCTGCGGCGTCGGTCATGCGGAGGCTCCACCGGTCGGGATGTGTTTGGTGAACTCGTCGTGTCCCGGCCAGGAAAGCACGATCTCGTCGTCCACCAGCCGGGCCCGCGCGAGGACGGGGGTCAGGTCGCGGTCGGCGGCGGCGGCGAGCGCGTCGGCGGCGCCGTAGGCGGTGAGCTGCCGCAGGGTGGCGATGGTGGGCGGCATCATCAGCAGCTCGCCCTTGTCGTAGCCCTCCGCCGCCTCCCCGGGCCGGATCCACACCGTGCGGTCGGCCTCGGTGGAGGCGTTGCGGGTGCGCTGTCCCTCCGGGAGGGCGGCGACGAAGAACCACGTGTCATAGCGACGGGGTTCGAACTCGGGCGTGATCCAGCGTGTCCAGGCCCCGAGCAGATCCGACCGCAGGACGAGCCCCCGGCGCTCCAGGAACTCGGCGAAGGAGAGCTCCCGGGCGACGAGAGCGGCACGGTCGGCCTCCCATTCGGGGCCCGTGGTGTCCCCGACCACCGAATCGGACGTCGGCCCGGCGAGCAGGACGCCCGCCTCCTCGTAGGTCTCCCGGACGGCCGCGCACACGATCGCCTGCGCCATGGTCCCGTCCACCCCGAGCCGAGTCGCCCACCACGCGCGTGTGGGGCCGGCCCAGCGGATCTGGTGCTCGTCGTCACGGGGATCGACACCGCCGCCGGGATAGGCGTACGCGCCTCCCGCGAAAGCCATGGATGCACGTCTGCGCAACATGTGCACGACGGTCCCGGTCGCCGTGTCCTTCAGCAGCATCACGGTGGCCGCACGCCTCGGCACGGCCGGCTGGAGCGTGCCGTCCGCGAGCGCGCGGATACGGTCCGGCCACTCCGCTGGGTACCACTGCCCGTTTGCCATGGGCGGAGGCTAACTCGTGTGCTGCAGATGTTCGAGAGCCGGGCGCGTCAGGCGGTGACCTGGTCGCGCGGTTCCCCGCGCCCCTCGGGAGGTGCAGTCGCCCGCGTACGGCACGGCGGCCGTGCCACATGATGCCGTCCGGCGACTGCGGGCCCGTCGTGGCCGGTCGCGCAGTTCCCCGAGCCCCTGAGTGGGGACGGTGAACGCACCTTGGACACGCACGGCCCCCGCGCCTCTGAGTGGGGACGGTGAACGCACCTTTGGACGCGTACGGCGTGAAGGGGCCGGGGTGGGGGGTGCCCGCCCGCAGCGTCCGGCGTCCGTTGTCCAGAACTGTCGAAGCAACAGCACCCGCCGGACCGAGGACGGACACCCCCCACCCCGGCCCCGACCCACAACACACCGCACGCGCTACACAAACCCCCACCGAACCGAAACAGGCCGCCGCAGGCATCAGGGGCGCGGGGAACTGCGCAAAAACGCCCGCCCCCACCGCCCCGCAGCCAAACAACACCCCCAGCCGCCCAGCCGCCGCACGGCACTACGCCCCGGTAAGTTCCACCTGCACCTCAACCTCGACCGGCGCGTCCAACGGCAGCACCGCGACACCCACCGCGCTCCGCGCGTGCACGCCCTTGACGCCGAGCACCTCGCCCAGCAGCTCACTCGCGCCGTTGATCACACCCGGCTGGCCCGTGAAGTCCGGGGCCGACGCCACGAATCCCACGACCTTCACCACACGCGCGATCCGGTCCAGGTCGCCCGCGACCGACTTCACCGCCGCCAGCGCGTTCAGCGCGCAGGTACGGGCCAGCGCCTTCGCCTCGTCGGCCGTGACCTCCGCGCCCACCTTGCCGGTGACCGGAAGCTTGCCGTCGACCATGGGCAGCTGGCCCGAGGTGTACACGTACGCCCCCGACTGCACGGCCGGCTGATATGCGGCCAACGGCGGCACGACCTCCGGCAGCGTCAGCCCGAGCTCCGCGAGGCGCTCCTCCACCGCGCTCACGCCGCCCGCTCCCGCTTCAGGTAGGCCACCAGCTGCTCGGGGTTGTTCGGCCCGGGCACGACCTGCACGAGCTCCCAGCCGTCCTCGCCCCAGGTGTCAAGGATCTGCTTCGTGGCATGGACGAGCAGCGGCACGGTCGCGTATTCCCACTTCTTGGTCATGCGGCCGACTTTAGCCGCTGCCCGACCAGGGCCCGCCGCCCGGCCGTGAGCCGCCGCGCTGGCCAGGAATCGCCGTTCACCCACAGTCCGTACCCGCGTTATCCACAGCCTCCTGCTTAGGTTCGCCGCCGACTGGTTACGCTCGAATACGTGAGCAGGCTCCAGGTCGTCAGCGGCAAGGGCGGGACCGGTAAGACCACGGTCGCCGCAGCCCTAGCGCTGGCCCTCGCCACCGAGGGGAAGCGGACGCTTCTCGTCGAGGTAGAGGGCCGCCAGGGAATCGCGCAGCTCTTCGAAACGGAGACGCTGCCCTATGAGGAGCGGAAGATCGCCGTCGCTCCGGGGGGCGGGGAGGTGTACGCCCTCGCCATCGACCCCGAACTGGCCCTTCTGGACTACCTCCAGATGTTCTACAAACTGGGCGGAGCGGGACGCGCCCTGAAGAAGCTCGGCGCGATCGACTTCGCCACCACCATCGCGCCCGGCCTCAGAGACGTCCTTCTGACCGGCAAGGCCTGCGAGGCGGTCCGCCGCAAGGACAAGTCCGGCCGCTTCACCTACGACTACGTCGTGATGGACGCGCCCCCCACCGGCCGTATCACCCGCTTCCTGAACGTCAACGACGAGGTCGCCGGGCTGGCCAAGATCGGCCCGATACACAATCAGGCACAGGCCGTGATGCGGGTGCTGAAGTCCCCGGAGACCGCCGTCCACCTGGTGACCCTCCTGGAGGAGATGCCCGTCCAGGAGACCGCGGACGGCATCGCCGAACTCCGGGCCGCCCGCCTGCCCGTGGGACGGATCGTCGTGAACATGGTGCGCCCGGAGGTGTTGGACGGCACAGATCTGGAACTCGTACGGGCCACCCCGCGTGCGGCCGTGGCGAAGTCGCTGTCCTCGGCCGGCCTCGGCGGCGCCCGCCGCGGGGGCAACGCCGAGAAGCTGGTCGGCCCGCTGGTCCGGCAGGCCGAGGAGTACGCCGAGCGGTACGAGCTGGAGCACGAACAGCGCGCGGTCCTAGGCGAACTGGGGTTGCCGCTGCACGAACTGCCCTTGCTGGCCGAGGGCATGGACCTGGCGGGTCTGTACGAACTGGCCACCGAGCTGCGGAAGCAGGGGATGTCATGAGCCCGGACGCCGACCGGCACAACCGACCCTCCCAGAATCCGCGCCCGGACCGCCCCCACCGCATCTCCCCCGCACCCGTGCTCGACCTCGACCCCCTGATCGACGACCCGGGGACCCGCATCGTGGTGTGCTGCGGCTCGGGCGGCGTCGGCAAGACCACGACCGCTGCCGCCCTCGGCCTGCGCGCCGCCGAGCGGGGCCGCAAGGTCGTCGTCCTCACCATCGACCCGGCCCGGCGCCTGGCCCAGTCCATGGGCATCGACTCGCTCGACAACACCCCGCGCCGTGTGAAGGGCGTCGACGGCGAGGGCGAGCTGCACGCGATGATGCTCGACATGAAGCGCACCTTCGACGAGGTCGTCGAGGCGCACGCGGACGCCGAGCGGGCGGCCGCGATTCTGGGCAACCCGTTCTACCAGTCGCTTTCGGCGGGCTTCGCGGGCACGCAGGAGTACATGGCGATGGAGAAGCTCGGGCAGTTGCGGGCCCGGGACGAGTGGGACCTGATCGTCGTGGACACGCCCCCGTCCCGCTCGGCGCTGGACTTCCTGGACGCCCCGAAGCGACTCGGGTCCTTCCTCGACGGACGGCTCATCCGGCTGCTCACCGCCCCGGCCAAGCTCGGCGGCCGCGCGGGCATGAAGTTCCTGAACGTCGGGATGTCGATGATGACCGGCACCATCGGCAAGCTGCTGGGCGGCCAACTCCTCAAGGACGTCCAGACGTTCGTCGCCGCCATGGACACGACCTTCGGCGGTTTCCGCACCCGCGCGGACGCCACGTACAAGCTGCTCCAGGCTCCCGGGACGGCGTTCCTCGTGGTGGCGGCCCCGGAGCGGGACGCGCTGCGTGAGGCCGCGT
The DNA here is from genome assembly GCF_055570355.1 of Streptomyces sp. NPDC031225. Classification (NCBI taxonomy): domain Bacteria; kingdom Bacillati; phylum Actinomycetota; class Actinomycetes; order Kitasatosporales; family Streptomycetaceae; genus Streptomyces; species Streptomyces sp. NPDC031225. The sequence goes on along the minus strand of NZ_JBVIHJ010000029.1, from coordinate 128,979 downwards.
ACTTCGTGGAGCGGCTGGCCGCGGAGGACATGCCGTTCGCGGGGCTGGTGCTCAACCGGGTCCACGGCAGCGGCGCCGCCCGGCTCTCGGCCGAGCGGGCGCTCGCCGCCGCGGAAAATCTCGAAGCTGTGGAAAATCTCGAGGCCGTGGAAAATCTTGAAGAGCCCCGCATTGTCGATCAGGAGGGCGGGAAAGCTGGACTTCGTAACTCTCCCGACACGTACGGCAGTTCAGAATCTCCCGCTTCCGAAGCACCGGCTCCTGACGAAGGCTCCCCCGCCGACTCGGAGAACACCGTCTCGGAGCGCACGGACAAGGAGCGGTCCGCCGACCCCGGTGACCGGTCCGTCGACCAACTCACCGCAGGCCTGTTGAGACTGCATGCCGACCGTATGCATCTGCTCTCCCGCGAGCAGCGCACACGTGACCGCTTCACCGCGCTCCACCCGGAGGTGCCGGTGGCCGAAGTGGCCGCGCTGCCCGGCGACGTGCACGACCTCGCGGGGCTGCGGGACATCGGAAGCCGGCTCGCGGCCGGACAGCCGGAGCTGCCCGAGTCTGCCGGGGACTGAACCGGGGGGTGCCCCCCTCAGCTCACCGCCAAGTAGTTCTCGTACACCTCGTCGTCGTCGAGGGGCAGGATGCCGACCCCTCGCTCGTACTCGACGCGCGCGGTCTCCAGGAGCCGCCGCCACGAGGTGACCGTTGGACGCCTGCGCAGCAGTGCGCGGCGCTCGCGCTCCGTCATGCCTCCCCACACGCCGAACTCGACGTGGTTGTCCAGCGCATCGGCGAGGCACTCCGTGCGCACCGGACATCCGGTGCACACTGCCTTCGCCCGGTTCTGCGCTGCTCCTTGAACGAACAGTTCATCCGGATCGGTAGTGCGGCAGGCCGCCTGCGCACTCCAGTCGACTACCCAGCCCATACCGGCGCCGTCCTCTCCCGAATCGAGGCTCCCCCACGGCGGCAGCGGCATATTCACCGCTGCCAGTTGAGGACGTTACGGAAGGCAGGCACAGCGCAACACCCCCTTCGGGCCCAATCTTGAATGGCCCGAACGGACTATGCGTAAGCGGCAGATCACCCGGGGGAGTGAGCCCGCGACATACATGACTATCCCGGCAAACCGGGATACTTGTCTTGCGTCACAACGGGCACCTGGTGACACACAAGGCGGATTCGGACACGACCCCACCAAAAAAATGAGGAACGACCGCAACGATTCGGGGTCGGCGGACGTATTGATACGTAGCCCTACTGCTGTGACAGTTGAGAGCAGCTTAGGCCAAGGCCTGTGCGCGTGTCCGGTGAATGAGAAGGTAGGGCGCTCCTGTCGTCATGCCCGCTCCGAGCCGTCCTGCCACCGCTCCGACGCCCTGGTGCCCGCTTCCGTCGCCGTGCCGTGACATGGGCTCCCTCGGAACCCTCATGAGTACGGATTAGGCTGCCCCTATGTCGAAGAAGCGCTCGGGTGGCGGTCTGTCGCCCACGCAGCAGGCCGCGAAGTTCCTCGGAGTCAGTGTTCTCGCGGGAGCGGTGATGGCCGGCATCGCGTTGCCCGCGGCGGGCGCGCTCGGGCTCGCCGCCAAGGGGTCGGTGGAGAGTTTCGACGAACTCCCGACCAACCTGAAGACGCCGCCGCTGAGTCAGCGCACCACGATCCTCGACAGCGAGGGCGGCACCATCGCCACGGTGTACTCGCGCGACCGCACGGTGGTCGACCTCAAGAACATCTCGCCGTACATGCAGAAGGCGATCGTCGCGATCGAGGACTCGCGCTTCTACCAGCACGGCGCGGTCGACCTGAAGGGCGTCCTGCGCGCGCTGAACAAGAACGCGCAGAGCGGCGGCGTCTCGGAGGGCGCCTCCACGCTGACGCAGCAGCTCGTGAAGAACGTCGCGGTGGAGGAGGCCGGTGACGACCCGACGAAGGTCGCCGAGGCCACCCAGCAAACCATCGGCCGCAAGATCCGCGAGCTGAAGTACGCGATCCAGCTCGAAGAGGAACTCGGCAAGAAGAAGATCCTCGAGAACTACCTCAACATCACCTTCTTCGGCCAGCAGGCCTACGGCGTCGAGGCCGCCTCCCAGCGCTACTTCTCCCAGCACGCCAAGAACCTCAGCCTCCAGCAGGCGGCGCTGCTCGCGGGCATCGTCCAGTCCCCGAGCCGCTACGACCCGGTCAACGACGAGGCCGAGGCCACCAAGCGGCGCAACATCGTGCTCCAGCGCATGGCCGAGGTCGGCGACGTCTCCCAGGCCGAGGCCGACAAGGCCAAGGAGGCCCCCCTGGGTCTCAAGGTCAGCAAGCCCAAGAACGGCTGCATCACGGCGGTCAAGGGTGCGGGCTTCTTCTGCGACTACGTCCGTGAGGTCTTCCTGACCGACCCGGTCTTCGGCAAGACCAAGGAGGCCCGGGCCAAGGTCTGGAACCAGGGCGGCCTGACGATCCGGACCACGATGGACCCGCAGGCCCAGAAGTCGGCGCAGAACTCCATCAAGGAGCACGTCTACCAGAAGGACGACGTGGCCACCGCGGCCACCATCGTCCAGCCCGGCACCGGCAAGATCCTGGCGATGGGCCAGTCGCGGCCGTACGGCATCAACACCAAGAAGAACGAGACGACGCTCAACCTCTCGGTCAACGCGGCCATGGGCGGCGGCGCGGGCTATCAGCCCGGTTCGACGTTCAAGCCGATCGTGGCCGCGGCCGCCATCGAGGGCGGTACGCCGGCGACGCAGATGTACCCCTCGCCGTACGAGATGGACTATCCGGCCCCGGTCCAGGAGTGCAACGGCAAGGTCTGGAACGAGAAGGGCGTCTCGGTCTCCAACGAGAACGAGTCCGAGGTCGGCCCGTACGACATGAAGACCGCGACCGCGAAGTCGGTCAACACCTACTACGTGCAGCTGATCAGCGACATCGGCATCTGCCCGGTGACGGAGATGGCCGCCAAGATGGGCGTCGAGCGCGCCGATGGCGGCAAGATCCAGCAAGCCCCGTCGATCGCCCTGGGCACCCAGGAGATGTCCCCGCTGACCATGGCGAACGCGTACGCGACCTTCGCCTCGCGCGGGATGTACTGCACCCCGGTCGCCATCGAGTCGATCACCCAGCGGGTCGGCGAGAAGTCGAAGTCCCTACAGGTTCCGAAGTCGACCTGCTCGCGGGCGATGTCGGAGACCACCGCGGACACCATCAACACGCTCCTCAAGGGCGTGGTCGAGGACGGCACGGGTACCCAGGCGGGCCTCAGCGGCCGCGCCAGCGCCGGTAAGACCGGTACGACGGACGAGCGGTACGCGGCCTGGTTCGTGGGCTACACCCCGAACATGGCCGGTGCCGTCTGGGTCGGCGACCCCGCGCACAAGCGCAAGATGCAGCAGATCACCATCGGCGGCGTCTGGCACGCCAAGGTGTTCGGCGGTGAGGTCCCCGGACCGATCTGGCGCGACATGATGAGCGGCGCCCTGGAGGGCAAGGACGCCCCGAACTTCACCCTCGTCAACATCCCGGACCCGCCCAAGAAGGAGAAGGGCAACGGGGACGGCAACAACGACGGCGGCAACGGTGACAACGGCGGGAACGACAACGGCGGCACCGATGACGGCGGCAACGACAACGGGGGCAACACCACCTTCCCGACGCCCACCTTCTCGATCCCGGAGAACTTCATCCAGGGCACGACCAACGGGAACACGAACGGAAACGGCAACGGGGGTGGGCGCGGCTGACACGTCGGCCCGGACGCCGTAGACACGTCAGAGCCCCGCCCCGCAGAGATGCGGGGCGGGGCTCTGGTGCGAGGCGCTGCTACGGCTGCCGCCCCGCCACGTACGTGCTGCCTGCTTGGCCTCAGCCGGCCAGGAGCTTCTTCACCACCGCGGCGACCCGGCCGCCCTCCGCCAGACCCGCCACCTTCGGGTTCACGATCTTCATGACGGCGCCCATGGCCCGCGGCCCCTCGGCGCCGGCCGCCTTCGCCTCCTCGACGGCCTGGACGACGATGGTGTGCAGCTCGTCGTCGCCGAGCGGCTTCGGCAGGTAGGTGGCGAGCAGTTCGCCCTCCGCCTTCTCCCGCGCGGCGGACTCGGCACGACCACCCTGCTCGAAGGCGTCCGCGGCCTCGCGGCGCTTCTTCGCCTCCTTGGTGATCACCTTGAGGACCTCGTCGTCGGAGAGCACGCGCTTCTCCTTGCCCGCGACCTCCTCCTTGGTGATCGCGGTGAGCGTCAGCCGGAGCGTCGAGGAGCGGAGCTCGTCGCGCTCCCTGACAGCGGCGGTGAGGTCTTCCTGCAGCTTCGACTTGAGCGTGGTCATGGGTTTGATTGTCGCAGGTGCACGACGGTCGGCGCCCGCGCATTTAGCGAGCGCGGTGGCATCGTCGGCGACCGCCGGGAGTCGGTGTCCGCCGGGTCTGACACGATGGACGTATGCGCGCGCGATACGGAGTTCCCCTGGGAATCGCGGCGGTTGGCGCCGCCGGTCTGCTTTACTCCGCGGGTTTCGAGACCCGCTCCTTCCGTCTGCGACGGGTGACGGTCCCCGTCCTGCCGGCCGGCATGCGCCCGCTGCGGGTGCTCCAGGTCTCCGACATCCACATGGTCGGCGGCCAGCGCAAGAAGCAGCGCTGGCTGCGCTCACTGGCCGGCCTGCGCCCGGACTTCGTGATCAACACCGGTGACAACCTGTCGGACCCGCAGGGCGTGCCGGAGGTGCTGGACGCGCTCGGCCCGCTGATGGAGTTCCCGGGCGCGTACGTCTTCGGCTCCAACGACTACTACGGCCCCTCGTTCCGCAACCCCGCCCGCTACCTGTACGAGAAGGCCCAGGGCCGCCACGGCCTGAACGGCAACGCGCCCGCCGTGGACGTCGTCCACAATCCGTGGGAGGACCTGCGGGACGGCTTCGACGCGGCGGGCTGGCAGAACCTCACGAACACGCGGGGCATGCTGAAGATCGAGGGCGCGTCGGTGGAGCTGACCGGCCTGGACGACCCGCACATCAAGCGGGACCGGTACACGGAGGTGGCCGGCGGCCCGTCCGGCGCCGCGGACTTCTCGATGGGCGTGGTGCACGCCCCGTACCTCCGCGCCCTGGACGCCTTCACCGCGGACGACTATCAGCTGATCCTGGCCGGCCACACCCACGGCGGCCAGCTCTGCCTCCCCTTCTACGGCGCGTTCGTGACGAACTGCGATCTGGACACCGACCGCGTGAAGGGCCTGTCCACGCACACGGCGGAGGGCAGGACGTCGTATCTGCACGTGTCGGCGGGCTGCGGCGCGAACCGCTACACACCGGTGAGGTTCGCGTGCCCGCCGGAGGTGACGTTGCTGACGCTGGTGGAGCGGGGGGTGTAGGGGGTTCGCGCGCGGGCGGGTGTAGGGGTTTCGCACACGGGCGGTGCAGGGGATGCGCACGCTGGCGGTGTAGGGGTTTCGCGCGCCGGCACCTCCTTGTTCCCTTGCCTGCTGGGCGTTCGGCGTCTTCGCTCCGGTGACCTTCACTCTGGTGACCGTCGTGCGGGGGAAGGGGGGATTAACCCGCACGGCCCGCCCGTATCGCCCCTTTTGTCGGTCCTGCCTAGCGTGAGGGCATGACCGCGCCGATACCCAGGGACATCCCGGACCTCCCCGCAGTGCCGGGCATGCCCACATTCCTGCCCTGCCCCGTCCCCGCCAGGGCGGTGGTGGCTCCCGTACGGCATCCCGTGGCGGCCGCCTACCGCGTACTGGTGGCCATGGCGGCCGCGGCGACCGTGACCGTCGAGGTACTGCAGACCAGCCCGGTCCGCGCTCTGAGCTACTTCTCCGTCCAGAGCGCGATCTTCCTGGCCGCGGTGCTCCTGCTCTCGGCCCGCCGAGCCTGGACCGCCCGCCACCCCCTGCCGTCGGCCCTGACCGGCGCGGCTCTCCTCTACTCCACGATCACCGCCCTGGTGTACCACCTGCTCCTGGCTAACGCGTCGAGCCCGTTCTCCCTGACGGGGACAGCGGCCGCCCCGACGGGCTGGCACGCGGTGACCGCCCATGTCCTGCACACGGCGATCCCCGCGGCGGCGGTCCTGGACTGGCTGCTCCTCACACCCCCCGGCCGCCTGCACCTGCGCCGGGCGGCGACCTGGATGCTGTACCCCCTGGCCTACCTGGTGTTCTCCTTCACCCGAGGCGAACTGATCCCTCCGGGCACCGGCGGCCGCTATCTCTACCCCTTCCTGGACGTCGACCTCCACGGCTACAAGAGCGTCCTGGGCAACGCCCTCCTACTCGGCCTCGCCTTCTACGCCCTCGCGATCGTGCTGGTCGCCCTCGACCACGCCCGCCCGAACCCCATCCGTCACCGCCCCAAAACCGGATTTCGTCTCCAGCCACCGGTGGGCTAAAGTAAACGACGTCGCCGCGGCTAGCAGCAGCAGCGACAATCGGGGTGTAGCGCAGCTTGGCAGCGCGCTTCGTTCGGGACGAAGAGGTCGTGGGTTCAAATCCCGCCACCCCGACAGCTGAAACACCAGGTCAGGCCCGGTTTCCACAAAAGGAAACCGGGCCTGACTCGTTACCCGGGGGCGCTTGGGGAGCGACTGGGGAGTGGATCATGGAGATCTCGCTCCGGGGAGTGACAGGGAGCTTCGCCTTCCGGGCGGGACGGGACGCGCGCCCACAGCCTGAGAGCTGTTACGAGTTTCTACTTCATCAAGGGCGGCTCGCCCCGCTCCCTGGGCCGCCGCTCCGGTCTCCGTCCCGCCTCCGCCCGGCCGGGCCAGCAGCTCGATCTCACGGTTCGCGCAGTCACACATCACTCCGCGACTGATCCCGAAACCGGCGAGCTGCGCAAGAGTGCCGCTCCTCCGTAGGTACACCATCACTGCAAGCGACCGCTGGCGAGGCGGAAGTTCGCGCAAATGGTCACTCGCGTGGATGACGATCCGTATCGTGATGGCTCAACGACCTCGTGCGAGGCATCGAGTGCGCCAGGATAGGTAACCAACTAGGGCTTCGTGCCGGCAAGTTGTGGGGTATAACGCCGGACTCAACAGCTAGGAATTCCTGTCCGTAGAATGCCGAGCATCAGTAGTCACCAAAAGGGGATAAGAGTTGACATTCGATGCGGTTCAACGCACCATTGGGGAGATCGTTCTTATCGGGGAGCATGTTGTCCCTCGCTACCAAAGGCCGTACGCGTGGGACGACGAGAATGTATTGGATCTCTGGAATGACCTAAGGGATAATCCAGAAGGACATTTCCTCGGTAACATGGTCGTACATCCCTCAGGTAGCGACAGCTGGGACCTCGTTGATGGCCAGCAGCGGCTCACGACTGTGCTTATCGCGATCAGGGCAATCAAAGACGCGTACGAAAAAATCGGCGAGCAGGGAAGGGCGCAAGGACTGGCCAATTATTTGCAGCGCGTCGACTTGTCCGGCAAACCCACCTTCCGTCTTAAGTATCGAGCCGAATCTGGATTTCTACACCTAAGCCTATTCTCGGAACCTGAATCTACAATCCGGCAGGCAGATCCGAAAAGCAACGCAGACAAAGCACAGTATTCCGCCTACGAAATTTTCGCGAAAAACATCGAGGCAGAAGTAGATAAGTCGACAGGCCCTGATGTAGAAACTATCGACGCGATCCGCGATCGATTTATCCGCTCAACTGTGGTCTACGTACGAGTTGATGATCGTCAGGACGCATTTAGAATCTTTGAGACTCTTAATGATCGCGGAAAGAGTCTGAATCAAGTTGATTTGGTGAAGAACCAAGTAATCTCATCTATTCCGGCAACGGCGGCCCAGGAAGAAGAGCGCCTCTGGGTAAAAAGTGTGGGCGAAATTGAATCCATTTCTTGGTCGAAGATCAAGGTGGAGGATTTCCTGGGTTATCTTTGGAACTCAACTTCGCACCAGCAAGACGACGAGATCGTCGCAGTGAATAGGATTCGTCGATCTGTTGATGCATTCATGCGTAGTAGAACAAACGTAGAGCAGGGTGCGCGTGATTTTATCCGTCTCTTCAGTGAGACGGCAGAGATCTTCAAGGAGTTCGACGAGTGCCTCGCATCCCCCAATGGAAAGCATTGGGCAAGTGTGGTTCCCGCAGGACGTTGGCGGCCCGACCGGTATGCAGCCGTCGACCACTCCCTGTATGGCTGCCTGGTACCGGGATCAAATCTGCCGTTGAATCTTCTCTTCTCCTTGCTTCGGAACTACATCCATGGCCCCCGTGGCACGATTTCTAACGCTCGGTTGGTCGACTTCCTGAGGGCAATCGAGAATCTGCAATTCAGATGGTCTATTTCCCAACGCCCTTCCACTTCAACAATCCGTCGAGCATACCGGCGGGCGGCCTATTCGGTGGATTCTTCAACTACAGCAAACGACATAGTCAAGGCTCTTCAGCAATTCAAGCGTGACGCGAATTCCCTCATGCCCACCGATGCGCAGTTTAAAGACGGACTTAAGAAGCTAACGTACTTTACTCGGCGACCGCAAGATGTTCATCGTGTTCGGTATACGCTAGAGAAGATTGATGAATTCTGGGGCTCGTCAAAACTCTCACGCAATCAAGTTGTAACCCTTGAGCATATTGAGCCTCAGGGAGCCAAGTCAATCAATTCCAACCAGAATTTCTGGGTGGGGAAGCTAGGCAATCTCATGCTCCTACCCATGGAGGTTAACAGCGCGCTACCTTCCGCTTTCTCGGGGAAGGCGCCCAAGCTGGCACAGTGGGTAAATAGTAAAGATCTCATTCTACAAAAGCAGATCGATCTGGGCACATGGGGTAATACAGTCGCGAATAGGCGCATGGAGGAGCTACTTGATGCGGCTATCTCTGTTTGGCCGAAAGTAATGAAGATTTAGGGTTTGCCCAGAAGTTCCCACATACAGGTGACTGGCGCACTGCCACAAGTTACTTCGGGACGAAGAGTTCGAAGCTGTAACACCAGGACAGGGTCGATCTTCCGTCAAGGAAGACCGACCCTGATTCGTTGTATGGGGTCTCTGTGGAGGCAACGGGGAGTGAATCAAGAGTATGCACTCCCCATCCGTCAATCCTGACGACCACCCAGCACGGCATCGAGCGCACGCACCGGAGATCGCGGATGCATGGACGCCCGTGCGTTCAACGACTCCTCCCATTGTTCGGTCAGCCCGTCCATGAGTCGGTTCCTCATTCGCGCCGTGATGTGCGAGTAGCGGGCTTGCACCGAGCCATCCTCGTGTCCCATCCGTTCATCCATGAGTTTGGGCGGGATCCCGAGTTCCTCCATGACCGTCTTGTGGGAGTGTCTGAGCCCATGCGGTGTGAGGCCACGTGCGATTGGCAGCCAGCAAGCGTCGGCACGGCCCGAGGCATTCCGGCCCCGCGCCGGCACTCCTGGCCAGGGGTGCGCCATCACGGGTACGGGGCGAGCCTCCTGCGGAGCCTTCTTCGGGTACCACCCCGTCGTGGCCGGATGAAACAGCCAGGTCGCGAAACCGGTACGACGCCAGTGCGCGGCCGTCTCTCCCGTCTGACCCGCACGGACGTAGCCGAGTTCCGCGATCGCTGTTTCCACCCTGATCCGCGTTCGCTCCGCGACCGTATCCGGGCGGTTCAGCACGTTCGAGACCGTTGCGGCAGAGACTTCGGCGCGGCGGGCGACGTCGACCAGCTTTGCGCCGACGTGCCGGGCAGCGCCGTTGGCGGGACCGTTGCCCCGGAACACGTAGGTGTGCTCGTGGCACGGGCAGGGTGCCGACTCGGTCCGGGCGATATGGCCTGCGACAAGGGCAGACAGCCACTTTGGCGTGTCGATGGTCCGGTATGAGTCGTCCTTGGGCGGGCAGCGCTCGAACTCCCCCGAGTCGAGTTCGTAAAGCTGCCACTCCACCCGCACCGACGCGGAGCGGACGAACTTGCGCTCCAGGCCGACGATTTCGCCCCATCGCATGCCGGTGTAGCCCTTCAAGACCACGGCTACGAATTCGTCGTCACGGCCGGACAGCAGCGAAGCGCGCTCGGCTGTCAGCAGGATTCCGAGAGCGTCGGTCACCACCTTCTCGGGGCCGCGGTTCCGAGAGCGTCCGGCGCGCTTGCCTCGGCCGCGCCGCTTGGCTGCCGGGTTGGAATCGCGAAGTCCTTCATCCACGGCATCGGCGAGGATGAGGTGCAGCGTGCCGTGCCAGGTCTTCACGCTCGACGCGGCGTAGAGCGTCCGCTCCTTCTTCTCCCAGGCGCCGACGTCCGTGGGCTGGATATCGGCGATGGCCTTGTCCTCGAAGGCAGGGAGGAGGTGTTCCTCGATGTGCCGCTTGTAGTTCTGCATGGTCGATGCGGCCAACTCCTGTGCCGCATACCAGCGGTTCACGTACGCGCCGAAGGTCTCCTTCCCTGCATTCGGGTCGCGATAGCCGACCTCTCGGACCTTGGCCTCCGCATCGTTCGCTGCCTTCGCGGCCTCGCGCTTGGTGGCGAATCTGATCGTGGCACCGTTGGCGTCCTCCACAGTTCGGAGCACACCCGGTGCAATCCAGTACCGGCCTCGGTAGTAATCGGCGCGCTTCTCGCCGTAGCCCATGGTTACCTCTCGCAACAAGCAAGGGGTGGAGACCATGGCTGGCCTCCACCCCTAGTGATCAGTTCTTCTCATTGTTTCGGCCGGGAACCTCGGTAACTTCGTGAGTGACGGGGCTTCCGCCAGCAACGACGTGCACGACGACATCAAGGAAATCCGCTCCCAGATTCAGGCGTTGGCTGAACGGGTCGCAGCGCTCGAAGAACGCTCCGCCCTGGGTGGTGTGTGATCTGCAACCAGCATGCGAGGAACGGAAGGTGTGACGTAAGTGACAGCCAGGGGACGGCGAGGCGGGGGTGGGGACATGTCCAGTGACACCCCTGTGTCCCCTTCCCTGTCCCCCCGGCCGGCGCGCGAGACTCGGAGTAGGCACTCAGAGGAGGGCGCATGACCGACGACAGGCCCGCATGGGCGCGACGCATCGCGGCTGAACGGATGGCTCGCGACTGGTCGCAGCGCGACGCGGTCAGGGCTATGCGGGCGCACGCTCCCACGGAGCTGCCCGCGGAAGACAGCATGATTCGCCAGTGGAAGCGCTGGGAGTCAGGCCAGATGCCGAACGACTTCTACCAACCGATCATTGCGGCCCTCTTCGGCACGGTGACGCACGCGCTCTTCCCTGCGCCCTCACGGCGAGACGGGGATGGGGAGATCCTGGCAGCCTCCGGCATGGAGACGCTGGAGATCGTGAGCCGTCTCAACCGATCCGACGTCGACAACGCCACCCTCGATGCTTTGCGGATCACAGCAGACCGGCTCTCCTCGGAGTACCCGTTCATGCCGAGCGAACAGCTCCTCATCGAGGGGCGCCAGTGGCTCCGCCGTGTCGTTGACCTCCACAAGAAGAGCCTCACGCTCGCGCAGCATCGCGAGGTTCTCGCGCTATCCGGTTGGCTCGCGCTACTAGTCGGCTGCGTCGAGTACGACACAGGCGACCGTCATGCAGCCGAGTCGACCCGACAGGCCGCACTCTCACTCGCAACCGAGGCTGACCATGCGGAGGTGGCCGGGTGGGCGCACGAGATGCGGGCATGGTTCGCCCTCACGACCGGCGACTACCGCGGCGTCATCGCGGCAGCGCGGGCCGGAGCCGAGACGGCGGCGCACCACGGCGTGGCCGTGCAGCTCGCGGGCCAGGAAGCCAAGGCGTGGGCGCGGCTCGGAGACCGCCGGCAAGTTGAGGTAGCGCTGGATAAGGGACGGCGACTGCTCGAAGCGATGCCATACCCGGAGAACCTGGATAACCACTTCGTGGTGGACCCGGCCAAGTTCGACTTCTACGCGATGGACTGCTACCGCCTAGTCGGCGAGGACAAGCTTGCGCGCACGCTCGCCGAAGAGGTACTGAGGGCAGGGACGGACTTCGACGGCACCGAGCGCTCGCCTATGCGGAACGCTGAAGCCCGCGTCACGTTGGGCGTCACAGCGGCACGTGAGGGCGACTTGGAACAGGCACTCATCATGGGCGACCGGGCCCTCGAAGGGGACCGCCAGTCGGTGCCGTCGCTCATCATGACCAGCCGCGAACTTGCTGCCGAGATGCGGCGCCGGTACAACTCCGAACCGGCAGCACAGGCCTACCTCGGACGACTTCACGCGCTGGGACAGGAGAAACCCGGTTTCATGCCACGATGAACCTCAGCGCAAGAATCCAGCCCGGGGCTACGCCCCGGGTTGTTCCTTTGGGAGGCGCTGTCGCGACCTCCACGTCTCAGCGCACGCCTTGGCGCCCCCGCGGAGTGCCCCGCACGCCCTCCTCAGGCACGGTCGCCATCGATAGCGTCGGAACTTCACCAACGCAAGGGGGACGATGATGAGCCTTACGGCCAGGGTGCGGAGCAGGCTGACGGGGACTGTGGCGGCATTTGTTCTGCTGGCGGGAGCACTTGTCGGGGCGTCGGCAACCCCGGCATCTGCGGCCGTGACCGAACACTGTCAAAACAACAAAGCCGAGGCGCGAGCCTGGGCTGCAAACGGACAGTTCGAAACCCACGGCACAAACGCGTGGTACGTCTCGCTATGGGTACCTGCACCTGGAGGTGGCTTCATCAGGAAGCAGTACCTTAACAAGGTAGAGCTCCGGTACAACCGTCCATCGCGCTGTGTCTGGGGGCTCTGGAACGGGGCCAGCAGCTCGCGAGTATATCTGGACTTCAGTTATGACGGCGGTCAGAACTGGTACGGCCCGTACGGACGGTCGAACAATGCGCCTTCGGCTTACACCGGGACGTTCGACGACCGGCGCCACCTCGCCCGCGCATGCGTACAGGTGAGCGGCGTCTACCACTGCACCAACCCGGGCTGGTAGTTACTCATGAGCGCGTCGCGCACGGCTGGAACGTCGTCCTGCTGCCGCTCGTCCTCCATGAGCACGGTCTGCCCGAGCAGGTCCCCGAGAGGCACGCGCAGGATTCGCGACAGCTCCGCGAGCATGTCGATCCGGGGAGACTTCCGGCGCCCCGTCTCGATCTTCGCCAACCAGTCGGTGCTACGCCCGACCAGGCCGGCGAGCACCTCTTGCGGACGGTTCAGCCCAAGTTCGAACCCTGGCGCCGCCACAGGGGAACCAAGGGGCCCGCACGGCGACGTGACCTCACGCGCCGAAGAGTCGTTCAGGAAGGGCTAGCGTGCTGGCAACCAGGCGCTTGAGCTCAGTTGGCTCCGGACGGCAAGGGCAATGGCAGGCTCGTTCTAGCGATCTTCTCCAACTGCCCGAGGGTCGGGAGCAGGCCCCGGAACGGGAAATAGGAGCATCGCGCGGCCAGGGTGGTTCTCGTGGCGAATGTGACCCGCGACAGCGCCAAGTCAATATCGGGGTCGCACGCAGGCTTTCGGTAGCGCTCGGGTAGCAGGATGATGCCGACATGCTGGTCAACCTCTTGCCCGGCCTCCGGGAACTGCGCACCCCTCTCGCCACCGGCATACTTTGGATGCTGGCGGCTTGGGTTCTCATCGGTGATCGAATTCCGGACGAGAATGAAGCGACTGGGCTGCTACAACGTTCCTACGCCCTCGGTAGTCAGTTGGGGCAACCCGTTGCGATGGCAACACTAGTGTTCACTGCGTATTTGATCGGTTCTGTGCTCGCGATATCCAGTAATTCGATGGCGCGAATAATTCGACCTTATAGAATAAAAAGGGGTTTGGGTCGCCAGCCGTGGAATCGACACCTAATCAGTGGACCGATGTATGGGCAATTGAATAATTTCGTTTCCGCGGTTGATCCTCGGATTGATGATTCCCCTTTGGAGGGGAATTCAGGGCCGTTGGCGCACGAGATACTAAAGGAGCTTAACCAGTTGCGAACACGCCTGCATGCGGCCAGTGGAGAACTTTACGGGGACCACGATCGGTTGGATTCTGAGGCTGATCTTCGCGTGAATGTTGGCATAGGAATGGCATCGCTCTTTGTGTCTGCGAGCGCCACGGCCAGCCCGTGGTTCCTGTTGGGGCTTAGCGTGTCTATTGCGCTCCTGATCCGAGGGGTAGAGCGCGCCCGCGAAGCGAACGATGTGATTATTCAAGCATTGCTAACGGAGTTAATTAAATCCGCTGTCGTAGCCAGGCTAATCGAGCAGCGAGCGGCACGGACAGAAAAGGGGAGGTCGTTCATCGGTGGAGCGAGGCGACGGTGGCAACGTTGACGAGACTGTCGCAGACGGTGGGCAGAGCCCGCTGTGAATCGGCTAGTTCACGCCGCCGGTTAGACCCCCGTTGGGCGTGGTCTCATTCTTGGTCTCTATTGCTGCCAGTTCCACGACCATCCGCTCATGCCTGGAAGGGTCCGGAACCCTCTCTGAGCTGCCACGTAGGGCGGTTCTTGGACGACCCTGGACATCCCCAGACCAAGATCGAACAACTCGTAATGCGTAGGTCTAGTACGGACCTCACCTCAGGTTGAGCCCCGGGGAGTGAACGGGGAGTGGATCAAGGAAATCATGCCGCGCGGCGCCTAGGCTGACCAACGCACACCAATGCCCTGACCTGCCCATATGTTCAGCGGTCCTGGTCAGCGATCTTTCCGCACATTATTCGGGACGAAGAGGTCGTGGGTTCAAATCCCGCCACCCCGACAGCGGTAACACCAGGTGAGGCACCTAGGAACGTTCCTAGGTGCCTCACCTGTTTCTGCGTGCGTGTCTATCTGCGTGACTAACGCTTCGGATCCCGCTTGAAGATGCCGTCCATGACCACGGCGCCGGTCTGGATCACGGTCCGGATCTGCTTCAGGTAAACCTCCTCGGTGACCGCTGTTCCAGAGTGCCCGACGAGCCGGGAGATCTCCTCCAGCGGGACGCCACGATCGGGTCTGATGCAGGTTCGGGTGACAGGTCAGGTCCGGTCACGCGGCCCGGAGGGCCAGCGTGGTCATGACGGTCTCGAATTCGACGGGGGTCAGTCGGGCGAGTGAGGCTTGTCTGCGGCGTCGGTTGTAGGTCCGCTCGATCCAGGTCGCTCACTGGGTCATGATCTGTTGATGGATGAGTACGCGTGGCCCACGGGCCCGGACCTGCCGGCCGCAGACGTAGTTCCCGGGCGCTGGGCCGCAACCGTCGCAGCTCTGCCAGTGGGAACCCACATCACTGGAGAGGTCATCGGCCGCCAGCCCTTCGGCGTCTTCATACGTATAGACGGTGTACCCGCGGCTGTGGCCCTGGCCGAGATCACGGCAATGCCGCAGGGGATGGAGCTGCCCGCCCTCGGGGCCTCCGTCGAGGGGGAGGTCTTCTGGCACGCCCACAACCACCAGGTGAGGGTTCGCCTGGAGGAGTGGCGGACGTCTGCCGAGTGATCGTTCCCTGGGCCGTCCCTGGGCCGTGCGAGGGTGCCCGAAGCCGACCGGCGACGACCGACAGTGACAGTCGAGCTACCGCCGTCGACGACGAACCCCCAGGTCACAGCCCCCCGACCAAACGGGTTACCACCCGAGGGTGGACCTCAGGCAAGATGGGGCCCTTCTTTCCGCCGGACAGCGGTGCCGTCCGGCACATCCTGGGGGGACTCCCGTGATCACCGCTGTTTCGGACGGATACGAACCGGCCTACCAGCTCCAGACGAGCCTGCTCACGCTGATCTTTGGCGTAGCGCTCATCAGCGTCGGGCGGATGCTGCGGCGGACCGGACGGCTACCTGCGTATCTCGACTTCGGGCAGAAGGCGTTGGGCTCGCTGGTTCCGCAAGAGGGCAAGAGTGCCGGCGCCAGGAGGCTCGGCTCAGCCGTGATCGGCGTAGGTGGGTTCTTTCTCTTCGGTACCGTCTGCCTCATACTCGGCGCGCTGGGCGTGCTCGGTCCCTGAAGGCGGGCTCAAGGGCCAACTTCAGGTGAGTGTCTAACTGGTGACAACGCCGACAGACAGCGGCGAACAAGCACGGACACCCACGGACTATCGGCGCAGGTGAAAGGCACTCCTGCCCAAGGCAGAGCGACCGCGCAAGTTGCTTCGGGACGAAGAGGTCGTGGGTTCAAATCCCGCCACCCCGACAGTTGGTTCGCAGTTCAGAGGGCCCTCATCGAATCGGTGAGGGCCCTGTGGCGTTGCTGGGTGTTTCGCTGCGCTGGAAGTCTTCCGTGCGTAGTCACCTGCGTGGGCTCGTCGATAGCGCTGACGCAGATCGTGGACTGGGCGTGAACACGAGCGCGCTTCGTGGCCCTGGAACCATCCCAGGCGTATTGGCGTGCAGATACGGGGGGAGCTCCACCGCGACAGGGCTGCGTGGGCCGACACACGGATACGAGTACGGACGACATGGATTCGATCCACGATGACGTAGCGGAGTTCGCGTCGCTGCTGACGTCTCTGAAGGAGCGCGCCGACCGCAGTTACGCGGCGCTGGCCCGCCGACTGGGCATGCATGCCTCCACCCTGCACCGCTACTGCTCCGGAGAAGCAGTCCCGCAGGACTTCGCGGGAGTCGAGCGGTTCGCCGTACTCTGCGGCGCCTCCCCCGCGGAACGCACGGAGCTGCACCGCCGGTGGATCGTGGCGGTTGCGGCACGGCAGCGACCACGTTCGCCCGATGCCCAGCAGGTAGCGACGACCCGCGTCACCACAAGCACCACGGCATCAGCCGGGTCCGCCGAGGTACCGGAACCGACCCCACCAGCGGGCTCGCAGCCCCACACCGGACGCCTCCGACGACGGCCCGTGCGATCGCCGGTGCTGGCGGTCTCGCTTGCCATCGCGCTCGTCGGCATCGCAACTTCCGTTGCCGGAACCCTTTCCGACGGCGGGGCATCACCGGCCTACAGCGGCGGCAGCCCCCAGAACCCGGCGAACGCCGGCACGGCCCCACCGGTTGCCCCCCTCACCTGGACCGCCAACTCCCACACATCGGGACTCGGCGGATGCGGCGAAGACTACGTCGTCGCCAAGCCACCGCGACAGGTCCCACCGCCGCCGCATCCGGAGGACATCGCAGCGTGGGCCACCTCCCAGCGGGCGGTGCACGGGGGCCCCACCGGTGTGCGAATCACGGTGCAGGGCCGCGGCTCCGCGGCCGTCGTCCTGGAGGCTCTGCATGTGCGCGTGGTCAACCGCGTCACCCCCGCCGCCGACCGGGGCATCCTCTACTCCTTGAGCGACGGTTGCGGCGCCGGCATCATCCCCCGCTTCTTCTCCGTTGACCTCGACGCACACCAGCCCCTGGTCCGTTCCATGCCCGGCGACAACGCGGAGGGCACGCCGATCCCCGCGATCGACTTCCCCTACCGCGTGTCCCTGCAGGAACCCGAAGTCCTGGTGGTCTCCTCGCTCAACGAGTCCTGCACCTGCGACTGGTACCTCGACCTCGACTGGTCCTCACAAGGCCGTACCGGCACGGTCCGCATCGACGACCACGGCCACCCCTTCCGCACCACCAGCACCAAAGGGCTGCACGGCTACCGGTACGACCGCTTCTACTACCACCCCGGCCGCTGGGTCCCGATCCCCGCCGCCAACTTGGCGACAACCGGCGACTGACGAAGCAACAGGTCACGCAGACCGCCCAGCCTGTGAGCCACCAGCGCTGCCCGTGCCGCCCCGGCCGAAGCCGGAAGCGGAACAGGCGGAGCGGCCGCGTCGTCAGCGGGCACTCGTCGTGCGGATGTCGGTGACGTCGCCGAACACCGGCTCCAGCTTCACTGCGAGGTTGGTCGTCACCGTCGGCGACTCCCCGCCACCGAAGGCGTGGGTGATGTCGATCTCCCGGCTGTTGGCACCCTCGCTCACCGTCCAGTCCACCGGAGCATTCTGAGCACGCAGGACACCGTCCACCTTGTTCTTCTTCTCCCAGGCCTCCAGCCTCTTGCCGAAGGCGGGTGTCAGGTAGTGCGCCCGCAACGCCTTGACCAGTGTGGAGTCCGGGCCCAAGGGGGCGTCCTTCGCGTCGACGTACGCGCCGAAGAAGTCCGCAACCTGGGTCAGCGATTCACCGGTCCTGCCACTGACCGACCGCCCCGCGGCGGATGCCCTCGCGGAAGCGGTGCTCGTGCTGCGGATGTCGGTGATCTGGCCGGTCGGCTCCTGCTCCACGACGAACCTGGTCGTCGTCGACGGCGACTCCCCGCCGCCGAAGGTCAGGGTGACGACGACCTTGAGGCCGTCGCCGACCTCGCTCACCGTCCACTGCACCGGGACGGTCTGTGCGCGCAGGAGGCCGTCCACCTTGTTCTTCTTCTCCCAGGCCTGCAGCCTCTTGGCGAAGGCGGGCGTCAGGTAATGCGCGCGCAGTGCCTTGACCAGTGCGGTGTCCGGGCCCGCGGCGTCGTCCTTCGCGTCGATGTACGCGCCGTAGAAGTCGGCGACCTGGGTCACCACGTCGCCGTTGAAGCCGCTGATCGACCGCGGCGCAGCGGACGCTTTCGCGGATGTCTTGGCGGGGGCCGGGGCGGAGACGGTGGCCTGTGCCGCCCCCTGCGTCGACACACCGAGTCCGACGGCCAGGACGAGACCGGTGGCGAGGGCCGCACGGCGGCCCGTAAGACGACGGGTGTGGGCGTTGCTGCTCATGTCGGGTCTTCCTTCTTGGTCAGCGGTTAGTTGGTTAGTGGTCGGTGGTGTGGTCCGTCGGGGGCACTGCGGCCTGCGGCCTGTGCCGGCTCTTTCGCCGAATGCGCGCTGACGTGTCGCCGCCTGTCCGATCGGAGTCCGATCCGAGGACGAGGCGGCCTGACTGCCCGAGCGGGCAGCCGAGCACACGGATGCCCGGTACTCAGGCACAGGTGGAGTCGTCACCAGGCTGCCAACGGGACGTTCGAGCCACCCCGGCCGGTGCGACACCCACAGCTTCGAAGACACCGAGGACCCACCGCAAGCACCACCGCCCAACCCGCAACGACGCAACCGTCCCACCCACCCTGAGCTGCGCAAACAGGTACTGCCTGAGACGCCGTCCTGGGATGCTGAAACGCCACCGCGCGCCGCGTGTGCCCCGAGGATCGCGCAGGCCTCCGGCCGGCTGAGCAGGAGGACGGCGTGACGTGTGGCGACGCATCACTACGATCACCGTCATGGACTGGCTGGAGCGTGCCGCGAAGTTGAGGCAGTGGAGCCGGGACGGGGTGCGGGCGCCGCACAAGCCGTTGCTGCTGTACGCGCTGGGCCGTTTTCAGGCGGACGCCGCTGACGAGTTGTCGTACAGCGCGGTGGAGGCGGATCTCAAGCAACTGCTGGTGGAGTACGGACCGTCGCGTGGGACCACGCCCGCCTATCCCTTTCACCATCTGGTCAGCGACGGGGTGTGGGAAGTGCGGACCGGGCACGGCGTCGGCAGTCCGGGCACCGGGGTGCGGGAACTACGGGCCAGTCGGGCCACCGGGCGGCTGGCCCCCGGATCTGCGGGTGGCACTCCGGCGGGAACCGTCGCTGCTGGGCCGTATGGCGAGGGTGCTGCTGGATCTGCACTTCCCGGCGTCGCTGCACCAGGACCTGTGCGACGCGGTGGGCCTGGAACTGGAACTCGCCGAGACCGACGCCCTGGCGGTGCCCGCGAGGCGCCGACGGGACCGGCGGATGCGGGAGATGGTGCTGACCGCGTACGAGTACCAGTGCGCCTTCTGCGGTTACGACGGCATGATCGGCACGACGCCTGTCGGACTGGAGGCCGCGCATGTGCGCTGGTGGGCGTTCGACGGCCCGGACGACGTCGACAACGGACTGTGCCTGTGCTCGCTGCATCACAAGCTCTTCGACAAGGGCGTCCTCGGCATGGGCGACGGCCATCGCATCCTGGTCTCACAGCGCTTCGTCGGCCGCAGCCAAACTGCTCGCGCGCAGGTCACAGCACTCGCCGGCCACTTGCTCACAGGCCCGCAACCCGGCACCCCGTCCATCGCGGCGGCTCACCGCTCCTGGCACACCAAGCAGGTGTTTCGCGGCAGCCCGCGCCCGGCCCCGACCCCGGCCGCCTGATCGCCAGGTCGGTCACCACGGTGGCCATGGATGCGATGTGCCGAATCAGTGATCTGTTTCTCTGATCAGATGATTGCGCAAGCTTTAAACTGTCGGCGTGAAAGCAGCGGAGACAGTGCGGGTGGCGGACGTGACCGGGTGGGAGGTCGCCGTCCTCGACGGTGGGCCGGCCGACGGGATGCGGGTCAAGGTCGCCGACCGGCCCCGGGTGGTGCAGGTGACGTATCCCTGCCAGGCGGACGGCGCGCCGGCCGGGGTGCGGGTCGAGGGGGTCTACGTGTACCGGCTCGACCACGGGGTGACGGACGAGCCACTGCGGTACGGGTTCGACATCGCCTGTCCGTGACGCGGCCCCCGACGCGGTCAGTCGGCGGTTTGCGCAACCCTTGAACGGTGGAGCGTCCGGCGCTCGTAGCGGGCTCTCGCCCTCGGCAGGGCCACGGCGTACAGCGCGAGGACGGCCGCCAGGAGGGCGTAGTACACGGCGGGCAGCGGGGTCAGGCCCAGGACCGGGCCCAGCGGGGACGCGGGGAGCAGCAGGCCGACCCCGGCCAGGGCGGCGGCGGACCAGGTCACCGGGCCCGGCCGTCCGCCACCCCGCCGGCCGAGTGACAGCAGCACCATCACCAGCGCCTGCGTCAGCAGGTTCTCCGTGAACCAGCCCGAGTGGAACAGCGCCTCGTCGTCCCCGGGCCCCCTCAGGGCCAGCGCGAGGACCCCGAACGTCGCCAGGTCGGCCACTGCGTTCAGCGCGCCGAATCCGACGATGAACCGGAGCAGCTCCCGGGGCTCCAGCACGCGCGGGCGGCACAGCGCGGCCGGGGCGGGACGGTCGTACGCGAACGCCAGTTGGGCCGCGTCGAAGCACAGGTTCTGCACGAGGACCTGGGCGGGGAGCATCGGCAGGAAGGGCAGGAGGAGGCCCGCGGAGAGCATCGCGATCACGTTGCCGAGGTTGGACGAGAGCGTGATGCGCAGATACGTGGCGATGTTGCCGCCCGCGTGACGGCCCGCGGCGACCGCGTGGCCGATCGCGGTGAGGTCCTTCCCGGCGAGGACCAGATCCGCGTTCTCCCTGGTCACCCCGGCCGCGTCGGGTGGGGCCACGCCTACGTCGGCGGTCCGCAGCGCGGGCAGGTCGTTGACGCCGTCGCCCAGGAAGCCGACTGTGTGGCCGCCTGCCTGGAGGGCTCGGGTGACGCGGGTCTTGTGGTCGGGGGTGCAGCGGGCGAAGACGGTCGTACGGCGGGCCAGTGCGGTGAGTTCGGGGTCGGTGAGGGTGTCGAGGCGGTCGGCGGTGACGACACCGGCCACCGGCACCCCCAGATCACGGCAGGCCCGGACCGCGGTGCCCGGATGGTCGCCGGTGAGGACCTTGACGGTGACGCCCTGTCCGGCGAGTCCGGCGAGGGCCTCGGCGGCGGTGGGGGCGAGGTCGTCCCGGAGGGTGACCAGGCCGCGGAAGGTGAGGCCGCGTTCGTCGGGGAGGGTCCCCGCGGGGCGTTCGGTGGTGGCCACCGCGAGGACGCGCAGTCCGTCCGCGGCCAGGGCGTCCGCGAGTTCGCGCAGTCGGGTGCGTTCGTCTTCGGGGAGGGAACAGCGGAGCAGTACGGCGTCCACCGCTCCCTTCGTGATCAGGGTGTGCGTGCCGAGCCGGCCGGGGGTGCGGACGACGACGGTGGCCAGGCGGCGGGCCGGGTCGAAGGGGACGGCCGTGACGCCGTCGTACGCCATGACCGCGTCGTCGTCGGCGGCGGCGAGCAGCGCCTCGTCCAGGGCGTCGGGGGCCGGCAGGTCGGCGAGCTGGAGGGACCACCAGGCGGCGGCCGCCGCCCAGCGCAGCACGCCGGGGTCGTCGTGGCCGTCGGCGTCCAGCGCGCGGTCCACGACCGGGCGGTCCTGGGTGAGGGTGCCGGTCTTGTCGACGCACAGGACGTCCATGGCGCCGATGTCGTGCAGGGCGGGGAGCCGTCGGACGATGACGCCGTGGGTGCGGGCGAGGAGGGCGGCGCCGCGGGCCAGGCAGGCGGTGACGAGGACCGGCAGCATCTCGGGGGTCAGCCCGACCGCCACCGCGACGGCGAAGGGGAGGGTCTCCAGGCCGCGGCCGCGGAGGGCGGCGTTCGCCATGAGCACCAGGGGCGGGGTCAGCAGGGCGAAGCGGATCAGAATCCAGGAGACGCCCTGGACGGAACGTTCGAAGGCGGTGGCGGGGGGTTTTCCGGTACGGCGGTGAGCCGTGGCGAAGAGGGTGCCGGCGCCGGTCGCGGTGACTACGGCGGTGGCGTTGCCGGAGGCGACACTGCTGCCCTGGAAGCAGAGCCGGGGGTGCGCGAGGACACCCTTGGCGGTCGTGTCGTCGTTCCCGTCGGCGTCATCCGTGTCGGCGTCCGCGGACTTCTCCACCGGTGCCGACTCTCCGGTGAGCGCGGCCTGGTGGACCGTCAGTCCGGTCGAACGCAGCAGTCGTACGTCCGCGGGGATCAGGTCGCCCGGGACGAGCCGTACGACGTCGCCGGGGACGAGTTCCTCGACCGGGATCTCCCGGCTGACCGGTGGCGTGTCGTCGTGGGCCCGGCGCTGGACGGTGACCGTGTGGGCCACCAGTCGGCGCAGTCCCGCCGTGGAGCGTCCGGCACGGTGTTCGCCGGAGGCGCGCAGCACGCAGCTCACGACGACCAGCAGGAGGATCACCGAGGCGGTGCCCCAGGCGAGCACCGCGGCCGACACCAGTCCCAGGCAGAGCAGCACAGCGGTGAACGGCTCGCGCAGGCTGCGGGCGAACAGCCGGGGCCAGGAGGGGGCCCGGCCGTCCGGAACCACGTTCGCCCCGCACCGCGCCAACCGCTCCCCGGCCTGCGCCTCGGTCAGCCCTCGCGGACCGCTGCCCAGCTGGCGGAACACCTCCAGGAGACCGGCGGCGGAGGAAACAGCCTGGTCAGGGCCGGTGGCGGGAGGGGCCGTGCCGGATCCGCGGCGGGGGGCGGACGGGTCGGCGCCGACCGCAGCGGGGACGACCCGCAGGACCGGAGCAGGAGGGGGATCGGACGGCGTCCCACTCGGAACGACCAACGCGGGCAGCGACTCGGCCGGGGCGGCGGGGTCGCCCAGGGGCCCTGTCGGAACGACAAGCCCGGGCGCCGACTCGGCCGCCAGGACGCCGGGCGCAGGCGACGGCCCGGACGGAACCGTCGCCCCGGACGGAACCGTCGCCCCGGACGAAATCGTCGGCCCAGACGGAACTGTCGGCCCGGACGAAATCGTCGGCCCAGTCTCCGAGCGACCCGGGACGGCCCGCGCAGACGTCGGTGAAGCCGGATCAGCGAGCGCGGCGGGAGTCGTCCCCGCCGGAGCCGAGCCCGAACCCGGACCCGAACCCGGAGCCGAACCCGGACCCGAACCCGGACCCGCACCCCCACCCGCACCCGCACCCGCACCCGGAGCCGAATCCGCAGGCGCCTCAGCCGACCGGCCCACCGGTTCCCGCGCCTCCGGCTCCTCAGGCACCGGCCTCGCGCAGTCGGTCCGTCGGTGTGGTGGAGGTCTCGCGGGCCGTGAGCTGGCCGACCATGACGCGGACCACGGTCACGATGTCGGGGTCGTCGACGTAGTAGACCTGGCGTCGGCCCTCGCGGCGGGCGCGGACGAGGCCGGCGAGTTTCAGTTTCGCCAGGTGCTGGCTGACCGCGGGCAGTGCGCCGCCGACGCGGTCGGCGAGGTGGGTGACATCGCTCTCGCCCTGGGACAGGGCCCACATGATGTGCAGCCGGGCGGCGGAGGCGAGGAGTCCGAACGCGGCGGCCGCCTCGGCGAGCACGTCCGCCGACGGGTCCTGGAAAGCGCCGACGACCTTCGCCACAGTCCGCTCCGTTCCGTCCTCCGCCGCATGTGTCCGGCCCAGTGTAGGGCGGCACGGTGATCGTCCCGCTTCGTCCGGTACCGGTCCCTCCCCTCGTGGGGACCGGTACCGGAGGAAGCGGTGGACCGTGGACGGAATCTGACCGAGAACGTTCGGCGCGCTGGGTGGCACACAGGGGGCCGGACTGATGGCCTGTGATGGCGTGGCAGGTGGCCGCGCCATGGACTCATGATCCTGCCAGGCAGGGGCCCACAGAGGGGGTCCCGGTCTTGGAGACAATGCGTCGCCGCAGGTCAGCCGTATAAAGTGAGTTTTCCGGTCCGGATTACCGCGAGGGAAGTAAGGGGTGGAACCTTGAGTTCCGACTCAGGGGCACGCACAGCCTTCGCGGAACGTCTCGCCCTGTTGTACCGGGAGGCCGGAAATCCGCCACTCAAGCGGGTGTCGGAGGGAGTCGGCCGGCTCCAGCGTGTCGACGAACGGGGGCGGCCCGTCCGGGTGTCCGCGCAGCGGATCAGCGACTGGCGGCGGGCCCGGAACGTACCCGCTCAGTTCACCGCGCTGACCGCCGTGCTGCACATCCTCATTCCCGAGGCGCGGCGCATCAGTCCCACCCCTGTCGTGCCCGGACTGTACGACCTGGGGCAGTGGCAGCGGCTGTGGGAGCGCGCGGTGTCGCCGGAGGAGGACGAAGGTCCCCCGGCCGACGCCACATCCGCGACGACGGCCGGGGTCTGCCCGTACCGCGGTCTGGCCTCCTACCGGCGTGAGGACGCCCGCTGGTTCTTCGGCCGGGAGCGAAGCGCGGAGGCACTGGTCAAGCTGCTGCGTTCGGCGGCCGAGTCCGGTACGGGCGGGCTGGTGATGCTCGTGGGCGCCTCGGGCGCGGGCAAGTCCTCGCTGCTCGACGCCGGTCTGGTGACCGCCCTGGAGGCGGGCGCGCTGGGCGGTGACGCCGAGAACGGCGGCCACACGATCCTCCAGCTCGTGCCGGGTACCGATCCGATGACGGAACTGACCCGTCGTATACCCGAATTGGAAACCGCCCTTTCCGGTATAGAAGGTGACGTACCCGACCGTCCTCCCGAATTCGCCTCCGCCGTGCGGGAAGCGGTCGCCTCGTGGGCTCGGCACGAGGCCGCCGCCGCCCGGCCGGTGGTGATCGTGGACCAGTTCGAGGAGGTGTTCACGCTCTGCTCGGACGAGACGGCCCGGCGTACGTTCGTCCGGCTGCTGCACGCCGCGTGCACACCGGAGGGGCCGGACACGCCCGCGCCCGCCCTCGTGCTCCTCGGTATCCGCGCCGACTTCTACGAGCGCTGCCTGGACCACCCCGAGCTGGCCGACGCGCTCCAGCACCGGCACATGGTGCTCGGGCCGCTGACCGGCGGGGAGCTGCGCGAGGCCGTGACCGGTCCGGCCCGGGCCGTGGGTCTGGAGCTGGAGCCGGGGCTGGCCGAGCTGATCGTCCGGGAGGTGAGCGCCGGCGGTCCGCGCGGAGCGCACGACGCGGGTGTGCTGCCGCTGCTCTCGCACGCCCTCCTCGCGACCTGGCAGCGCCGCAAGGCGGGCCGGCTGACCCTGGCGGGCTATCGCGCGGCCGGCGGTATCCACGGCGCGGTCGCGGCGACCGCCGAGCGGGCCTGGACGGCGCTGGACCCGGCGGCGCGCACGGCGGCCCGGCTGCTGCTGCTGCGCCTGGTGCGCCTCGGCGAGGACACCCAGGCCACCCGCAGGCGCGGCACCCGGCGTCAGCTGGCCGCGGAGTCGACGGCCCCGGACAAGACGGAGGAGTCCCTGGAGGCGCTGGTGCGCGCCCGCCTGGTGACCCTGGACGCGGAGACCGTGGAGATCACCCACGAGGCCCTGCTGACGGCGTGGCCGCGGCTACGCGCGTGGATCGAGGAGGACCGCAGCGACCATCTGCTGCGCCAGCGGATCGAGGAGGACGGCCGGTCCTGGGAGGGTTCTCACCGCGACTCCTCGCTGCTGTACCGGGGGTCGCGGCTGGAGCAGGCGCGCACCTGGGCGAAGTCCGCCGGGGACACCTTGCTGACCCGCAGCGCGGTGGAGTTCCTGGCCGCCTCGGTCCGGATGCGCCGCCGTACCGTCCTGATCGCCCGGGGCGCGGTGTCGGCGCTGGTCGTCCTCGCGATGGTGGCCGTCGGGTCCGCGGTGGTGGCCTGGCAGCAGCGCAACGACGCGGTGTTCGAGCAGGTCGTCGCGGAGGCCGACCGCGTCCAGTACACGGATCCGTCGCTGTCCGCCCGGATCGACCTGGTCGCGCACGGCCTCAGGCCCGACGACGAGGGCACCAACACCCGGCTGATCTCCATCGTCAACGCACCGCTCGCCACCCCGCTCACCGGCCACACCGGCGCCGTCTACCTCACCTCGTTCAGCCGGGACGGCAAGCTCCTCGCCACCGCAAGCTACGACAGGACCGTCCGCCTGTGGGACGTCAGCGACCGCAGTCACCCCGAGGCGCTGGGCAAGCCTCTCGTCGGCGGCGCGAGCTGGGTGAGCAGCGCCGTGTTCAGCCCGGACGGCAGGACCCTGGCCAGTGCCGGGGACGACGGGACGATCCGGCGGTGGGACATCACCGACCCGCGCCACCCGAAGCCCCTCGGCGCTCCCCTGGCCGGGCACCGCGGCACGATCTACCTGATCGCGTTCAGCCCGGACGGGCGCACGCTGGCCTCCGCCGGCGAGGACCGCGCCGTACGGCTGTGGAACATGCGTGACGCGAACGAGCCGCCCCGCACGCTGACCGGTTCCGGTGCCGCCGTGCGTTCCGTGGCATGGAGTCCGGACGGGCACATGCTCGCGGCCGGTGGTGACGACGACACGGTCCGGCTGTGGGACACCACGGATCCGCGGCGGCCGACGGCGTACGACCGGGTGCTGACCGGGCACACCGGCCTGGTGCACTCGGTCGCCTTCAGCCCGGACGGGACCGTGCTCGCCAGCGGCAGCGCGGACGACAGCGTCAGGCTGTGGGACGTGGCCGATCCGGCCGACCCCGGTCCCCTCGGCTCGCCGCTCACCGGGCACACCGGTCCCGTCTGGTCCGTGGCCTTCAGTCCCGGCGGCACGATGCTGGCCGCCGCCAGCGCGGACAGCACGGCGAGCCTGTGGAACGTGAGCGATCCGGAGTACCCCTCACAGGTCGGCGAGCCGCTCGCCGGAAGCAGCGGTGAGATGTACGCGCTGGGCTTCAGCCCCGACGGCCGTACGCTCGCGACCGGCAGCGGCGACAGCAAGGTGCGCCTGTGGTCGATCCCCACCTCGGACATGGTCGGCGGCAGCGGGGCGTTCCGTCCGGACGGCGAGGTGCTCGCCACGGCCACGCGCGACGGCCGGATCCGGCTGTGGGACGTCCGGGACCCCACCCGGCCGGTGCTGCTGAGCAGGCCGTTCCTGCCCGGGGACACCGGCAGGCGCGCCCAGGTGTTCTCGCCCGACGGCCACACGCTCGCGGTGACCACGGGCGGGCAGTCCGTGCGCCTGTGGAACGTCACCGACCCGGCCCACCCGGCCCCCTACGGCTCCCCCATCGAGCTGCGCACCCGGTTCATGGGCCCCGACGCGCTGGCGTACAGCCCGGACGGGAAGACCCTGGCCACCGCCTACACCGACCGCACCCTGCGGCTGTGGGACGTCGGCGACCCGGCGCATCCGCGGCCGCTCGGCGCGCCCCTCACCGGCCACAAGGGCTACATCAACGCCCTCGCCTTCAGCCCGGACGGCACCACCCTGGCAAGCGGCAGCGCGGACGGCACGATCCGGCTGTGGAAGCTCGGGGCCACCCGTCCGCCCGTCGCCCTCGGCAGGCCGCTCACCGGGCACACCGGTCCGGTCAACGTGCTCGCCTACAGTCCGGACGGCACCACCCTGGCCGGCGGCGGTGACGACGACACGGTCCGGCTGTGGGACGTGTCCGACCCGGCCGAAGCCCGCCGGGCGGGCGCCGCGCTCACCGGTCACACCGAGGCGGTCGTGTCGCTGACGTACCGCAGGGACGGGCGCACCCTGGCCAGCGGCGGCAACGACAACACGGTCCGGCTGTGGGACGTGTCCGACCCGGCAAAGGGCCGCAGTATCGGACAGTCGATGAGCCCCAACGCCAAGACCGGCAACTTCCTCTCCTTCAGCCCCAACAGCCGCATGCTCGGGGTGTCCAGCGGCTCCGACACCGTCCGCCTGTGGGACCTCGACGTCGACGACGCGATCAGCCACATCTGCGCCGCGACCGGGAACGTCCTGACCCGCGAGGAGTGGGAGAAGTACCTGCCGCGGCTCTCGTACGATCCGCCGTGCGACTGACCCGCGCGACGTGATCCCGCTCACAACTTCTCACCACAGCCGAGCCGTCCGCTCCCGCTCTCCGGACAGCCTTGTTAGTCTTGGCCACAGCCCGACCGCTGGTGCATCCCCCGTCGCCAGCGGTCGGGCGTTTCCGTGCCTGGTCCTGCCCGCCCCCGAGGACACCGGCCTGCTGCTGACCTGGACACCGCGGGGCCGGTCACGTTCGCGTTCGCGTGGACCTCCCGCTCATTTGTCGAAGTCGAGCTCCAGCATCCGGATCGCGTTCCCCCGCAGCAGCTTGTAGGTCACTTCCTCGGACAGGCCGGCCACGTGCTCCTCGGCGACCTTCTTGGTGTGCGGCCAGGTCGAGTCGACGTGCGGGTAGTCGGTCTCGAAGGTCGCGTTGTCCACGCCGACGGTCTCGATGGCCTCGATGCCGTGCTTGTCGCGGAAGAAGCAGCAGAAGATCTGCCGGTAGTAGTACGTCGAGGGCGGCTCCGGGATCAGGTCCTTGACGCCACCCCAGGCGCGGTGTTCCTCCCAGACGTCGTCGGCGCGTTCCAGGGCGTACGGGATCCAGCCCATCTGGCCCTCGCTGTACGCCAGTTTGAGCCGCGGGAACTTCACCAGGACCCCGGAGAACAGGAAGTCCATCATCGAGGCCATGGCGTTGTTGAAGGAGAGGGAGGCCTGGACGGCGGGCGGGGCGTCGGGGGACGCGGCCGGCATCTGCGAACTGCTGCCGATGTGCATGTTGACGGTCGTCCCGGTCTCCTCGCAGGCGGCGAAGAACGGGTCCCAGTAGCCGGAGTGGATCGACGGCAGCCCCAGATGGGTCGGGATCTCGCTGAAGGTGACGGCCCGTACGCCCCGGGCGGCGTTGCGGCGGATCTCCGCGACCGCGAGTTCGACGTCCCACAGCGGGATCAGGCACAGCGGGATCAGCCGCCCCCCGCTGTCCCCGCACCACTCCTCGACCATCCAGTCGTTGTAGGCGCGCACGCAGGCGAGCCCGACCTCCTTGTCCTTGGCCTCGGAGAAGGTCTGTCCGCAGAACCGCGGGAAGGTGGGGAAGCACAGGGAGGCCTCGACATGGTTCATCTCCATGTCCTCGATCCGGGCCTTCGGGTCCCAGCAGCCCCGCCGCATCTGCTCGCGGGTGATGCCGTCGAGGGTCATCTCGTCGCGCGAGAAGCCGACGGCGGCGATGATCCGCTTGTACGGGAAGAGGTCGCCCTCGTACTCCCACCAGTCGGTGAGCTGGCCTTCCGGATCGGTGGTGAACCGGTACTTCCCGCCGACGTACGCGAGGTCCCCGATGCCGGCGGTGAGCGGTTTCGGCCCCCTGTCCCGGTACTTGGCCGGGAGCCAGGTCTCGAAGAGGTGCGCGGGCTCGATCACGTGATCGTCCACGCTGATGACTTTGGGGATGTCCCTGGTTCCGGGTCCCGTTCCGGATCCGGTTCCGCTCTCGGTGGTGACGGCCATTGCCTGCCCCCTAGCGGGTATCTGATGGGTCGTCAGATTGCAGGCTAGGGGGAGGGTCCTGCGACGGCAAGGGCTTGTGGGGGTTCGGCAGGACGTGGCGGCCACCGTCGCCCGGTCCCGCTGACGGAAGGCCTCCGGTTTGTCCACCGACTCCCTGCGCCGGCTGCTGCGGGAGCGGACGCTGACGTCGTACCCCTCGGCGGCCCGGCGCAGGGGGACGACGGTGGCCAGGCGATCAGCCGGACAGCCTCCGCGCGAACAGGTCCAGCAGGGCTTCCCAGTGACGGTCCGTCGCCTCGGCCCCGTACATCGCCGTGTCGGCCTGGGTGAAGCCGTGGCGGGCACCCTCGTAGACCTCGCTGCGGTGCTCGACGCCCGCCTCGGTGAGGGCCTTCTCCAGGCGGGCGATCTGGTCGGCGGGATTGGTGGAGTCCTGGTCGGCGTGGCCGAAGTACAGCTCGGCGTTGATGTGACCGGCGAGCAGGTGCGGGCTGTCGGGGGCGTCCGTGGCCAGGTACGCCCCGTGGAACCCGGCCGCCGCGGCGACCCGGTCGGGGTGGGTCCCGGCGGTGCGCAGGGCGAGGCCCGCGCCCATGCAGTAGCCGGTGACACCGACGGGGCCGTCGACCGTCAGCGGGGAGGCGGCCAGCCAGTCGAGGTAGACGGCGGCGTCCTCCATGGCCCCCTCGGGGGTGAGGGTCCGCGCGGCGGGACCGATGTCCCGGATGATCTCCGGGCGCTCGGCGGGGTTGATGAACTCGGGGAGTTCGACGACGGGTGCGCGGCCGGAACGGTAGAAGACGTTGGGGACCAGCACGGCGTGACCCGCGGCGGCCAGCCGGTCCGCCATCGACTTCAGATGCGGGCGCAGCCCGAAGGCGTCCATGTAGAGGAGGACGGCGGGGTGCGGGGCGCCGTTGTCCGGGTGGGCGAGGTAGGCATCGGCGGTGCCGTCCCGGGTCGGGATCTCGATCATCGCCATCGTCGTCGTTGTCGTCATCGTGGGTCTTTCGTGAGTGGCGGTGTCAGTGGGCGGTGTCGATCAGTTCCCTGACCCGGGCTGCGGGCACCGGCACACCGGGCGAGGCCAGGAACCAGCGCTGGGCCTCCTCCGGGCTCAGCCCCTGTGGCCGCTCCCCCCAGGTACGGCTGGACGTACACCGGGCTGCCGGGCGCGAGACGCCCGCTGTCGGCGAGGGTGCCGGCGTCGACCGTGTCGTATCCGAGCAGGTCGAGCAGCCGGGTCACCTCCGCCTTGGCGCTCGCGTCGTCGCCCGCGACGGGCAGGGCACTGCGGTCGGCGGCTCCGGCCGGGCGGGCGAGGGTGCCCAGGTGGAGGAAGTCGATGGTGGCGAACGCCTTGACCACCGTCGCCCCGGCCAACTGCCGCTGCACGAGCGCACTGGAGGTCAGCTCACCCGCGTCGAGAGCGGCGATGCGGCCATCCCGGTCCGGGTAGTGGTTCGTCGCGTCGATCACGGTCTTCCCGGCCAGTTCGGCGACGGGGAGACAGTCGCGGGCCTTCAGCGGTACGGCCACCACGACCAGGTCACCGGCGCGCGCGGCCTCCGCGGCGGTGCCCGCGCGCGCTCGCTCACCGAGTTCCGCGACCAGGCCCGCAAGGCTCTCGGGGCCGCGGGAGTTGCTCACCACCACATCGAGTCCGGCGGCGACGGCGAGCCGGGCCACCGCGCCGCCGATCATGCCGCTGCCGATGATGCCGAGGGTCTGGGGCATGCTCGAGCCTTCCTGGGGCCAAGTTCTAGATGTGAAACCCAGTGTCACACTAGTGACCGAGACCCACTCCTGCAAGGCCGGTTCATCCCGGACGGTAGGATCGGCGGGTGACCGGAGCCGCGCGTACGACCACGAGAGACATCGCCAGGGCCGCCGTACGGGCCCAACTCGCCCAGGTGGCATTCGAGTTGTTCCGCCGCGAGGGGTTCGACAAGGTCACGCTCGACGACCTGGCGGCGGCGGCCGGGGTCTCCCGCAGCACCTTCCTGCGCTACTTCGGCACCAAGGAGGACGCCGTCCTCGGCGCCTTCGAGGGCCACGACCGACGGGTCGCCGACGCGCTGCGGGCCCGCCCCGCCGACGAGGACGACTGGACGGCACTGCGCCACGCCCTGGACGCGGTCATCGGGCGCTACCACGAGGACCCGGCCGGCGCCCTCGCCACCACCCGCCTCGTCTACGACACCCCGGCCCTGTGCGCCCGCCACCTGGAGAAACAGCACAGCTGGCGGCCCGCCCTGGTCGCGGCCCTCGCCGACCGCGCCGGTACCGAGGGACCCCCGACACTCGCCCAGACCGTCCTGGCCGGGGCCGCGCTGAACTGCCTCAACGTCGCCCTGGCCCACTGGACCGCGTCCGACGGCCACCTCGACCTCGTCACCCTGCTCGACGAGGCCTTCGCGGCGACGCGCGGTCGCTGAGGACGACCCTTCAGTTGTTCCAGGTCTCGTCGTACGGGTCGTGCGGTGTCGGGACCGGCTTGGCCTGCGTGATCCTCAGATACGGGATCGGGCCGCCGTTCACCGTGTCCTTGGTCCGCTCGGCCGTGTAGGTGCCGGTGACCTCGAGCCAGCTGTCCGGCTGGAGTACCGGCGGGATCTTGCCGGTCAGGCCGACCTTGACCGGCTGGGCGTCGGCGGCACAGCAGTTGAGGGCCATACGGACCAGGTAGGGCGCGCCGGAGTGGTCCAGGGCGACGAACCCGGTGACGACGACCTGCCGGCCGACGAGGTCACGGCCGTGCCCGTAGTACGCGCGGCCCGCGTAGTCGACGAGGCTCAGCCGCACGGGGCCGCTCTCGGGGAGTTTCGTATAGCCGAACGACTGCTGAAGGGCCGTACCGGTGCGCATGGCGCTGTAGGAGCCGAGGGCCGGCGGGGCGACGAGGATCAGGGCGAAGAGGGGGAGGACGAGGAGCCAGGAAACACGGGGTTCACGGTGGGCGTGCTCCTCGTGGTCGCCCTGGTCGCCGTGACCGTCGTGGTCGCCGTGGGGACCGTCCCCGTCGGACGCCTTGGCTCGCTTCGGGCGCCACTCGTACCAGGCCGTCGCCAGTGCCGTCACGATGAGGACGACCCCCGCCGCCAGGACCAGCGGACGCAGGCCCGCCTTGACGTAGCGGAGGTAGAGGTCGGTGAGGCCCGCGTGCAGCAGGGCCGCGCCGAGGACGAAGAGGACCGCCGACTGTGCCTGCCGGTTCACAGCAGCACCGCCCCGGTCAGGACCGAGCCCACGATCGCCACGGCGAGGGTCGCGGGGGCGAAGCGCAGGGCGAAGGCGCGGCCGAAGGTACCCGTCTGCATCGCGAACAGCTTCAGGTCGATCATCGGTCCGACGATCAGGAAGGTCAGCCGTGCGGTCAGCGAGAACTGAGTGAGCGAGGCCGCCACGAACGCGTCCGCCTCCGAGCAGATCGACAGCACCACCGCGAGGGCGGCCAGGGCCAGCACGGCGATCACCGGGTTCTCGGCCGCCGTGCGCAGCCACGTCTGCGGGACCACGGCCTTCAGGGTCGCCGCCGCCATCGCGCCGACGACGAGGAAGCCGCCCGCGTGCATCACGTCGTGCCGCACCGAGCCCCAGAACGCGGCGCCCCTGCCCTGGCCCTCGTACGACTCCCGGGCCGGCGGCTTCAGCAGGTCGGCACGGCCGAGGCGCAGCCACAGCCAGCCCATCACGCACGCCACCAGCAGGCTCCCGACGAGCCGGCCCACGACCATCTCGGGGTTGCGGGGGAAGGCCACGGCGGTGGCGGTCAGCACGATCGGGTTGACCGCCGGGGCCGAGAGCAGGAAGGCGAGGGCCGCGGCCGGGGTGACGCCCCTGCGCACCAGCGCCCCGGCCACCGGCACGGACGCGCACTCGCAGCCCGGCAGGACCGCGCCCGCCATCCCGGCCACCGGCACCGCGAGGACGGGGTTCTTCGGCAGCGCGCGGGCGAAGAACGACGGCGGCACGAACACCGCGATCGCCGCCGACAGCAGCACCCCGAGCACCAGGAAGGGCAGCGCCTGGACGAGCACGGCGACGAACACCGTCATCCAGCTCTGCATGACCGGCGCGCCCAGCGCCTCCCGGATCGGGCCCTGGCACAGCACCATCAGGAGCATCAGCAGGGTCAGCACGAGAGGGGAGTTGAGGCGCCGCTCCTCCGGGTCCGGCGCCGGATCGGGTGCCGGGCCCCGGTCCTCGTCGGTGGCCCGCGTGAGCGGGGGTGCTTTGGTGACGGCCACGGCCGGGATCCCTCCGGTGGTGAGGTGCTGGTTCCCCTGCCGGTGCGTACGGCGGCGAAGGTCCGTTTGCTCAGTGTGCGCGGGGGTTTGGGGATTTCTTGACGGTTCGAAGCGGCCCGGGGCCCCGGACGTGGCACCATCCGTCCCGGTGAGGCAGTCTTCTCCCTCGTGGGGAGCGTTCCGAACCAGAGTCCAGGGCTGCCGGACGGCGCGGCCGCGCACATGGTGGTGTGCGGGGACGACGGGCTCGCGCACCGGCTGGCCGCCGAGCTCAGAGGGGTCTACGGCGAGCAGGTCACGCTCGTCGTACCGGCCTCCGAACGGTCCGTGCGGCCACCGGTGGTCGTACGGGCCCGGGCCGCGTCCGCGCTGCTCGACCGGATGGTCAACGCGGCCGTCGGCCTGACCGGCAACGGGAACGGGAGCGGGAGCGCGGCTGCCGTCGGCAACCCCAGCGGCACCGCCCCCGGTGCCG
Source organism: Streptomyces sp. NPDC031225 (assembly GCF_055570355.1). Taxonomy (NCBI): domain Bacteria; kingdom Bacillati; phylum Actinomycetota; class Actinomycetes; order Kitasatosporales; family Streptomycetaceae; genus Streptomyces; species Streptomyces sp. NPDC031225. The sequence continues at coordinate 94,648 of NZ_JBVIHJ010000029.1, read as the reverse complement.
AACCCCCGGGCGGTGTACGGGTGATGGAGGCCGCCGAGCCGAACGAGGCCGCGCTCGCCGGGGCGGGCGTGGAGCGGGCGGACGCGCTCGCGCTCGTGTACGACGACGACGAGACCAACATCCGCGCCGCCCTCACCGCCCGCCGCCTCAACCCCCGGCTGCGGCTCGTCCTGCGGCTCTACAACCGGCGGCTCGGCCAGCACATCGAGGAACTCCTCGACCAGGCCGCCGCATTGGCCTATGGCGACACGGACGGTGGCACGGACGGCGGCGCCGGTTTCGACGCCTCCACGACCGTGCTGTCCGACGCCGACACGGCCGCGCCCGCGCTGGCCGCCACCGCCCTCACCGGCACCAGCAAGGTACTCCAGACCGGCGGGCTGATGCTGCGGGCGGTCGAACGGCCCCCGGCCCGGGACGGGGTGAGCTCCGCTCCCGGACTGGCCACGCTGGCCCTGCTCTCGCCGACCGACAGCGCCGAGCCCGGCGTGGACCAGGGACCGACACTGCTGCCGGACGCGGCGGCGGTACGCGCCGGGGACGGACGCGCGACCGTCGTGCTGGAGCAGGTGTCGTACGCCGGGCCCTCGCTGCCCGACGGCCGGGGTGTACTGCCCTGGTTCGGTTCGCTGTTCTCGCGGCGGCTGCGCTGGTCGCTGGCCGGAATGGCGGGGTGTGTGCTCGCGCTCGCCGTCGCCCTGTGGCTGGTGACCGGGATCCATCCGCTGAGCGCCTTCTATCTGACACTGCTCGACCTGTTCGCGATCGACGACCCCGCCATCGGGGAGTCCGTCGGCCGGCAGATCCTCCAACTCCTGTCCGGGCTCGTCGGGTTGCTGCTCCTTCCGGTGCTCCTCGCCGCGGTCCTGGAAGCACTCGGCACCTTCCGTACCGTGTCCTCCCTGCGCAAACCGCCCCGCGGACTGGGCGGACACGTCGTGCTGCTCGGGCTGGGCAAGATCGGCACCCGGGTGCTGACCCGGCTGCGGGAACTGAACATCCCCGTGGTCTGCGTCGAGTCCGACCCCGAGGCCCGCGGACTGGCCACGGCCCGGCGACTGCGCGTGCCGGTGGTCCTCGGGGACGTCACCCAGGAGGGCGTCCTGGAGGCCGCGAAGATCCACCGGGCGCACGCGCTGATGGCGGTGACCAGCGCGGACACGACGAACCTGGAGGCCGTGCTGTACGCGCGGGCCGTGCGGCCCGATCTGCGGGTGGTCCTGCGGCTGTACGACGACGACTTCGCGACGGCGGTGTACCGCACCCTGCGGGCGGCGCACCCCCATGCGTCCACACGCAGCCGGAGTGTGTCCCATCTGGCGGCTCCCGCCTTCGCCGGGGCGATGATGGGGCGCCAGATCCTGGGCGCGTTCCCCGTCGAGCGGCGGGTGCTGCTGTTCGCGGCTGTGGACGTGGGCGGGCATCCCCAGCTGGAGGGGAAGACGGTCGGCCAGGCGTTCCGGGCCGGGTCCTGGCGGGTGCTGGCGCGGGAGGAGTCGGGGGACTCCCCCGGGCTGGCGTGGGATCTGCCGGACACGTATGTGCTGCGCGGCTCGGACCGGGTGGTGCTGGCGGCGACCCGGCGGGGGTTGGCGGAGCTGCTGGGGCGGCGGGGACGGGTGGGGGCATAGCCGTTCGCTGCGGGCCGCGGGCCGGTGGGGGCCGGTCGCGCAGTTCCCCGCGCCCCTGGGTGGATGCACTTGAAGTCGGCCGAGCTGTGCCCACTCAGGGGCGCGGGGAACTGCGCGACCAGCCCCCACGCACCCGCAGCCGAAAGTCCGCCCCCGCTACCCCAAATACCTCTCCGCGAAGTCCAGTTCCAGCTTCACCTGCTTGATCCGCTCGTCCACCACCAGCGAACCGTGACCGGCGTCGTACCGGTACACCTCGTGCACCGCTCCCCTCGACTCCAGCCGCTTCACGTAGTTGTCGACCTGCCGGATCGGGCACCGTGGGTCGTTGACGCCGGCCGAGATGTACACCGGGGCCTTGACCTGGTCCACGTAGGTCAGGGGTGACGACGCCTCGAAGCGCTCGGGTACCTCCTCCGGCGTGCCGCCCAGCAGCGTGCGGTCCATCGCCTTCAGCGCCTCCATCTCGTCGTGGAACGCCGTGACGTAGTCGGCGACCGGGACCGCCGCGATGCCCAGCGCCCACGCGTCCGGCTGGGTGCCCAGACCGAGGAGGGTGAGGTACCCGCCCCAGGACCCGCCGGTGAGGACGAGACGCGCGGGATCGGCGAGACCCGAGCTCACCGCCCACTCCCGCACCGCCGCGATGTCCTCCAGCTCGATCAGCCCGACCCGGTGCTTGAGCGCGTCGGTCCAGGCCCGCCCGTACCCCGTGGAACCGCGGTAGTTGACCCGGACGACCGCGTACCCGTGGTCCACCCACGCCGCCGGACCCGCCGCGAACGAGTCGCTGTCGTGCCAGGTCGGGCCGCCGTGGATGTCGAAGACCGTCGGCAGCGGCCCCGTCGCTCCCGCCGGCTTCTGGACCAGCGCGTGGATCCGGCCGCCCGGCCCCTCCACCCACACGTCCTCCACCGGCACCGAACCGGGGGACTTCAGGCCCGGCGGGTCCAGGACCACCTCACCCGTCGTCGAGCGCACCGCCGACGGCTCGGCCGAGGAGGACCACAGGTACTCCACACTGCCGTCGGGGCGGGCCGTCGCCCCGGAGACCGAGCCGGGCGGGGTCGGGACCTTCTCCAGCTTGCCGCTCGCCAGGTCGTACCGGAACAGCTCGCTGCGCGCCTCGAAGCTGTGCGCGACGAGCAGGCCCGTGCCGTCCGGGTACCACTCGGCGCCCACGTCACCGGGCAGGTCCAGGGCGAGATCGGTCTCCTCACCCGTCGCCACGTCCCACACCAGGGGCTCCCAGCGACCGCGCCGCTGGTGACCGATGAGCAGCCGGGTGTCGCCGTCGACGGGCGCGAACCCGAGAACCTCCAGGCCCAGTTCCTCGGCGCCGCCCTTGGTGTCGTCGAGTTCGGCGACCGTCCTGCCGTCGGGGCGTACGACCCGCAGCGCCGAGTGCATCGCGTCGCCGTGCTCGGTGTGCTCGACCGCGATCAGCGAGCCGTCGTGGGAGAGGTCGCCGACACCCGCGGACTCGCGGTGCCGGTAGATCTCCACCGGCTCCTCGCCGGAGCGCACGAGATGGATGGACGTGCCCTCGTCGTCGGTCGAGCGGCCCACGACCGCCGTACGGCCGTCCCGGCCCAGCGCAAGGCCCGCCGGGTAGGAGGCGTCCAGGCCCGGCGCGGCGAGCTCGTCCGGTCCGCCCGCGAAGGGCTGGCGGCGCCAGACGCCGAACTCGTCGCCGTCCTTGTCGTCGAACCACCAGATCCACGCGCCGTCCGGGGAGAGCACGCCGTCCGTGGTGCCGTTGGGCCGGTCCGTCACCTGGCGCTGCCCGCCGGTCGCCCTGTCCCAGGCGTACAGCTCGTACGTCCCCGTGGCGTTGGACACGAACAGGGAGCGGTCCGGGGCGTCCTCCGCCCAGTCGGGCAGGGACACCCGGGGCGCCCGGAAGCGCTTCTCCCAGTCCGGCACATCGTCGTTCCGCTCGGCTGCGGCGGACCCGTTGCTCTCAGTCATGACCCCATACTGCCCGCCCTCACAGACAATCCGAAGGCGAGGTCCCCAGCCTGTGGAAAACTTCTACCGCCCGCTTACCCGAACCCCGCCCGACCAGGGCGCGAGGGCCTGCCAGGGCCCGTTGTCAGTGGCGGGGTGCAGACTCGTCCCCATGACCGAGCTGCGCAGGACCGTGGAGAGTCTCTGGGCGCTTGCCGAGGCCCGCGACTGGAGTGCCTTCGCCGAAACCCTGGCCGAGGACGTCGTCTACACCCTGCCGCAGACCCGCGAGCGCATCAGCGGCCGGGAGCGGTTCGTCGAGTTCAACCGGGAGTACCCGGGCGACTGGCACCTGCGGGTCGAGCGGATCGTCGCCGAGCCGAGCCGGGCCAGGTCGTCACGTGGGCCCGCTTCAGTGTGGGCCCGGAGGAGATGGACGCCGTCTCGTTCTTCACCGGCGACGAGAGCGGGCTCATATCCACCATTATGGCCACGCGCCGGCAGGCGCATATCGACACAGCCGGCCGGAGCCGTACGAGCCGCCCGCGGGCCGCGATCACCTGACCGAGCGGTACTGACCCCGCGCCCCCATCTCCCGGGACGGCCCCGTACCGTGGGAGTGTGTACCGGTTTCTGCTGACGCCCCGCTGGTTCGGCATCAACGTCTTCGTGCTGCTCGCCATCCCGTTCTGCATCTTCATGGGGTCCTGGCAGCTGAGCCGGTTCGAGGACCGGATGACGGAGAGCCGCGACGCCGAGCAGTCGGTCGTCACCGACGGGCGGGAGACCCCGCGCCCCCTGGCCGAGCTGCTACCGGTGGACAAGGTGACGTCCGGCAAGCAGGTCACCGCGACCGGGCGGTACGCAAGGCAACTACTCGTCCCCGACCGGCAACTGGACGACCGCGAGGGCTACTACGTCCTGACGCTGCTGCGCATTGACGGCGGCAAGGCCCTGCCCGTCGTCCGGGGCTGGCTGCCGGGCACCCCCGATCCGGCGAAGGTCCCGGCCGCGCCGAAGGGCGAGGTCACCGTCACCGGAGCGCTCCAGGCGTCCGAGACACCGGGGGACAACGGCGTCAGCGCACAGGGCGGCCTGCCGGCCGGGCAGACCGCGGCGATCAGCGCGGCCTCGCTGATCAACCTCGTGCCGTACGGCGTGTACGACGCGTGGATCACCCTCAACACCGCCGACGCCGGGATGACGGCCGTACCGGCGACGGCGCCCGCCGACAGCGGGCTGGACCTGAAGGCGTTCCAGAACCTCGGCTACACCGGCGAGTGGTTCGTCTTCGCCGGCTTCGTGGTCTTCATGTGGTTCCGTCTGCTGCGCCGCGAGGTGGAGTTCGTCCGGGACGCCGAACTGGGCATCCTCCCGGACGACGAGCAGCCTCGGCAGGAGCGGGACCAGCCCCAGGAGAAGGCGACCGCCTGAGGCCGGCTCACGCCGTCACGACGAGGTCAGCACGCCCGTCCAGTACACGGTCCCCGCGCACGCGTTGGACACGGTCGTCGACACCGACGGTCCGACCGCCGTCGTGTTCGTCACCAGGACACTCCCGTCGGTCGCGCCGTCCTCCCTGACGAGCTGGGTGGAGGTGCCGGTGTCGCCGCCGGTCGAGGAGCCCTCGCCGGAGGAGGTGTCCGGGGAGGTCGTGGGCGTGGGGGTGGGCTCGGTCGAGGGGTCCGACGTGGGACAGGTCGAGGACGGCACCCAGGCGAACTTCACGTCGTAGGAGGAACCGGGCTGCAGCAGCAGCTGGGAGACCTCCTGGGCCGGGTCGGGCAGCGCTGCCGCCGCGTCACCCGAGACATGCCGGAGAGCGCCGATCTTGCTGCCGTCCGCCGCGCCCTGCGGGCTGGCTGTCACGGTGCCGGGGCCGGTGACCGTGCAGGCGGCGGTGGAGCCGTTGGTGACGTGGAAGGTGCCGTAGACCGTCCCGGCGGAGTCGGCCACGTCGGTGGTGGCGGTGGGCGTGCCGAGTTCTGCGGCCGTGCAGGCCGGGGCGCTCGCCTCGGTCGAGGCGGACGGGTCCGCGCCGCCACCGGTGCCGTTCGTGGCGCCGGCGGTCTTGCCCTTCTGGTCGCCCTTCGTCTCGCCCTTGCCCTTGCCCTCGGTCTTGCCCGAGGAGCCGCCGGAGGTGGACTCGCCGCCCTCCGTCTCCTTGCCCTGGCCCGCGCCGCCCTGCATCTGGGAGGTGTGCCCGGCGTTGGAGGTGTTGGCATTGGTGTTGGTGGCGGAGACGTGCACCACGGCGGGGACAGCGGTGCCGAAGAAGAGGGCCGCGGCCGCCATGCCGACGAGGGCCTGCCGCTTGCGTGCCCGCCGGGCGGGGACCGCCTTGCGGAGATGGTCCAGGGTGCCGTCCCGTGGCTCCATCTCCTGGACCGCCTGCTGAAGCAGGCGTCGCAGTGCCAGCTCGTCCGAGTCGAACTCCCCCGTGGAGCTCTGATCTTCGGGGCCGTGATTCACAGTTCCGTTCCCAGCGTGTGATTGCTTGTGCTCTTGCTTGCCCGCCCATGTCGGCTCTCGCCACGCGTAGGGCTCATGGCGCCGTTCCTGGGGGTCGCCGTCCGTGCTCATACCGGCTCCTCCATGGCGACCCGCAGCGCGGCTATCCCGCGGGAGCCGTACGCCTTCACGGAGCCCAGCGAGATGCCGAGCGTATCGGCGACCTGGGCCTCGGTCATGTCGGAGAAGTAGCGCAGGACCAGGACCTCGCGCTGGCGGCGCTGCAGGCCCTTCATCGCCTTGATGAGGGAGTCGCGTTCCAGCAGGTCGTAGGCCCCCTCCTCGGCGCTCGCCATGTCGGGCATCGGCTTGGACAGCAGTTTGAGTCCGAGGATGCGCCGGCGCAGGGCCGAGCGGGAGAGGTTGACGACCGTCTGACGCAGGTACGCGAGCGTCTTCTCGGGGTCGCGGACGCGCTTGCGCGCCGAGTGGACGCGGATGAAGGCCTCCTGGACGACGTCCTCGCAGGAGGCGGTGTCGTCGAGCAGGAGAGCGGCGAGACCCAGCAGCGAGCGGTAGTGCGCCCGGTAGGTCTCGGTGAGGTGGTCGACGGTGGTTCCCGCCGCGGCTTCCTCGATGCCGTCACGCTGACTGGGTATGCGCGTGGGCCGCGCTGCGGGCATGGGGGCGATCACCGGCATGCCGCCGGGCGCCCCGGGCAACCGGGGCCTGAGGACCGCCGCGCCGCTCGGCGCGGCGCGGAATTCGAGTACCTGAGCCACGCCAGTTGGACACGCTCACCCCGGTGAGGGTTGTACGCGTCCGCCCATCTTCTCTCAGGCAGCACAACTGACCGTGCGTCAAACGTGCTCATGCCCTACCCGCTCTTCCCCTGTGTCCTGAATGACCGAGGCGTCCCCACGCCTCGCACGCATCCCCTCGCCCCCTGAAAGGGCGTTCGCAAAGACGCTCCCCGCCCTTCGCACGGTTGCGGAGAACGGGGAGGAAAATCTTCGGACGCCGAAGCGCCTGGGATCAAGTGGTTCGGACCATTAGTCGCACCACATGTCGTCCACAGATCCTACAAAGCGTTTCGGCCATGGCCAGGGCTTTTCCGGTGGGCACCTGTGCGGACCGGCAATGTGCCGCCGGACGGAGGTCACCCGAACTCGGCCGCCAGGAGCTCCGCGATCTGCGCGGTGTTGAGTGCCGCGCCCTTGCGCAGATTGTCTCCGCACACGAAGAGTTCGAGCGCCGTGGGGTCGTCGAGGGCCCGCCTGACCCGCCCCACCCAGGTGGGATCGGTGCCGACGACGTCGGCGGGGGTGGGGAACTCGCCGGCCGCCGGATCGTCGAAGAGGACGACCCCGGGGGCGGTCGCGATGATCTCGCGCGCCTTGCGGACGGTGACCTCGCCCTCGAAGCGGGCGTGGACGGTGAGGGAGTGCACGGTGACGACGGGGACCCGCACACAGGTCACGGCGACCGGCAGGGTGGGCAGTCCGAGGATCTTGCGGGACTCGTCCCGCACCTTCATCTCCTCCGAGGACCAGCCGTCCTCGCGCAGCGACCCGGCCCACGGTACGACGTTCAGCGCGACCGGCTCCGGGAACGGCCCGGTGTTGTCGCCGACGGCCCGCCGCACGTCACCGGGGTGCGTGCCGAGCTCGGTGCCCGCGACCAGGGACAGCTGCTGCCGAAGTGTCTCGACACCGGCGCGCCCGGCCCCGCTCACGGCCTGGTAGCTCGACACCACCAGCTCCCGCAGCCCGAACTCGGCATGCAGCGCGCCCAGGGCCACGATCATGGAGAGGGTCGTGCAGTTGGGGTTGGCGATGATTCCGCGCGGCCGCTTCCGGGCCGCGTGCGGATTGACCTCGGGGACGACCAGGGGCACGTCCGGGTCCATCCGGAAGGCGCCCGAGTTGTCCACGACGACGGCACCGCGCGCGACGGCGACCGGCGCCCAGTGCGCCGCCACCTCGTCGGGTACGTCGAACATGGCGACGTCGACCCCATCGAAGGCCTCCTCCGACAGGGCCACCACCTCGACCTGCTCGCCGCGCACGGCCAGCTTGCGGCCGGCCGAGCGCGGGGAGGCGATCAGGCGGATCTCGCCCCAGACGTCCGCGTGCTGGGACAGGATCTGGAGCATGACCGTGCCGACGGCTCCGGTCGCTCCCACGACGGCGAGCGTCGGCCGTACGGTTGCGGCCATCAGCGGCCGGTGCCCCCGTAGACGACGGCCTCGTCGCTGTCGGAGTCCAGCCCGAAGGCGGAGTGCACGGCCCGGACGGCCTCGGGGACGTCGTCCTGGCGGGTGACGACCGAGATGCGGATCTCGGAGGTCGAGATGAGCTCGATGTTCACGCCCGCGTCGGACAGCGCCTGGAAGAACGAGGCGGTGACGCCCGGGTTGGTCTTCATCCCCGCGCCGACCAGGGAGATCTTGCCGATCTGGTCGTCGTAGCGCAGCGATTCGAAGCCGATCCCGCCCTTGGCCTTCTCCAGGGCGTCGATGGCCTTGCGGCCCTCGGTCTTGGGGAGGGTGAAGGAGATGTCGGTGAGCCCGGTCGACGCGGCCGACACGTTCTGCACGATCATGTCGATGTTGATCTCCGCGTCGGCGATCGCGCGGAAGATCACCGCGGCCTCGCCCGGCTTGTCCGGGACGCCGACGACCGTGATCTTGGCTTCGGAGACGTCGTGGGCGACTCCGGAGATGATGGCGTGCTCCACCTGCTGGTCCCCTTGCGACTTGGGATTCTCGTTGCTGACCCAGGTGCCCGGCAGTCCCGAGAAGGACGAGCGGACGTGGATCGGGATGTCGTAGCGACGGGCGTACTCCACACAGCGGTGGAGCAGCACCTTGGAGCCGGACGCGGCCAGCTCCAGCATGTCCTCGGAGGAGATCCAGTCGATCTTCCGGGCCTTCTTCACCACGCGCGGGTCGGCGGTGAACACTCCGTCGACGTCGGTGTAGATCTCGCACACCTCGGCGTCGAGGGCGGCGGCCAGCGCCACGGCGGTGGTGTCGGAGCCGCCGCGCCCCAGCGTGGTGATGTCCTTCTTGTCCTGGCTGACGCCCTGGAAGCCGGCGACGATGGCGATGTTGCCCTCGTCGAGCGCCGTACGGATACGGCCCGGCGTGACGTCGATGATCCGGGCTTTGTTGTGGACCGAGTCGGTGATGACGCCGGCCTGGCTGCCGGTGAAGGACTGGGCCTCGTGGCCCAGGTTTTTGATCGCCATGGCCAGCAGCGCCATGGAGATCCGCTCTCCGGCGGTCAGCAGCATGTCGAACTCACGCCCGGCGGGCATCGGAGATACCTGCTCGGCGAGATCGATCAGCTCGTCCGTCGTGTCGCCCATCGCGGAAACGACGACGACGACCTGGTGGCCGTTCTTCTTCGCTTCGACGATTCGCTTGGCGACGCGCTTGATGCCCTCGGCATCGGCTACGGAGGAGCCTCCGTACTTCTGCACGACAAGGCCCACGTGCGCTCCTCGCTCAGTCCTGTGTGTCGGCTCAGTTTAACGAGTGTCCGATTTTCACTTCCGCGGTACCGCATGGTGAGACATCGCGGTTTCGGACACCCAGGTCAGCGCATGCCCATCGGGGAGCTCCGGGAAAAGTGCACCACGTCACACACCGCAGCGCATACCAGGTCACACACCGCGCCGCGCACCCATGTGGAACCTGCGTGACGGGTGTGAATTAAGTTTCAAGGAATAGGGTGCGGCTGTGCGCGTACTCCTGGTGGAAGACGATGAGCCGGTCGCCCAGTCCCTCAGACGCGGCCTGGTGCGGTACGGGTTCGAGGTCGAGTGGGTCTCCACCGGCGGGGCCGCGCTGAGCCACGAAGGGCCCTACGACGTCGTACTGCTCGATCTCGGCCTGCCCGACACCGACGGCCTCGACGTGTGCAGGGCACTGCGCGCCCGCGGTGACGTGCCGATCATCGTGATCAGCGCGCGCAGCGACGAGACGGACCGGGTGGTCGGCCTGGAGCTCGGCGCCGACGACTACGTGTCCAAGCCGTTCGGCGTGCGGGAGGTCATCGCGCGGATACGAGCCGTGATGCGCCGCGCGCAGCCCCGTACCGAGGCCGCCGCGGGCCCCGACCGGTACGGCTCCCGCCTCACCGTCGACCGCAAGGCCGCCCGGGTCCGCCTCGACGGCGAGGAGGTGCCCCTCACGCCCAAGGAGTACGACCTGCTGGCCTTCCTCACCGAGGAGCCGGGCGCGTTGATGTCGCGCGAGCAGATCATGGAGGCGGTCTGGGACGCGAACTGGTTCGGGCCGACCAAGACACTGGACGTGCATGTGGCGGCGCTGCGGCGCAAGCTCGCCGGGGCGATCGGCATCGAGGCCGTGCGGGGCGTGGGCTTCCGGCTGGAGATCGTCAAGGACGACGGGGTGTCATGAACCGGCAGCTCATCCGGAGTTACATCCTGCTGGTCGCGGTGGCGATCCTGCTGTTCACGGTGCCGGTGGCGTTCACGCTCACCTCGCAGCTGCGGGACGACACCGAGTCGTCGGTCAAGCGCGAGGCGACGACCATGGCACTGCTGCTGGGCAGCGGCACCAGCACCTCCTGCGAGGCGCTGACCGAGGTGGCGACGGCGTACGGCGACGTCCAGGCGACCCCCACCGCCCACTGCGACCCGAAGCTGCCGACGCCCACTCCGGACGCGGCCCTGACCAGGGCCGTGCGGGACGACGAGGCGACGACGGACTGGGGTGCGGACTTCGTCTGGGGCAAGCATCTGACGGTCACCGTCCCGGCGAAGGGGGACGCGGCCGTCCGGATCGTCTACTCGACCTCGGACATGACCAGGCGCCTGTGGCAGATCTGGGGTTTCCGGGCCGCCCTCGCCGTGCTGGTCCTCGCGGCGGCCGCCGCGATCGGCGCGTTCGCCGCCCGCCGCATCACCGCCCCCCTGCGCGAACTCAACGCCATGGCGAGCAAGTTCAGCGACGGCGACCTGACCGCCCGCTCCCCGGTGACCGGCCCACCGGAGACCCAGACCCTCGCCCGCACCCTGAACCAGGGCGCGGAACGCCTGGACACACTGGTCGCCTCGCAGCGCATCTTCGTGGCGGACGCCTCGCATCAGCTGCGGACGCCGTTGACGGCGCTGCGCCTGTCGCTCGACAACATCGCGGACGGTGTGGACGACGAGTTCGTCCGCGAGGACGTGGAGCAGGCGACGGCCGAGGTGGTGCGGATGAGCCGCCTGGTCAACGGCCTTCTCGTCCTCGCGCGTGCCGAGGCGAAGGTGACGGCCGCGGAACCGCTCGCCCTGACGGACATCGTGGACGAACGGCTGACGGTGTGGAGACCGGCCGCCGACGAGCGCGGTGTCACCATCGCGCTCAGGGGGAGTGTTGTCGACGGCCGGCCGTCTGTGCTGGCCAGCCCCGGCCATCTGGAACAGGTGCTGGACAACGTGCTTTCGAACGCCCTGGAGGTGTCGCCCGACGGCGGGAGGATCACCGTCGAGGTCTCGTCACGGGCGGATGCGGTGGTGCTGTCGGTGCTGGACGAGGGTCCCGGCATGTCCGACTCGGAGAAGTCCCGTGCATTCGACCGCTTCTGGCGCGGTCAGGGCCTGACCGGGCGCTCCGGCTCGGGGCTCGGCCTCGCCGTCGTCAAGCAACTGGTGACCGACGACGGCGGAACCGTGGCACTGGCGGACGCGCCCGGGGGCGGACTGAAGGTGGAGATCAGCCTTCGGGCATCGCCGAGGAGTGGTGGTTGACGATCTTCCACTGGCCGTTCAGCTTCTCGTACGTGTAGGTGTAGCGGGCGTCGACGACGCGCTTGGCGCCGGTCTTCGGGTCGGTGAGCGTGAACTCGTAGACGCCGGTGTCGATCGCGGAGTTGCTGTCGAGGACGTTGACGATCGTCTGGACCTTCTTGCCGACCGGCTTGTTCTTCAGGAAGTGCTCGAAGTAGTCGACGATCTCCGCGTGGTTCGTGCGGACCTTGTTGGAGACGGTGGGCAGGAGCACCGCGTCCTTCGCGTACAGGTTCGCGACCTTGTCGGCGTCACCGGTCTGCAGGGCCGCGTTCCACGTGGTGAACAGTGCCGCGATCTGCTTCTTGGAGGGCTTCTTCGCGTGCTCGGGACCGGCGGTCGCCGCGACGGTGCCGACGGTGCCGACAGCGACGAGGGCGGTGGCCGTGACGATGGCTGCGCGCTTGGTTATGGAACGACGGGTCATCGCTGTCTCCAGTGCGGTGAGAGGTGGTGCGGTGCGGTGGTGCGGTGAAGTGACTACAGCCTCTCTTCGCGCCGGTTAGGGCCCGTGCAGCCCAGATACAGGGCGGAGACAGCACGGACCCAATTCACGCCGTGTGACCGCCCGGTCGCTTTCCGCGCAGCAGGCCGACACCGGCCCCGAGCGACACCACGCCCATCCCCACGGCGGTCATGACACCCTGCGCGCCGTCCACGACGAAGGGGGCGGCGGCCGCGACGACGAGGTTGAACAGGAAGAGGAACCAGAGGACGGGGGTGGAGGAGAGCAGGGACTTCATGGTCGTTTCCTTCGGCTGGGGGTTCGCTTTCGAGATCAACGATCCCGTTTCCGAGGGGCGGTCACGAGGGGGTGCTCTCCCGGACCGGGGGTGTAGCGCGGTACACCATGACGGTGACGGGTGACGTACTTCTGACGGGGATCGTGCTGCTCGGCTCCTCGGTGCAGTGGCTCACGGGAATGGGCTTCGCGCTGGTCTCCGTACCGGCTCTGGTCCTCCTCCTCGGCCCGACGCAAGGGGTGGTCCTCGCCAACTGCGCGGCCGGGGTGATCTGCCTGGCCGGCCTGGCCGGCGGATGGCGCCTGGTACGGCCACGCGCGATGCTGCCCCTGTGCCTGGCGGCGGCCTGCACGGTCCCGGCGGGCACCTGGCTGACCCGCCGACTGCCCCAGCCATGGCTGCTGTTGGTGATGGGCGGCCTGGTCACGGTGGCGGTGCTGCTCGTCATGCGGGGCGCGCGGGCGGCGGCTCTGCGCGGCACACGGGGCGCCGTGTTCGCGGGCGCGGCGGGCGGCTTCATGAACTCCGCGGCGGGGGTGGGCGGCCCGCCGTTCTCCCTCTACGCCCTCAACGCGGGCTGGACGGTACGGGAGTTCGTGCCGAACGCGATGTTCTACGGCGTGATCGTGAACGCCTTCTCCGTGGCGTCGAACGGCGTGCCGGAACTGACCGGCACGCGGTGGGCCCTGGTGTGCGCGGCGATGGCGACGGGGGGCCTGATCGGCCGGGGCCTCGCCTCCCGGACCCCGGAGAAGCGGGCCCGCCTGCTGGTGCTGCTGCTCGCCCTGACGGGTGGGATCACAACCGTCGGGAAGGGGCTCTGGGGCCTGTGATCAGTCCGCGAACTCCTTGAGGGGCGGGCCCGGCTCGGGGAGCTTGACGGTGGCACCGAACGGCAGCGGCGTGCGAAGTCCGGTTCGGCGTACGGGCCTTCGGCGAGCGGGGCTCGCAGGCCCTCAGGCATCGGCTCCCGCGCAGGACGGCAACACCTGGCCCCGTGCGCTGCCGAACGTCAGCGGCGTGCGAAGTCCGGTTCGGCGTACGGGCCTTCGGCGAGCGGGGCTCGCAGACCGTCACGCACATCGGCTCCCGCGCCGGACGGCAACACCTGGCCCCCGCGCTGGTACAACGAGCCGACGCCGACTGCCCCGTACGTCGACGCCGGGCTCCTGACCGCCGTGGTCACGGACGCCGTAGGCGCGCGGCGCGCGTCCCCCTGATCCGCGCTCCCAGCGCGCGGGCGTATTCGCGCAGGGTCTCCAGGTCGTGGATCTCGCCGCCCTCTATCTGCGCGACCCACGCCGGGAAGAAGTCCGCCGTCACCGCCACCTGCGCGCGCGTCAGGCCCTGTTCCTCGCGGACCCCCCGCAGCTGGTGGCCGAGGGCGTACGCCCGCGGGGCCGACAGCGCGCCGGTCCGGGAGCCGACGCGGATCACACCCGCCCCCCGAACAACGCCACCAGCCCGTGGTCCAGTTCCGCCCCCACGGTCTCCTCGTCCGGCGCGACGACGGTGTAGGTGCGGGCGAGGAAGCGGGTCAGGTCCGCGGAGGCGAACCTGAGGACGGCGACACCCTCGGGGGCGTGGAACTCGACGTGGATGTGGCCCGAACCGGCCGGGCGGACACGGACGTTGCCGATGCCCGCCGGGGTGCGCAGGCCCTCGCCCAGCAGGGCCCGGGCGAAGGTCCAGGTCGCGACCTCGCCGTCGACCGTGACATGCGGCGGGAAGTCGATGTGCACGGCAGGCGGGTCGGCGGAGGTGTAGCGCAGGGTCGCCGGGATCGCGATCTCCTGGTCCCTGGCCGTGATCAGGCGGGCGCCTGTCGGCTGCTGGAGGGTGACGTGCATGGCGGGGCTCCAAGTGGGCGGTGGCACGGGCCGGGTGTGGCCGTTGTGCAGTGCGACCACCGGAGGGGCCCGCGCATTACGCCGTTTCAGAAGCCTTCTGTATGACGCCCGTCACATCGGACAGGGTGGAGCCGCTATGTGGACGACTGCCGCAGGCCCAGCGGCCCCGCGATCTCCTCCACCATCACCCTGCCCGCCTCGAACTCCAGCGTCTCGTCGCCCACGGCCTGGTCGGTGTCGAGGCCGTCCAGTTCCTCCAGGGGCTGGTTGAGGCGGACGTGCGCCACCACCGACTGCAGGGCGCGCAGGGTCGCGGACGCCGTGGAGCCCCAGTTGGAGAAGTAGGAGAACTGCCACCACCACAGGGCCTCCGAGGTGCGGCCGGCCTTGTAGTGGGCCATGCCGTGGCGCAGGTCGGCGATGACGTCGGCGAGGTCGTCGGAGATCCGGGCCGGCACGGGTGCCTTGCGGGGCTCGTAGGGGTCGAAGACCTCGGAGTAGACGTCGATCGGCTCCAGGAGCCGGGCGAGGTTCAGACGGAGTTCGTCCACGTCGGCCTCGGGGCCCAGGTCGGGCTCGTAGCGCTCGTCGGGGACGATGTCCTCGTGGGCGCCCAGGCGTCCCCCGGCCAGCAGGAGCTGGGAGACCTCCAGGAGGAGGAACGGGACGGCCGAGTCCGGCTCGTCGCCCTTCGCCACCTCCCTGGTGGCCACCAGGAAGCTCTCGACCTGGTCGGCGATCTGGACCGCGAAGTCGTCGGGGTCCTGGGCGGTCGCGTGCAGTGTGGCGTCAGACATCTAGGAGTCGTCTCCCCTCGAAGGCGCGGCCGAGAGTCACCTCGTCCGCGTATTCCAGGTCGCCACCCACCGGGAGGCCGCTGGCCAGGCGGGTGACCTTGAGGCCCATGGGCTTGATCATGCGGGCGAGGTACGTCGCCGTGGCCTCGCCCTCCAGGTTCGGGTCGGTGGCCAGGATCAGCTCCGTGACCGTCCCGTCGGCCAACCGCGCGAGAAGTTCTCGGATACGCAGGTCGTCCGGACCGACACCCTCGATCGGGCTGATCGCGCCGCCGAGGACGTGGTACTTGCCGCGGAACTCACGGGTGCGCTCGACCGCGACCACGTCCTTCGGCTCCTCCACCACGCAGATGACGGTGAGGTCGCGCCGGGGATCGCGGCAGATGTTGCACAGCTCTTCCTGGGCGACGTTGCCGCAGGTCGCGCAGAAGCGGACCTTCGCCTTGACCTCCATCAGGCACTGCGCGAGACGCCGTACGTCGGTCGGCTCCGCCTGCAGGATGTGGAAAGCGATCCGCTGGGCGCTCTTGGGACCGACGCCGGGCAGCCGCCCCAGTTCGTCGATGAGGTCCTGGACCACGCCTTCGTACAACGGACTGCCGTCCTTCCTGGGTTCCTTGCGGTGCTTACGCTAGTTGGCCGGTGCCCGTCTCCGATAGGCAGGCCCCGCTCCTAGAACGGCAGTCCGGGGATGCCGCTGCCGCCGCCGAGCCCCTGGGCGAGCGGGCCGAGCTTCTGCTGCTGGAGGGTCTGGGCGTTCTCGTTGGCCGCCTGGACCGCCGCGACGACCAGATCCGCGAGGGTCTCGGTGTCCTCGGGGTCCACCGCCTTCGGGTCGATCTTCAGCGCGCGCAGCTCGCCGGCACCGGTGACGGTGGCCTTCACCAGGCCGCCGCCGGCCTGGCCGTCGACCTCGGTCCTGGCGAGTTCCTCCTGCGCGTTCGCCAGATCCTGCTGCATCTTCTGGGCCTGCTGGAGCAGCTGCTGCATGTTGGGCTGGCCACCACCGGGGATCACGATCAGCTCCTGTGCTTTCCGCCTTGGTCTTCCGTCTGTTCCGAGCCTACGTGTTCCACGCAGCCGTCGCCCCGGCACTCTTTCGAGTGAGTCGATGTGAAGGCCTATACCTGATCAAGGCCTCCTTCCGAGCGGAAAAGCGGCCAAAGCACCCCCTTCGCCACCCATTGGGCGGTAGGAAGGGTCCGGCACATCAGCATCAGGCGTCACGCAGGGTGACCGATCAGTAGGGAGCGCCGGGTGGGTCAGCCGGAGATGCAGCCCGAAGGCCCGCCGCAGGACGGGCAGGCCGATCTGGCCGGACGGACGTTTCCGCTCGGGGACTGGGGCGAGCCCGCCGTGCGGCTGAACGAGCTGTACCGGTGGGCGGAGCGCGGGGCGCTGGAGACGGCGGCCTGGTATCTCACGGACCGGGTGTGGAAGCGGCGGGGTGCGCGGGTCCTGCGGGGCGGGGCCGCGGTGGGGGCGGTGACCGGGGCTGTGCTGCCGCTGCTGGACCTGACGGGGGTGACGGGGGGCGAGGTGGCGCCCTGGGGTTACCTCGCGCTGCTGCTCGCGGTGGCCTGTGTGGCCGTGGACCGGTATTTCGGGGTGACGTCCGGGTGGATAAGGGACGTGGCCACCGCGCAGGCCGTGCAGCGCCGGCTGCAGGTGCTGCAGTTCGACTGGGCGTCGGAGAGCGTCCGCGAGGTCCTCGGCCCCACGGACGGCACGGCCGCCGAGGCCACCGAACGCTGTCTGGGCGTCCTGCGCCGCTTCTCGGAGGACGTCACCGAGCTGATCCGCGTCGAGACGGCGGACTGGATCGTGGAGTTCCGCAACGGTTCGGCCCCGATGGGCATCCAGGGCGCGGTGACGTCCGGCGGCCGTCAGGACCCGGGTGCCGCCCAGGGCCGGTTCCCCCTGCCTCCGGCCCCACCCGCCCGCCCGAACATGCCCCGGCAACGGCCGCCCGAGCCTCGGTGAGCGCCAGTGGTGTTCGGGGCGGGCCCGAGGCCTTTCGCCCCCACCGCCCCTTCCCGTCCCGTCCCTGGGGGCTACGCCCCCAGACCCCCATCGGCCCTGAAGGGCCTCGTCCTCAAACGCCGGACGGGCTGAAAATGGGTGCGCTGTTCTCGGATCACGCTCCGGCTCGTGCCCTCGTCGAGGTAGGCGAGAGGGTGGCGTCCGACATGCCAGGTGCTTCGTCGAAGAGGCCAAGTTCTGACGTCGGGCCGCCCGAGCCGGGCATCGTCGCCGATCGGGTTGTCCATCTGCACGCGGTATTCAGCGCTCGAACCAAGCCCGTACGGCTGTGCGAGCCGGGTCGGCTGGACGAGGGTCGCGCGGCATTCAACCGGCTTGCGCGCGAGGGGACTTCAGGGCGATACCGGCACTGAGGGAGCCGTCGGGGTCACGCTGGGACCTGTGTCCTCCAGGATGGCGTAGACCGCTCCACCGGCACCCACGGCGACCACCAGCGCGACGGCGACGAGGGCGGCCGTGACGGGACGGCTGCGGGACCCCGGCTCCTCCTCCGGTTCGGGCGCGTACGGCGTCAGGTACATGCCGGGCGAGGGGCGTTGCCGGGAGTGACCGTGCTCGGGATCGGCGGCAGCGTGCTCCTCGGACTCCTCCACCGCAGGCCCTCCCCCGAGACCGCACCCCCGCACGCCGGAAGACCAGTGTCTACGGCCGCCCGCCGTCCGTCGAGAGCTGGTCCAGCACCTTGGACAGCCGCTCCAGCATCGCGACGGCTTCGGCGAGCTCGGCCTCCCCGAACGTCTCCGCGAGCCGGTCGGCGAAGGCCGTGTGCCCCGGGTCGATCCGCCGCACGGCGGCCCGCCCCTGCGCCGTCGGCGCGAGGATCTTGGCGCGGCGGTGGGCGGGGTTGGGCCGGTACTCGGCCAGCTCCCGCTCCACCAGCAGATCGGCGATCCGCTGCACGCTCTGCCGCGTGATGCCCATCTCCCGGGCGATCCCGGAGACCGGCAACGGCTGGCCGAGCACCGCGCCGAGCACCTGCCACCAGGCGGCGGTGAGCCCGGCGGGCCCCGCCAACTCATCGGCCACGCCGAGGAATTGCCCGTTGAGCCGGAACACCCCGAGCGCACTGCGGCTGAGCAGTTCCTGCCGTTCCCGGCTCACTGCGCGGCCGCCTTCTCCAGCACGGCGTACGCCTGCGGGTCGGAGTCGTGGAACAGCCGGTACCAGGCTTCCAGCACCTCGCCGTCGTACACCCCGAGCAGCCGGAGGATCTCCCGGGCGAACGCGACGGGCTCGGTGGGTCCGGCGGTGATCAGCCCGCCGTCGGTCACGGCGTCCGCGTCGACGTACCGCTCGCCGCCGTCGTACCCAGTGGCCGCCAGATAGAAGGACACTGCGCCCGTGTGATCCCGTTCGTCGAGCAGTCCTTCGCGCGCGAGTCCCGCGGTGGCCCCGCAGATCGCGGCGACGGGAACCTCGGCGTCGAGGAACTCCCGCGCCTTGCGGGCGAAGGGGGCCAGGTCGCCGCCGGTGTCCCAGAGGTCGGCGCCCGGGAGGATCAGCAGGGAGCTGTCGGAGGGCCGTACGTCGTCCAGGGCGTAGTCGGGCTGCACCCGCAGACCCCCGACGGAGGTCACCGGCTCGCGCGCGGGGCCGGTGGTCAGGATGTCGTACCCGGCCCGGGCGAGATACGCCGTGGCGTACCCCGTCTCCCAGTCGGCGAAGGTGTCGTACACGGCGAGATGCACGGGCTTGCGGCTAACGCTCACGGCTTCTCCTCGATCCGAGCCAATCACACGACAGCATGCTGTCAAAAAGGCAGCATGCTGTCAATGGTTGACGCTCGAGGACTCATTCGCCCGGCGCCGACGAGATATTCGCTACCCGTGAGGACGGACCGCCCTCGCTCACCTGACATGCAGGGCAGCCATCGCCGCGGCGGCTACCACGGCGATCAACAGGCACAGCCGCACCGTCTTGGCCCAGCTCTGCATGGCGTCGGCCACGACCTTGCCCAGCTCCCTATACATCCAGAATCACCTCCTCCAGAGAATCAAGAGACATAAGCGTCCCGTCGTATTGCAGCTTCAATCGAACCTGCAATGCAATTTTCACACGCCACAAGTGAATTACACCAGAGCAGCCAGAAGGTGATCAGCAAAAAAAGAAGAGCGAATCACCACCAGTCGCTCGACAATCTGGGCGATTGGGGTGATTCGCTCATGATCCGCGGTAGCCGCCGCGAACCGTGGCCGCCCATCGACATGAGCAGCGAATATCTCTGCCATCAGTATCTAGGCCTCGAAGCTATGTGGCAAGTGGCAGATCGCTGCTTTTCGTTCAGCCGTCACGCCCAACGCCAGCCGCCCACCAGCGCGCTGGCGCGCGGCTGTCTCGGGGTGAACAGCGCAGGCGAAGTGCCAGGTGGCAGTCGGCCGTATCGCAGAATGATCACCCGCGAGAACCGCTTCCCGGCCCCGCCTGACGCCCGGACGGGTCATGGTGGAGCTCGGCATCCGGGTGGAAAACCCCCTGCCCGCACCGAAGCCCTCGGTCACCTGGGCAGACATCCGTACAGACATCGAAACGACACACCAATGGGCACGCAGCAGCCCCTTTCTGCCTGTAGGGTGACCAGCTCGCGCGTGCGCGCGGGCCACATATCCCAGCCCATTCGGGTATGGTTACTCGTTTTATCTCCCGGAGCCTTTAATGATCACATCTGCCGACTCCTCACTGAAGTGGCGCAAGAGCAGCAAGAGTGCGCAGGGGAATTGCGTAGAGGTAGCCTTTTCTGCATCCATCCTGGTGCGCGACTCAAAGGATCCGGACGGTTCCGTGCTGACGTTTTCCCCGAACTGCTGGAATTCTTTCCTGAGCCCTGAACCCCTCAGCCCGCTTCCTCCACATCGGGAGGATCGGACTCCGCGGAGCTGATCTGCGAAATCCGGTTGCGGGCGGAGTCGAGGATGGGCGGAGTGCTCTCCAGCCGGGCAAGTTGCTCTATATCGAAGAACGTCTCCAGAAAACGTGCGGGAGCGTCGTCCTCGGCCCAGTCGACTCCCTCCCGCACGATGGCCTCCTCGTTCGACCGCTCGATGTACAGGACGATGTCCTCCTCCGGGTCCTCGAACTCGAAGAGGACATAGGAGGTCCGGAAGTTGCGGTAGAGGCCCGCGCCGAACGGGAGGACCCGTAAGGAGATCTGCGGGTGGTCGGCCAGCTCCTTGAGACGCCTCACCTGACGGCGCATCACGGCGGGGCCGCCGACCATCCGGCTGACGGTGTTCTCGTCGAGGATGAAGTGCAGCTGTGGCCCGTCGGGGCGCAACAGCCGCTCCTGTCGTTCGAACCGGAGTTCAGCTCGCATGTCCACTTGCTCCGGCGTGCTCGTCAGCCGCAGGACCTCGTGCGCGTACTCCTCGGTCTGCAGCAGGCCCGGCACCAGTATCGGCTCGAAGGTGCGGATGATCGAGGCGGCGCCCTCGTACCCCAGGGAGAGCAGGAAGGCCGGGTCCGCGATGTCCCGGTACCGGTCCCACCAGGGGCGTTCCCGGGCCGCCCGGGCCATGGCGATCAGCCGGCCCACCTGGTCCTGGTCGGTCACGTTGTAGTGGGCTATCAGGGCCCGCAGATCCGTGATGGAAATGCCGTTCCGGCCGGACTCGATCCTGATCAGTTTCGAGAGCGACCACTCCATCTCGTTGGCCACGTCCCGCTGGGTGAATCCGGCCGACTCGCGCAGTCGGCGCAACTGGTCCCGCAGTTTGCGTCGCTGAAGCGCGGGGTCTGTGAGCGGCACCTGCGTCCCCCCGTCGTGTACGTCGCGGTGAAAGGCCTGCACCGGGGCGCCCTGCCAATGCGCATGCGGCGATTTCGCATGCGGCGATGCGGCAACAGGCCTGGTGCACAACGGCCACCTGGAACTGAGCATCGAGCAGAAGGCCCCATCGGACAAGCGGCCGGGCCAACACTATTGAGCTGGTGGGGAGTGTGGTGCCCATGCTCCGGGATTGCTCGTCGCGGTCGCGGTGAGCCGGAGCTCGTGCGACTCCGCCGCCGGAGGACCAGCCGAGGCCCGGCGGGATCGACAGAGTGTCGTATCCAGCCCCCGTCCACAGACAGGACGCCCATACCGCTTCCGTATCGCGGACATTTACGCTCGCTCGTATGACCCCTCAGCCACACCCCGAGGTCGGCGCCGCCGTGAAGGCCGCGGACCGTGCTCATGTGTTCCACTCCTGGTCCGCGCAGGAGCTCATCGACCCGCTCGCCGTCGCCGGTGCGGAGGGGTCGTACTTCTGGGACTACGACGGCAACCGCTATCTCGACTTCACCAGCGGGCTCGTCTACACGAACATCGGCTACCAGCACCCGAAGGTCGTCGCCGCGATCCAGGAGCAGGCGGCGACGATGACGACGTTCGCGCCCGCTTTCGCGATCGAGGCGCGGTCCGAGGCGGCCCGGCTGATCGCCGAGCGGACTCCCGGGGACCTGGACAAGATCTTCTTCACCAACGCCGGTGCCGACGCCGTCGAGCACGCCGTCAGGATGGCCCGGCTGCACACCGGGCGGCCCAAGGTGCTGTCCGCCTACCGGTCGTACCACGGTGGTACGCAGCAGGCGGTCAACCTCACCGGGGACCCCCGGCGCTGGGCCTCCGACAGCGCCTCCGCCGGGGTCGTGCACTTCTGGGCGCCCTTCCTGTACCGGTCCCGCTTCTACGCCGAGACCGAGGAGCAGGAGACCGCCCGGGCGCTGGAGCACCTGGAGACGACGATCGCCTTCGAGGGGCCCGCCACCGTCGCCGCGATCATCCTGGAGACCATCCCCGGAACCGCCGGGATCATGGTTCCGCCGCCCGGCTACCTCGCCGGGGTCCGCGAGATCTGCGACAAGTACGGGATCGTCTTCATCCTCGACGAGGTGATGGCCGGGTTCGGGCGGACCGGTGAGTGGTTCGCGGCCGACCTGTTCGGGGTCGTACCGGACCTCATGACCTTCGCCAAGGGCGTCAACAGCGGATATGTGCCGCTTGGTGGCGTCGCGATCTCGCAGGAGATCGCCGCCACCTTCGGGAAGCGGCCGTATCCCGGTGGGCTCACCTACTCCGGGCACCCCCTCGCCTGCGCCGCCGCCGTCGCGACGATCAACGTCATGGCGGAGGAGGGCGTCGTCGACAACGCCAAGCACCTCGGTACGGCCGTCCTGGAACCCGCGCTGCGGGAACTCGCCGAGCGGCACCCCAGCGTCGGCGAGGTGCGCGGCGTGGGCATGTTCTGGGCCCTTGAGCTGGTGAAGAACAAGGAGACCCGCGAGCCGCTCGTGCCCTACAACGCGGCGGGTGAGGCGAACGCCCCGATGGCCGCGTTCGGGGCCGCCGCGAAGAAGCAGGGCATCTGGCCGTTCGTCAACATGAACCGGACGCACGTCGTGCCCCCGTGCAACGTGAGCGAGTCCGAGCTGAAGGAGGGGCTGGCGGCGTTGGACACGGCGCTCTCCGTGGCGGACGAATACACGGAGTAAACTTTCCCGGCCTTCGAACGCGTAAGGTGGCGTGCTCGTAGACATATGTACGAGCACGCCATTTGCACTCGCGTGAGGGAGGCGCCCCGACGATGCCCGGCAGCACTGGCAGCGGTACCGTCACCCGCAGCACGCTGCGGCAGCAGATCGCGGACGCACTGCGCGACGAGGTGCTGGCCGGCCGGCTCCAGCCGGGCCAGGAGTTCACGGTGAAGGAGATCGCCGAGCAGTACGGCGTCTCCGCGACCCCGGTCCGCGAGGCACTCGTCGACCTGTCCGCGCAGGGGCTCCTGGAGGCCGACCAGCACCGCGGCTTCCATGTGCACGAGTACTCCCTCGCCGACTTCCGGGGCATGATCGAGGCCCGCAGCCTGGTCACGGACGGCATGTTCCAGGCGCTCGACGCCGGGCACCGGATCTTCCAGCAGCTCGACGAGCCCCGTACCGCCGCGGCCGTCGCGGGCGTACGGCGACGCGGCGAGGAGGCCCGGCGGGCCGCCGTGGCGGGCGAGCTGACCGTACTGATCGGCTACGACCTGCGCTTCTGGCGTGAGCTGAGCATCCTGTTCGGCAACACCTACCTCGCCGACTTCCTGCACCGGCTGCGGGTGCAGACCTGGGTGTGCACGGTCCAGCATCTGCGCCGGTTCACCGATCTGCGCGGCAGCCTGTGGTCCGGGCACACCGAGATCGCCGACGCCCTCCACGCGCGCGACACCGCCACCGCCCGCGAACTCCTCACCACCTACAACGGCCACTATCTGACCCTCATCGAGGGCTCCACCGCCGACTGAGCGCGTCCCGCACGGGTATGGGTCCTGCACCCGGTCCCTACGACTGCGATACGACTGCGATACGACTCCCCAACGACGGGCTCCCTCCCGGCGCCCCACCGATTACCCTGCCATGACCACCGTGTGATGACATCCGCGCACCGCGAGTATCCGAGGAGCTGTCTTTTGGCCTGTGACCTGTGGCTGGTGCCTCTCGTCGACGTGTTGTGCCACACCCCGGACAACCCGTTCGCCGAGGAACTCGCGCAATACAACAAGGTGCTCGCCGAGGCCGGGTTGCCGCCGGTGCCGGTGTACCAGTACATGCCGGGCCTGGCCGGCGAGGTCGCCCCGGTGGCCGGCTTCGACTACGACGCCCTGCACTTCCTGCGGCGCGCCTATCTGCTCCAGGTCTGCGGGCTCCCGGTCACCCCGGTCGACGAACTCGGCGGTGACTACGAGCAGTTGCTGGAGATGTTCGAGACGACGGCCCAGCAGTCCCATCTGGTCTGGCACTACGACCACGCGGGCGCGTACGTCCCCGTCGACTTCCCGCACCCGCTGGCCAACGACGAACTCCTCGCGGGGGGCGGCCCGTTGGGCTCCTCACAGACCCTGCTGCGGGAACTGGAGCTCGTGGCCCCGGTGATCGGTATCGATCCGGCCAATCCCCCGGCACCGCCGGAGCCGCCGCGCGCTCCCACGGAGCTGGAGGAACCGGCCGTGCCCGCGCCGTACGACCCCAGTCCCTTCGCCCGTGAACGCCATGTCTGGCTGGGGCTGCACGCGGCGGCGACGAGGAGCCTCGCCCAGGGCTCGATGATCATCTTCAGCTGAGGTCGGCTGAGGTCAACCGAGGTCAACGCCCCAGCTGGGAGAGCCCCTTCTGGACGTCCTCGTAGTTCATCACCGGGGTGTAGCTGATCTTCGCACCCAGGTTCATGAAGAACGGCTCGCTGAACACCGGCATCTGCGAGCTGTCCTGCATGTCGAAGAACAGGTACGCGGTGCGCTGGCCGTTCTCGGCGGTGAAGTAGGCCGCTTCGGGCTTGATCTGTTCCAGCGACGCCTCGATCAGCTTCGGCAGGGTGCCGTGGCTGATGGCCTCGTTCGCCTTCTCCGTGTCCATGACCACTTTGAGCAATACGCGCATCGCACTCACCTTCTCCGGATCGACACACGCCGATGCACGCTCCCAGGGTATTCCCATATGCACCATTTCTCCCTCGTTGGCCCCGGGGGGTGCCTCCATACCGTTCGCCAAGGCATCCGCCCTGAGCCACGACCTGCGCGTGCGGCCCGCCCCCGCCGACGCGGCGGACCGGCAAACCCGGACGCGGCCTTCGTGGGCGGGACGGGGTCTTCCCACCCACAGACGGACGGTGATCGATCCGGCCTGCGGTCTCGCCTGGCCGCTACCGCCCCCGCGCGTGCGAACACGTCAGTTCCACCTACGAGTTGGGCCGCCCCCCGGTCCGCTACGGCCGTGACAGGGACGGCGATCCCCTGCGAGGACCTGAGCCGCGGCCTGCGCGTGCGGCCCGCGCGGGCGGGTTCCTGTGTGGACCCCTCCCGCGCGTCGGACGGCGAGCGCGGTTCGGAGGGGCTGCCGACGGCGGGGAGGGTGTGCCGGGGTGCGCGGCACGGACGTTCACCCTGCGGGGCCGGGCACAGCGGGGGGCCTGGGTACCCGGTCCCGGAGGTTGAGTACCGCTACTCAGGCGGCGGCTCCCGTCACCCGGCATCGTGGGGACCACAAGCGGGGCCCGAAGCTCCGACACGCCTTCCTGGGGGTCCAGATGACCGGCTCGCGCTTCTTCCTCAACCCGCTCTCCCTCGGCTACCTGGCCGTCGTGGCCGCTGTCATCGGCTGGGTCGGTGTGGACGCACTGTTCGTCGAGCACGCCGACGCGAGCCTCGCCGGTGTCTGGGCGTTCCTGGTCACGGCCCCGGCCTCGCTGCTGTTCGTGATGCTGCCCGGTGCTCTGGCCTGGGCCGGGATCGCCGCCGGCGCCGTGGTGAACGCGGCGGTGCTCGGGGCGGCGTACCGGAGCATCAGCGGCCGTCGACCGCACCCCACGGCCTGAAGCCCCACGGCTCGAAGCGCCGCACCCCGGTGTCCACCCGGCAGCCAACTGCCCTGTGGACGCCGGGGTTTCGTGCGCCATCGGCACCGGCGCTCTCACCGACACCGGGCACGATGATCCACTGAACGGGTGAATGTCCGCATACGCCCACAATCGGCTGGGCATGCAGCGCGCATGCGCCCTGCCTTGATCATCCCGGTCCTCCTCGCTGCCCTCATGCCCCTCGCCGCCCCGCCCGCACACGCGGCCGCCGTACCGCCGGGGCATGTCTACTTCTGGGCCGAGCCGGGGCAGATGGGACCGGGCGGCGCC
This sequence comes from Streptomyces sp. NPDC031225, assembly GCF_055570355.1. NCBI lineage: Bacteria > Bacillati > Actinomycetota > Actinomycetes > Kitasatosporales > Streptomycetaceae > Streptomyces > Streptomyces sp. NPDC031225. Next base: position 68,740 of record NZ_JBVIHJ010000029.1, on the reverse strand, counting down.
TGGGACTACGCGCCACCCGGATACAAGGAGGCGGAGCCCCGGGTGAAGCGGCACGCGTACTCCTTCGACTCGCACGCACCCGGCACGGTGTACGCGATCAGCTTCCAGGGCGGCGGCGCCTGTCTGTACCGGGCGATCCGGCCGGACGACTACTCCGACAACTGGGCCTGGGCCACGAAGTTCGACGGGGTCAGTGACACCACGATGGGCTGCGAGGCCGGCTGACCCGCCCACCGATCCGCCCATGCGTCCTCGTACGACGACGGCTCTGGCCGTCCTCCTCGCTCTGCTCACCGCCTGCACGGCCCGCCCGGCGCCCAGCGCCGACGACGTCGTCAAGGCGGCCACCCGCAAACTCACCGACGACTGCCTGACCCGTCGGGGTCTCACCGCGACGTCGGATCAACAGCACGTGTCCGAGGCCCTGTTCGGCGCCGGTGAGGCGGAGCTGTCGCTCCGGCTGCCCACCGGCTACACGGTCCGCGCCCACACCGACGGCTGTCTCGCGGCAGCCCAGCAGAAGCTCTACGGCGACCAGGCCCGCTGGTTCCGTACGTCCGTCGTCGTCAACAACCTGGAACCCGAGGCCGCGAGGACCGGCCGTCCGCTCGCCGAGGTCCGCGCCGCGCACCGCGCGGAGATCGCGGAGTGGCGACGGCTGCGCGCCCATGCCCTCACCACAGCGACCGCCCTGCTGAAGGGCGGCGGCACCACCCATCCGGGCACAACCCACCCGGGCAGCCACCCGGGCACCCACCCGAAAGGAAACCAGTGAAGCGCTTCATCGCCGTCCTGTCCGCCGGACTGCTCGCCACCGGAGTCGTCCTCGCCACCTCGGTCTCGGCCCAGGCGGCGGCCTGCGGCAGCGGGAACTTCTGCGCGTGGACGGACGCCAACTTCCAGGGCCAGAAGATCGAGTGGACCGGCGACGACGGCTGGTGGGAGGGGAACATGGCCGACCAGGACTCCTCGTGGGCGAACCACGGCATCTCCGGCCCCGGCATCAAGGACCACGTCAAGGTGTACGCCTCCGCCCAGCAGCTCGGCCCCATGACCATCTGTCTGGCCCCCGGCCAGGAGGTCGGCTACAACGGCGTCGCCAACGACCGGGGTGACTCCCACATCTGGGCGAACAGCTGCTGAGCACCGGTGAACGGAGCGGGTCCCCGGCCGGACGGCCGGGGACCCGTCGTGCTCACGGCGTGCCCGCGAGCTTCGACGCGGGGGCTTCTGGGTGTGCCGGTATGCCGTCCGGCACGGCGGGCCGTGTGCGCCTGCGGACGACCCGCGTCCAGGCGGTCGCGGCCAGCGCGGCCACGGCGAGCGCAGTCAGCGCGGCCGGCAGCACCGCCGTATGGGATCCGGCGCTGTCGGCGACCCGGGCAACCGGGTTGGGCAGGCCAAGGCGGTCGGCGAGCCAGCCGAGGGCCGCCGTGCCGGTGAGCACCGCGCCGGTCAGCCGCAGCACCGGCTGGACCCGCAGCCGGGCGAGGACGAGCAGCGACGGCAGGGCGAGGCAGACCAGCAGCAGCTGGACGAGTTCGATGCCGAGGTTGAAGCCGAGGAGGCTGGTCACCAACTGGCCTGTGGTCAGCTGCATTTCGGCGAGCACGAAGGAGAACGCCATGCCGTGGCCGAGCCCGAAGACCCCGGCCACCAGCGCCTCCCTGCCCGGGAAGAGGGGTCGGACGGCATGGATCGCGCCGACCAGGATGCTGGCCGCGATGAACGCCTCGACCGGCCGGCCGGGGATGTCCAGGCGGCCGAGCGCGGTGGCGGCCAGCGCCATGGAGTGACCGGCGGTGAAGGCGAGCGTGATGCCGCCGATGCGGGTCAGGGCGCTTCTGGCGCCGACCAGTCCGTCCCAGCGCCCGGCTCTGGCCGCGAGCGGGGCGGGCAGCAGCAGGATGAGCAGGAACAGCAGATGGTCGGTGCCGGTGAGGATGTGGTCGCCGCCGAGTTCGAGCATGGCGACGAAGCCCCGCCAGGCGCTGCCCGCGCCGAGATCGACCTTGAGCGCCGGGACCTTCATGGTCCGGGTGTCGACGCGGATCGTCCCGACCTGGGTGGTGCCCTCGCCGTCGACCTGCCCCGCCGCCCAGTCCTGTCGGACCGTCACCAGCACGGTGTGCGTGATGACTTGGTGGACGACGGCGTCGTAGCCGAAGGTGAAGTGACGTACGTCGGCACCGGCCGGCGGGGTGAGTTCGGCGCGGGCGGCCAGCTCGCGGTAGGTGCCGGTGCCGGTCTGGACGGCTTGGCTCAGGCTGAGGCGGCCGATGCTGACCTGCCAGGTCCGGCCGTCGGTGGCGGTGGGGTGGATGTGCGCCACCAGGTAGGCGCGGACGGCGCCGGTGCGGGCGGTCAGCGTCTTCTCGGACACGTCGATCCCGCTGGCCCGCGCGAACTCGTCGACGGGGATCTCCAGGCGGGCGGAGACCGAGTGCTCGTACACGTCGAGCCGGACCACGGAGTGCGGCATCGGATGCGCGGCGGCCGGCGACGCCCCGAGGAGGAGCGCCGCCGGTACCGCGATCGCGATCCCGGCAACCCAGCGCAGCGCTGTGGTCAGCCAGTTTCGCGGTCCGGTCATGAGAAGGAGAACTCGCTGCCGTAGTCGCGGGTGTGGTCGCGGTACACGGTGTGGTAGTGGATCTGGTCCCGGTAGACCACGCCGTCCTGGCAGACGAACTCGATCCAGACGCTGGGGCCGTCGATCCGGACGTAGTCGCCCTGGGTGTCCAGACCGGTGCCGCCGGAGTAGCTGAGGTAGGTCTGGTTCAGCTCGTGCTCGTACGTCTTCATGAGCTTCTTCGCCGTGGCGTCGTCCACGTTGGCGACCCAGGGGTGGATGGCCTCCAGGACCAGCTTCTTCTGCTTCGCCGACAGCGTGCTGACCTTGATGCCCTCCTTGGTCGCCGGGAACTGGCCGTCCTTGCCCGGGCCGAGCAGTACGTCACCGAAGGACTCGGACAGCTTGGCGGTGGCCAGCTGCTCGGTCGTCAGGCTGCCGGTGACCTTGAGCAGGCCGTCGCGGAACCTCGCCATCGGGGAGTACGTGGTGCCGTCGTCGTCGGTCCAGGTGGTGGGCTCGACGCCGCTGAAGAACGGGCTGGCGCCGGCGACCTTGCCGTCCTTGTAGGTGATGTTCACGGCGAGGTGGTGGCCGCCGAAGTGCAGCTGCCAGGTTCCGGTCGCCGAGGGGGTGCCGAGGAACGCCAGGAAGTAGACGCCGCTGCCGTATCCGCCACCGCCGCCACCGCCTCCGGGGCCGCCCGAGGGCGGGGTGCCGGTCGGGACGTCGGTCGGAACGTCCGTGGCTGTGGAAGTGGCCGTGGAGGTGGCCGTCGGGTCCGCCGAGGGGGCGTCCGTCGGGGCGGCGGACGAGGAGCTGGTGCTCTGCGCGGAGGCGAGCACGTCGTCGGCCGCGAGGGTCTGCATGACGTGCTCGTAGCCGGTGTCCTTGCCGGACCCCAGGGCCACCTTCAGCACGTTCTGCAGGGCGGTGAGCTGGTCGTCGGTCAGCGAGCCGGTCTGGATGCCGGGACGGCAGCTGCCGCCGCACGGCAGGTTCGACCAGGCGGTCGCGTTGGCCTGGCTGAAGTCCAGGACCGTGTCCGCCTGCTGGTCGGAGTCCAGCGTGTTGAGGAACGCGTTGGCGGCGCTGACCACGGCGGCGGTACCGGTGGCCTTCTTGTCCACCGCGAAGTGGGCCGCAGCCTTCGAGTTGCCGGGGGTCGCGGCGTTCGCCGCCACGAATCCACCACCGACGAGGACGACACCGGCGGCGACTCCGGCCACGGCCCGCCATGTGCGCCGCTTGCGCGCCTGACTGGTTCTTTCCCTGCTCACGAACACTCCCTGGGGACGAGGTTGGGTGGGACGCGCGCGCTGAACGAGAGAACTACCAGCAAAATTGTTGACAGTTCAATGCGCGCGCGTCCGGGCCACGTCCCCTTTGGGAGATGTGCGACGCATATCGAAGAAATAAGCATGGCCTGCTGACAGGTTGCGCTTATCGCGCCTTCAGTCGGCGAAACTTCAACGACTGCGACTACGACTACGACTGCTTCGGCGGCCTACGGCCTCAGGAGAACACCGCCGTACCGCCCTGCGTCAGCTTCCAGTTGGTGACCGCGAAGTCCTTCGGGTCCAGGGCGCCCTTCGACGTCACGTAGTCGATCATCAGCTGGCGGATCTCGTTGGTGGAGCTGTAGGCGATGTCGGCGGCCGCGATGTGCGGGTAGCCGGAGCCGCCGTTGGCCCGGTAGTTGTTGACGGCGACGACGAAGACCTGGTCGTCGGCGACAGGAGTGCCGTTGTAGGACAGGTTCTTGATCCGCGAACCCTCCGCCTGCGCGATGTCGATGTCGTACGAGACGCCCGCGGCGGTGTCGTACATGTAGTCCCAGAAGCTGTTGGCGTTGGTCAGCGTCGAGGTGTCCACGGCGGTGCCGGCCGGCACCTGGTGGTAGTACTTCGCCCCGTACTCCAGGTAGTCCTTGAGCTGGGCGCCGGTGAGCTTCTTGCCGTACAGGGTGTTGTCGTAGATGTAGAGCCCGGCGATGTCCTTGATGGTGACGCTGCCCGCGGGGATGTCGGCGGTGCGGGAGAAGGGCGCGGCGACCGAGATGAGCGGGAGGGCGGCGTCGGCGGTGGAGAGTCCCGCCTTGACGGTGTCCATCTGGACCTGGTGGATGAAGTCCATGATCGGGACGTCCTTCCAGCAGGACTCCGCCGCCGAGAGGTCCTCGGTACAGGTGCCGACGGCCGTGTTGACGTACTTCACGACCAGTTCGTGGTCGGCCTCCAGGAGCTTCTTGATCTCCGGGTCCTCGTCGACCGTGTTGGGGTTCAGGGTCTGCGCGGTCTTCTTGGTCACCTTCCACTGACCGCGCACGAGCTCCAGCTCGAAGTCGAAGACGCTGAGCCGGTAGCCCCAGCAGTACGGCTCGGACAGGAGCACGTCCTCGCCGGTCTCGTCGTTCTTCACGGTGTACGACGGCACCTCGACGTGGGTGTGTCCGACGAGGATCGCGTCGATGCCGGGGACCTGCTGGGCGACGAGGTTCGAGGCGTTCTCGACGTACGGAAGCTCGTCGCCGTAGGACGAGGAACCGTCGAGGCCCGAGTGGTCGGTGAGGAAGACGACGTCACAGCCGAGCGCGCGCAGCCGGGGCACGTACTTCTTCGCCTGCTCGACCAGGCCGGGGAAGACCATCTTGCCGCTGACGTTGTCCTTGTCCCACAGCGCGATACCGGGGTTGGTGAGGCCGAGGATGCCGACCTTGATGTCGGGGGCGCCGGGGACGCAGATCCGCTTGACGGTGTACGGCTGGAAGGCGGGCTTCAGCGTCTTCGCGTCCAGCGCGTTGGCGCCGAGCAGCGGGAAGTGGCACTGGCTCTCGAACTTGCGGAGCACCTCGATGCCGTAGTTGAACTCGTGGTTGCCGAGGGCGGCGGCGTCGTAGCGCATGTGGTTCATGGCGACGGCCATCGGGTGCTTCGGGGCGCCCTTGTCGGTGATGGGCTGCACGCGCGCGAAGTAGTACGCCAGGGAGGTGCCCTGGATGATGTCGCCGGCGTCGACGAGCAGCACGTGCTCCTCGCCCTTGGCCGCGCGCTGCTGCTTGATGAGCGTGGCGACCCGGGCGACGCCGACGGAGTTGCCGGTCTTGTCGCTGTAGGCCTTGTCGAGGTAGTAGTCCCAGTCGAAGACGTGGCTGTGCAGGTCCGTGGTGCCGAGGACGGAGAACGTCCAGGTGCGGTTCTTCTTCTCCGGCTTGTGGTGCTGCTCGGCGGCCTCGGCGGGCCCCGCCGCGACGCTGCCCGCGGCGGCGACGGCCGCCCCGGTGACGGCCGACTTCTTCACGAACGCGCGGCGGTTCATGGGACTGACGGGCATGGCAGGGCTCCTGGGGGTGGCGAGGGAGGAGAGAGGGAACTACCCGCGTAGATAGTCGCGTCCCGCCGGTTGCGCGCGAAACCAGGAGCAAGCCATGGGCCGGTCAAGGATGTCCATGACCGGCCCAACAGCTGACGAACAAAAGGGATTTACAGGAACGAGTTGACCTGGATCGTCTCGTCCCGGCCCGGGCCCACGCCGATCGCGGAGATCGGGGCGCCGGACATCTCCTCCAGTGCCTTGACGTAGTCCTGGGCGTTCTTCGGGAGGTCGGCGAAGGTCTTGGCCTTCGTGATGTCCTCGCTCCAGCCGGGGAGGTTCTCGTAGACCGGCTTCGCGTGGTGGAAGTCGGTCTGGGAGTACGGGAGCTCCTCGACGCGCTTGCCGTCGATCTCGTACGCCACGCAGACCGGGATCTGCTCCCAGCCGGTGAGGACGTCGAGCTTGGTGAGGAAGAAGTCGGTGAGGCCGTTGACGCGGGTCGCGTAACGGGCGATCACCGCGTCGAACCAGCCGCAGCGACGGTCACGGCCGGTGGTGACACCCCGCTCACCGCCGATGCGGCGCAGCGCGTCGCCGTCCGCGTCGAAGAGTTCCGTGGGGAAGGGGCCGGAGCCCACACGGGTCGTGTAGGCCTTGAGGATGCCGATGACCCGGCTGATCTTCGTCGGACCGACACCGGCGCCGGTGCAGGCACCGCCCGCGGTCGGGTTCGACGAGGTGACGAAGGGATACGTGCCGTGGTCGATGTCCAGGAGCGTGCCCTGGCCGCCCTCGAACAGGACGACCTTGTCCTGCTCCAGGGCCTGGTTGAGCACCAGGACCGTGTCGGCGACGTAGGGCTTCAGCCGGTCGGCGTAGCCCAGCAGCTCCTCGACGACCTGCTCCACCTCGATGGCCCGGCGGTTGAAGACCTTGGTGAGGAGCTGGTTCTTGCCGTCGAGGGCCGCCTCGACCTTCTGGGTCAGGATCGACTCGTCGTACAGGTCCTGGATGCGGATGCCGACGCGGTTGATCTTGTCCGCGTAGGTAGGACCGATGCCACGCCCCGTCGTGCCGATCTTCCGCTTTCCGAGGAAGCGTTCCGTCACCTTGTCCACGGTGACGTTGTACGGCGTGATGATGTGGGCGTTACCGCTGATCAGGAGCTTGGAGGTGTCGACGCCGCGGTCGTTCAGTCCGTTCAGCTCGGAGAACAGGACCGATGGATCGATGACGACACCGTTGCCGATGACCGGGGTACACCCCGGAGACAGGATTCCGGAAGGGAGCAGGTGGAGGGCGTACTTCTGATCGCCCACGACTACCGTGTGGCCGGCGTTGTTGCCGCCCTGGTAGCGCACCACATAGTCGACCGACCCACCTAGCAGGTCCGTCGCCTTTCCCTTGCCTTCGTCACCCCACTGAGCACCGAGCAGCACAAGTGCGGGCACGCGCGTACACCCCTTCCGGGCGGGGCATGTCCAAGGTCAGGGATGTACGCGTACGGTTCACCGTCGCGTGCACCAACGGCCGTCGTCGGCCGCTGTCCGTCGGACCCGGATGCCCCGGAATAGACGAAGCCCCTGGCGCAATAGCGCAAGGGGCTCTTGCACAAAGATGCTACCCGAGGAAGCGAGGCATGGCCGAGGTGGCGACTTCCGCGACTTCCGATCAGCTGCTCGTAGTGATCGATCCGGTCGCCCGGCAGACCGACGGCGAGTCCGTACGGATCGTGAAAGACGTGCTCAGCGCGGGTGCGGCGACAAAGGTGTGCCTGCCGGAGGGGCCCGAGGAATTCGCCCGGGCACTGGCCCGGCGCGGCTCCCGGCGGCCGGTGGTGGTCGGTGACGACCGCGCGCTGATGCGGGCGGTGGTACTGCTGCACCGGCAGCGGGAACTGGCGCAATGTGTGTTGTCGATGGTGCCGGTGGGCCCGATGCTGGGCGTCGCCCGCGCACTGGGGCTGCCGACGGGGGCGGTGGCGGCCTCGCGGGCGGTGCTGGACGGCGCCGAGCGGCGGCTTGACCTGCTGGTCGACGACAGCGACGGGGTGGTGCTTGGCACGCTGCGCATCCCGCCCCTGTGGATCCCGGAGCCCGCCGGGGCGACGGAGGCCGGACGGCCCTGGCTGCGGACCTACCAGTCGCTGGTACGGACCCTGGTGCCGGCCCGGCCCGCCCGGGAGCCGTTCGTGCCGGCTCCCGGCCCCGCCCATCTGCGGGTGGAGGTCGACGGCGTCATGTTGGTGGACCTGGACCAGCCGCTGGAAGCGGTGTCGGTCACCCCGGGCTCCGGCAACGGCCTGGCCTCGGTCGAGGTGCGGCCGCTGTCGGTGGGCGCGGAGGCGTCCCCGCTGCTTGCCTCCGGCAGGACGGTGACGGTCACGGGGGCGGACTTCCGCTACCGGGCGGACACCGGGGTGGCGGGACCGGTACGGAGACGGACCTGGGTGGTACGGGAGGGGGCACTGCGACTCACGGTCCCGCGGTGAGCTCCGCGGGACGGGATGGACCGGGACGGACCGGGACGGGTGAGGGCGGTCGCGGTGAGCTCCGCGGGGCGGTCACGGCGGTCGCGGTGAGCTCCGCGGGGCGGTCACGGCGGTCGCGGTGAGCTTCGCGGGGCGCGTCAGAGCAGAGGCGGTGAGCCCTCCGGGACGGCTGCTCAGGGTGGCCGCCCCAGGGCTGCTCAGGGCAGGCGCTCGACCGCCTCACCGTGATCGCTGTTGTCCTTGAGTTCCACGCCGGTGCGTCCCAGCTCCCGTGCCCGCCCCATGAGCCCCGCCAGCTTCGCCGCCGCGCCCTCGTACGACAGTCCCAGCGGCGGCCTGATGTTGGACAGGCAGTTACGGTCGGCGTCGGTCGTCACCCCCGGCTTCGGCGCGTACGTCAGATACGCGCCCAGGGAGTCCGCCGCCGACATGCCGGGGCGTTCGCCGATCAGCACCACCACCATCGCCGCGCCCATCGCCGCCGCCACGTCGTCGCCGAGGGCCACGCGGGCCTGTTCGGCGAGGACGACCGGGGCGACGCGCCAGTCCCCGAGGCGGGCCGTCGTCCCGCGCACCACCGCCGCCGCGTGCTCGTGCACCGCCCGGCTGGAGAGCCCGTCGGCGACGACGAAGAGCACGTCCCACTCCCCCACCGGGAGGTGCGCACGGTCCGTCGGATCGAGGCGGCGGCCCAGGTCGGGCCGCTGGAGGTAGGTGAGCCGGTCGGCCGCCGCGCTGCGGACCCGTACCGTCGGCGTACCCGCCAGCCCCGCCGCGATGACGTCCGGCTCGAACGGCGAGTGCACCGCGTCCCGGGCCGCCGCGTGGGCGGCCTGGAGTTCGAGGCGGTGCCGGGTGGGAAGCGCGGAGCCGGCCCGGCCGAGACCGATCCTGGCCTGCGTGCGCAGCCGTAGCTCGGCCCACAACTCACCTGCCTGTACGGCCACTTCGGTCATGCCACCGACTCCCTCCGCCTGTACGGCCGTATCCGTCATGTCTGCCTGCACGGTCATCTCGCTCACGCCGCCGACTCCCGTCCGGCGATCGCCGTCAACGGGTGGATCTCTCCGGAGACCTCGCGGATGCCGCCCCGCTCGTCCAGCAGCCCGATCGAGGCGAGCCAGTTCTCGAACTCCGGTGCCGGGCGCAGGCCCAGGACCTCACGGAGGTACAGGGCGTCGTGGTAAGAGGCCGACTGGTAGTTGAGCATGATGTCGTCGCCGCCCGGCGTGCAGATCACGAAGGACGCGCCGGCCACGCCGAGCATGGTCAGCATGGTCGCCACGTCGTCGTCATCGGCGTCCGCGTGGTTCGTGTAGCAGATGTCCAGGCCCATCGGCAGCCCGAGCAGCTTGCCGCAGAAGTGGTCCTCCAGGGCGGCGCGCAGGATCTGCCGGCCGTCGTAGAGGTACTCCGGCCCGATGAAGCCGACCACGGTGTTGACGAGCAGCGGGTCGTAGCGGCGGGCCACCGCGTACGCCCGTGCCTCCACCGTCTGCTGGTCGACCCCGTGGTGCGCGTCCGCCGAAAGGGCGCTGCCCTGCCCGGTCTCGAAGTACATGACGTTGGTGCCGACGGTCCCCCGCTCCAGCTTCAGCGCCGCCTCGTACGCCTCGTCGAGCAGACCCAGCGTCACCCCGAAGGAGGCGTTGGCCGCCTGGGTGCCCGCGATCGACTGGAAGACCAGGTCGACGGGGGCGCCGCGTTCCATCAGGTCCACGCTCGTCGTGACATGGCACAGCACGCAGGACTGGGTCGGGATCTCGTACCGCCCGATCACCCCGTCGAGGAGTTCCAGCAGGTCCCGTACGGCCCTGGGGCTGTCGGTGGCCGGGTTGATGCCGATGACGGCGTCGCCTGAGCCGAGGAGCAGGCCGTCCAGCAGGGCCGCCGCCACGCCCGCGGGGTCGTCGGTGGGGTGGTTGGGCTGGAGCCGGGTCGCCAGCCGCCCCGGCAGTCCGATCGTCGAGCGGAACGCGGTGACCACGCTGACCTTGCGGGCCACGGCGACCAGATCCGCGTTGCCCATCAGCTTGGAGACCGCCGCGACCATCTCGGGCGTGAGCCCGGGTGACACGGCGGCCAGCGTTTCCGCGGACGCCGCCTGGGACAGCAGCCACTCACGGAACCCGCCGACCGTCATCGAGGCCACCGGCGCGAACGCCGCCGCGTCGTGCGTGTCGAGGATCAGCCGGGTCACGTCGTCGGCCTCGTACGGGATCAGCGGCTCGGCGAGGAAGTCCGCGAGCGGTACCTCGGCGAGCGCCCAGCGCGCGGCGACCCGCTCCTGTTCGGACGCGGCGGCGAGTCCGGCCAGGCGGTCACCGGAGCGTTCGGGGCTCGCGGCGGCGAGCAGACGGGCGAGGCTCTCGAAGCGGTGGTGTCGGCCACCGAGCACGGACGAATAGCTCATGCGGCGACGCTACGAGCCACGTGTTGCCGCCAGATTTCTAAAGGTCTGGTTGACAAACTTTTAACGCCCCGAGACCCTTGCTCGACTCATTCGGCCTACAGAGTTCCGGTTCGACACACAGTGAACGGGCAAGGAGAGGGGCCATCCGATGGCAGTGGACGAAGGAGTCGCCCCGGCGACGGACACGGACGGGGACGGCTCGGTCCACCGACTGAAGGCCAACGCCGTGGGCCTGCTCGGGGTGGTCTTCATGGCCGTGGCGACCGCCGCGCCGATCACCGCCATGACCGGCAACGTGCCCTTCATGGTGTCCTCCGGCAACGGCATCGGGGCCCCGGCGAGCTACCTCGTCGCAATGGTCGTCCTGGCAATCTTTTCCGTCGGCTTCACCTCGATGGCGAAGCACATCACCTCGACGGGCGCCTTCTACGGCTTCATCTCCTACGGCCTCGGCCGCACCGTCGGCCTGGCCTCGGGACTGCTCGCCACCTTCGCGTACGTCGTCTTCGAACCGGCGCTCATCGGTATCTTCTCCACGTTCGCGACGGGGACGCTGAAGGACCAGACGGGGCTCCACATCCCGTGGTGGGCGTTCGCGATCCTGATGCTCGCGATCAACGCGATGGGCACCTGGTTCGGCATCTCGGTCGCCGAGAAGCTCCTCGTCGTCCTGCTCGCCACCGAGGTGACGATCCTCGCCGCGATGGCGATCTCGGTCGCCTTCCACGGCGGCGGCCCGAACGGCTTCAGCCTCGACCCGGTCAACCCCGTCAACGCCTTCAAGGGCACCTCCGCCGGACTCGGCCTCTTCTTCGCCTTCTGGTCGTGGGTCGGCTTCGAGTCGACGGCGATGTACGGCGAGGAGTCCCGCAACCCGAAGAAGATCATCCCCAAGGCGACGATGATCTCCGTCCTCGGCGTCGGCGTCTTCTACGTGTTCGTCTCCTGGATGGCCATCTCGGGCACCGGCGAGTCGAACGCCGTCAAGGTCGCCACCGCCAACCCCCTCCAGCTCTTCTTCGGGCCGACCGAGCAGTACGTCGGCCACTGGGCCGTCGACGTCATGCAGTGGCTGATGATCACCGGCTCGCTGGCCTGCGGCATGGCCTTCCACAACTGCGCCGCCCGCTACATGTACGCGCTGGGCCGCGAGGGCGTCCTGCCCTCGCTGAAGAACACGGTCGGCCGCACCCACGCCCGGCACGGCTCGCCGCACATCGCGGGCCTGGTGCAGACCGTCGTGACGGGACTCCTGCTCCTCGCCTTCGCGGCGGCGGGCAAGGACCCGTACAACGGCACGTACGTCCTGCTCGCCATCCTCGGCACCATGGCGATCCTGATCGTCCAGGCCGTGTGCTCCTTCGCGGTGCTGGCGTACTTCCGCACGCACCACCCGGAGAGCCGCCACTGGTTCAAGACGTTCACCGCCCCGCTGGTCGGCGGTGTCGCGATGCTCGCCGTGGTCGTCCTGCTGGTGTCCAACATGGGAGCTGCGGCCGGTACGGAGTCGGGTTCCCTCGTCCTGAAGGCCACGCCGTGGCTGGTCGCGGCGGTCGCGGCACTGGGCATCGGGTACGCGCAGTACCTGAAGCGACGCTCACCGGAACGGTATCTGCTGCTGGGGCGGACGGTCCTGGAGGAGACCAAGGAGCGGTAGCCCCTCAACTCCTAGTCGCCGAAAAGCTGTTGGCGGTGCACCCGCCACCGCTCCATCATGGCCGCGACCTCGCCCTCGACGAACTCGAAGAAGGCGAGCGTCTCGGCCATACGGCGTCCCGCGGGCGTGTCGGCGCCGAGGCTGCTGACACCCTCGCGCAGGGCGACCTCCCACCGCTTGAGGACTGCCTCACGGTTGGTCAGGGCCTCGTACCACTGGTCACCGTGCACCCGGTAGCGCTCGCGGCGTGAACCGGGCTCCCGCTCGCGCGAGACCATGTGCGTCTGAGCGAGATAGCGCACCGCACCGGAGACCGCGGCGGGGCTGATCCGCAGCTGCTCGCCCAGTTCGGCGGAGGACATGGTGCCCTCGTCGGAGGACAGGAGCGCGGCGAAGACCCGGGCCGGCATGCGCTGCATCCCGGCTTCGACGAGCTGTGCGGCGAAGCTCTCCACGAACTTCGAGACCGCCTCCTGGTCACGCCCCACCGCATCCGTCATGGCCACCACCCTAACGGGGCTTCATACACTTCCTTAACTTCACAAATTTCTGAAAGAAGCGTACGTTCCGAAGTATGACGAAGGCAATCAGCGTCTCCGGACTCCACAAGTCGTTCGGCGGCACCCACGCCCTCGACGGCCTCGACCTGGACGTCGAGACCGGTGAGGTGCACGGCTTCCTCGGCCCCAACGGCGCCGGCAAGTCCACCACCCTCCGCGTCCTGCTCGGCCTGCTGCGCGCCGACTCCGGAGCCGCGCAGGTGCTGGGCTGCGACCCGTGGACGGACACGGTCGAGGTGCACCGACGCATCGCCTACGTCCCCGGGGACGTGACGCTGTGGCGGAACCTGTCGGGCGGCGAGGTCATCGACCTGTACGGCCGTCTCCGCGGCGGCCTCGACCCGGCGCGCCGCGCCGAGCTGGTCGAACGCTTCGAGCTGGACCCCACGAAGAAGGGCCGCACCTACTCGAAGGGCAACCGCCAGAAGGTCGCCCTGGTCGCCGCGTTCGCCTCGGACGTGGACCTGCTGATCCTGGACGAGCCGACGTCGGGCCTGGATCCGCTGATGGAGGCGGTCTTCCGGCGCTGCGTCGAGGAGGAGCGCGACCGCGGCCGTACCGTCCTGCTGTCGTCGCACATCCTCAGCGAGGTCGAGGAACTCTGCGACCGCGTCAGCATCATCCGGCGCGGCCGCACGGTGGAGTCGGGTTCACTGGCCGAGCTGCGCCACCTCACCCGGACCAGCATCACGGCCGAACTCGCGGGCGCCCCCAACGGGTTGGCGCGGCTGCCGGGCGTCCACGACCTCGACGTACAGGGCAATCGGGTCCGGCTGCAGGTGGACACGGACAAACTCGACCCGGTGCTACGGCAGTTGACCGACTCGGGCGTGCGCTCGCTGACGTCGACACCTCCGACGCTGGAGGAACTGTTCCTCCGTCACTACCAGGAGGAGGGGGCCGCGTCATGACCTCCCTCGCGGGCACGGGAGTGCTGCTGCGCTTCAACCTCCGCCGCGACCGGCTGATGATCCCGGTGTGGGTGGCGGTGAACGCCCTCATGGTCCTGTCCATGCCGAACACCCTCAGGGGCCTGTACGGCACCGAGGCCGAGCGCACCGACCTGCTCCACCAGGTAGCCACCAACTCCTCCTTGCGCGCGCTGATCGGCCCCGTCTTCGACGACTCCCTCGGCGCCCTCACCGCCTGGCGCGTCGGCGTCTACGCGGGCGCGCTCGCCGCCGTCACCGGTCTCCTGGTCGTCGTACGCCACACCCGTGACGAGGAGGAGAGTGGCCGGCACGAGCTGATCGCCTCGGGGGCGGTGGGCCGCCGTGCCTCGCTGACGGCGGCGCTGCTGGCGGCGGCCGTGGCGAGCGGGGTGCTGGCGCTGCTGGTGACTGCGGGTCTGGCGGGCCAAGGCACCGCGGGAGCAGTCGCGTTCGGTCTCGGCCTCGGAGCCGTGGGGATGCTCTTCGCCACCATGGCCGCGATCGTGGCGCAGCTGACGGAGAGCGCGCGGCTGGCGAGGGGGCTGACCGCTGGCGTGCTGGGCACGGCCTTCGCACTGCGGGCGGCGGGCGACTCGGCGTCGGTTGGGGGCACCTCCCAGGCTTTCGGCTCTGGGGGAGGCTCGTCCGTCCTGACCTGGCTGTCGCCTCTCGGGTGGCTGTCGCAGCTGCGTGCCTTCGCGGGCGAACGCTGGTGGGTACTGGGGCTGTTCGCAGCGGCGATCGCGGCACAGGGCGTGCTGGCCTATGTGCTGGCGGGCCGCAGGGACGCGGGCATGAGCTTCGTGGCGACGCGCCCGGGACCACCCTTCGGCCGGCTGGGCACGGCGGGCGCCCTGGCCTGGCGGCTCCAGCGGGGCAGTGTGCTCGGCTGGTCGATCGGCTTCTTCCTCGCCGGGGTGGTCTACGGCGGCCTCACCGACGGCGTGGCCGGCCTGGTCGGCGACAACGAGAAGGCCCGCGAGATCTTCGAGCGGATGGGCGGGCAGTCCGGCATCACGGATGCCTTCCTCGCCTCGATGACCGGGATGCTGGGGCTGGTGGCCGCGCTGTACGTCGTCGCGTCGGTACTGCGACTGCACGGCGAGGAGACCTCGATGCGGGCGGAACCACTGCTGGCGAACGCGGTGGGGCGGCTGAGGTGGGCTCTGGGGCACCTTGTGATCGCCTTCGGCGGCGCGGTGCTCATCATGCTGCTCGCGGGCCTCGGCCTCGCCGTGGGCTACGGCAAGGAGGTCGGCCCGGTCCTGGGCGCGTGCCTGGTGCAGGTGGCCGCGGTGTGGGTGGTCGGCGGACTGGCGGTCCTGCTGTACGGCCTGGCCCCACGGCTGGCTCCCCTTTCCTGGGGAGTCGCCGGGGCGGTGCTGCTGATCGGCTGGGTGGGCCCAGCCCTGGACGTCCCCCAACCGGTCCTGGACCTCTCCCCCTTCGGCCACCTGCCGAAGCTGCCGGGCGGCGGGATGGAGTGGGGACCGGTGCTGGTGCTGCTCGCGCTCGCGGCGGTGCTGGTGGCAGGAGGCCTCGCGGGACTGCGACGACGGGACCTGACGACCTGAACCGCAGGCCCGGGCCCGCGCGTCCCTCCCGTCATGAAGTGGAATGCGGACGGCCTGACCTGCGGGGGCTGCGCGCTGTCGGCGGCGGGGGCGATCACGGCCCCGGCGCTGTGGCTGTCCACACCCCGCACCCAACGCCGCCTGGGCGGCAGCTTCGAGAACGAGGGCATGGATCCCACGGTCCTGCTCACGGAACTGCCGTTCATGGTGTTGGCCGGAGCCTTCCTGCCGCTTCTGGTCCTCACCCTGCTGGTGCGGCTGGTGGGCCGACGACGGCCCCGCGAGGACTGACCGGGCAGCTTTGCCCGCGCCATCAGGCCACCGTGAAGTCGGCGGCCTTGGTGTCCAGGGTCGTGGCGCCGTCCTTGGCGGTGACCAGGACGGCCACGTGCCACAGACCGCGCGGGGAGTCCTCGGCGTCGGCGCGGGTGACGGCGGCCTTGTAGGTGCACCGCTCGCTGTCGCCGCCCGAGGGCTTGCAGACGGCCGACTCGACATTGGCCATGTCCTTGGCCGTCAGCCCCTTCTTCGCGAAGGACGAGTTCGCGGGCCACGCCAGCACCTTCACGCTCTTGACGTCGGAGGACGCCGTGACATCGGTGGTGAAGCTCAACGAACCGTCACGGTCGGCCGCGGGAGCCGTGTAGCGGGCCGTGCTGTGCGCCAGCGCCGGCGACTGGTCCCCGGCGTAGGCGAAGGCGAAGGCACCGGCACCACCGAGGACGACGACACCGGCAGCAACGGAAACAGCGATACGACGCGACATGAGAAATTCCCCCGCAGGTTCAGTTGGATCCCATCGGCGCTCTTGGCGGCGCCGTGCGTCCAATACTGGTCGCGCAGCGAGCGCCGGGTATGAGCACGCGTACTCAACTGCAGCCTGAGTAACGGCCGTTGCAGCCTGAGGAATCACTTCGCCCGGTCAGCCGCGGGACGCGGTGTCGACGCGCAGCCCCTCCAGTCCGCGGATCACGAAGTTCGGCTTGCGCTGCGGCTCCGCCGCCAGGGTCAGCGTCGGGGCCTTCTCCAGCAGGGCCGTCATGGAGGCCGCCAGTTCGATACGGGCCAGGGGGGCGCCGATGCAGTAGTGGATACCGGCGCTGAAGGAGATGTGCGGGTTGTCCGAGCGGGTGAGGTCGAGGTGCTCGGGGTTCTGGAACACCGCGGGGTCGTGGTTGGCGGCGCCGAAGAGCATGGCGATCTCGGCGCCCCTCGGGATCGTCGTCCCGTCGACCTCGATGTCGTCCAGCACCCAGCGTTCGAAGAGCTGGAGCGGGGTGTCGTAGCGCATGAGCTCCTCGACGGCCCGCGGGACCAGGGAGTGGTCCGCGCGCAGGACGGCCAGTTGCTGCGGGTTGCGGAACAGGGCGTACCAGCCGTTGACCGTGGCGTTCACGGTGGCCTCGTGGCCCGCGTTGAGCAGCAGGACGCAGGTGGAGATCATCTCCTGCTCGGTGAGCCGGTCACCCTCGTCGTGGGCGGCGATGAGCCCCGAGATCAGATCGTCCCCGGGTTCCTCGCGCCGCTCGGCGATCAGCTCCCGCAGGTACTCGGAGAACTCGACCGACGCCCGCACCGCCCTCGCCGCCACGTCCTCCGCCGGGCTCAGCTCGTACATCCCGCAGATGTCGGCCGACCAGGGCCGAAGCGGCGCCCGGTCCGACTCCGGGATGCCCAGCATCTCGGCGATCACCGCGACGGGGAGCGGCTCGGCCACATCGGTGAGCAGATCGCCGCCGCCCTCCGCGACGAGCCGGTCCACCAGCTCGCCGGCCAGCTTCGTCACGTACGGCTTGAGCTGCTCGACCGTACGCGGCGTGAACGCCTTCGACACCAGTCGCCGGATCCGGGTGTGATCCGGCGGCTCCAGGTCGAGCATCCCGTGGTCGTTGAGCGTGTGGAACGGCTCGTGCGCGGCGGGCGGCGCGGTCCGCCCGAAGTCCTCGTGCGTGAACCGGTGCTGATACGTCCGCCCGAGCCTGCGGTCCCTGAGCAGCGCGGAGACGTCCGCGTGGTGCGGGACGAGCCACTGGTTCGTCGGCTCGAAGTACTGCACCCGGCCCTTGGCACGCAGCTCGGCGTAGGCGGGGTACGGGTCGGCGAGGAAGGCCGGGTCCCAGGGATCGAAGGCGGTCATGCGGGGACGCTAGCCGCTGATGGGGGCGTCTGACCAGGGGTGTTCCTTCAGGTGGTCGATCAGGGCGGTGAACGACGCCTCCGGGAAGGAGAGCGAGCCACGGGAGGGGGCCTTGGAGTCGCGAACGGCTATTCGGGCGAGGAGGGTGGCGATCTCGACGCAGGTGTCGCCGTCGCCGCCACCCGAGTGCGTGGACTTACGCCAGTGCATCACAGCTCCTTTTTCAGGCGGTGGATGAAGTCCCGCGACGCAACGGGTTCCAGCGACGCTGCCTGCATCTTAAGGAAGAGTGTTCGAAGCTGTTTCAGCTGAGCCTCCGCGTCGATGAACGCGACTCCGGTGGGAGCGTCCCGAAGGCCGGTGTCCAATCGGGGCACGGGGCCACCGACGTACATCATCGAGATCCCGGCACCGCCAAAGCCGTCCTGGTCGATCGGAATGACCCGCACGGTGGCATATCCCTGCTCGATCTGATCGAGGATCTGCTCCAGTTGAGCACGACAGACGCTGCGGTCCGCCACACGGGTACGGAGCGCGAACTCGTGGATGAGCGTCTCGTACGGCGTCGGATCGTCACCCTCGATGACAGCGCGCCGCCTGATCCGGTGCTCCACCCGAGGCGTCAACTCGCTCTCGGGCAGACCGGGATGCACGTACGTGTAGACCGCCCGGGCGTAGTCGGCGGTCTGTAGCAACCCTGGAACGTACGTGATCACGACCTCCCGCAGGAAGGTCGCATGATGCTCGGCCTCGGCGGTGTCCTGGAACACCGAAGGCAGCACCCCCCGGTACTCCTCCCACCAACCACGCGTACGGTCGGTTGCCATGGCCACGAGGGCATCGATCAACGCCTCGTCGGTGCAGGCGTAGTGAGCCGCGAGGCGCCGGACCCGCTCCTCGCTGACGCCTGCGAAGCCCAGCTCCACCTGGCTTATCTGTGTTGAGGTCGAGTTCAGCAACCCAGCCACCTCACGCGCCTTCAGGCCCGCCGCCTCCCGCAGTCGACGCAGCTCTGCACCCAGTCGTAGCTGCCGTGCCGTGGCGTGACTCCTCGGCGCCATGCACCCTCCTCAACGGCCCTGTCGCCATGCCTCTTTGGAGCGTCAGGGTAGCCAATCACTTACCCCAGGAACAATTGTTGCTCTACCGTCGGTGACGCGACGCACACACTGCGGAACCCCGGGGTACCGGAAGCGCACCGCCCCGTCCTGCCACGACGGGCGCGACACTGCCACCGCCGGCCGACCGCAACCCCCCACCACCCGAACGGAGTTGCCGCATGCCCGAACCCTGGGAGTACGTGCTCCACATCCCCAACGACCCCCGAGCCGTCACCGTCTGCCGCCGCACCCTCCGCCTGATCCTGACCATGCACGGCCTGATCACCCTGGTCGACACGGCGGAGCTCCTCGCCACCGAGCTGGTCTCCAACGCCGTGCTCCACACCAAGGGCCCCGCCGCCCTACGGATCCGCTGGTCGCCTCCCGGCACCCTCCGCCTCGGCGCGTGGGACGCGGACCCCGGGCCGCCCGAGCCACCGGGCCCGCTGGCCCACCTCACCGACGCCGAGAACGGCCGCGGCCTCGCCCTGGTCCGCGCCTGCGCCGACCTGTGGGGCTGGCAGCCGTCGTCCAGAAACGGCAACCGAGGCAAGTACGTCTGGTGCGAACTGGCCGCCGCCTGAGTCGGCCGGACTGCCCAGGCCGTCGTGGGGACTGGAGGGTTGGGGACACCCACGGCCCCCATAAGGCCTGGCAGCAACCCCCAAACCTGGCCCAAAAGCTCCAATCGCCACCTTGAGCGTCACCGTGCGCCCGTCCTCACCGGGTCGGGTCGTCAGCCCGGCGTCACCAGCCGAGCCTCGTACGCGAACACCGCCGCCTGGGTCCGGTCCCTGAGACCCAGCTTGACCAGAACTCGGCTGACGTGGGTCTTGATCGTCGACTCCGCGACCATCAGGCGCTCGGCCATCTCGGAGTTCGACAGGCCCTGGGCGATGAGGATCAGTACCTCCGTCTCGCGGTCGGTCAGGTCGCCGTAGGCCGTGTGGGCCGAGGGGACGAGGCGGGGGGACTCGGAGAGTTTGGCGAACTCCGTGATCAGGCGCCGGGTGACCGAGGGCGCGAGGAGTGCCTCGCCGGAGGCCACCACCCTTACTCCGTCGGCGAGTTGACGGGCCGAGGCGTCCTTCAGGAGGAAGCCCGAGGCTCCCGCGCGCAGCGCCTGATAGACGTACTCGTCGAGGTCGAAGGTCGTCAGGACCAGAACCTTCGCCGAGCCGTCCGCCGCGACGATCTCCCTCGTCGCCTCGATGCCGTTCAGCTCGGGCATACGGATGTCCATCAGCACCACGTCGGGGGCGAGTTCACGGACCCGGTCCACCGCCTCCCGGCCGTTGACGGCCTCGCCGACCACCTCGATACCCGGCATCGCGTTCAACAGCACCGAGAAGCCCTCGCGGACCATCATCTGGTCGTCCGCGACCAGGACCCGGATCGTCATGCCGCGTCCCCGTCACTGAACGGCACCGGCAGGAACACCGTCACCTCGTACCCTCCCTCGTCCGTGGGGCCCGCCGTCATCTCGCCGTTCAGCATGGAGACCCGCTCCCGCATGCCGGTGATGCCGTGCCCCGCTCCGGGCGAGGGCTTCACCAGCGACGACCAGGGCAGCGGGCCGTTGACTATGCGCAGGCCCAGGCCGCCGAGAACGTACCCGATCTCGACCCGCGCGCTCGCCCCGGGGGCGTGACGCAGGGTGTTGCTCAGGGCCTCCTGGACGATCCGGTACGCCGACAGCTCGACGCCCTGCGGGAGTTCGCGCACCGCTCCGGTCAGCGCCTTGTCGACGATCAGACCGGCTTCCCGCACATTGGCGAGCAGCGCGTCCAGGTCGGCCAGGGTGGGCTGTGGGGCGTCGGGCGCCTCGTAGTCCTCGGCGCGGACCACTCCCAGGACTCGGCGCAGCTCGGTGAGGGCCGCCACCGCGTTCTCCCGGATGGTGGCGAACGCCTTCTCCAGCTCCGGGGGCGGGTTCTCCACCCGGTAGGGCGCGGCCTCCGCCTGGATGGCGACGACCGACATGTGGTGAGCCACCACGTCGTGCAGCTCGCGCGCGATGGTCGTGCGCTCCTCCAGGAGCGTGCGGCGGGAACGCTCGTGCGCGGTCACCGTCTGCTGGGCGGTCACCGTCTGCTCGGCGTCCCGGCGTATGTGCCAGACGGTGATGGCGAGCAGCGGCAGGGCCGACACGAACAGCAGCTCCATGGTGTTGGAGCGGTAGTAGTGCACCCCGTTGGGGAGGCTTTCCCAGAGCAGGCCGTACACCCCGGTCAGCAGCCACATCCAGGCCGCGGTGCGCGGGCGGGTACGGATGGCCACCACCGTGAGCACCACGAGGTGGCTGGCGAAACTGCCGGCCATCCACGGCCACTCGTCGCTCGCGCCGTTCAGCAGTTGGTAGGTGAGCGCGGTCCCGCCGAACGACAGCCAGAAGGCGAGCACCGGCCGCACCATGGTCAGCAGGACCGGAACGACGGCGAGCACACCGACGAAGAAGTTGGTGACCGCGTCCTGCCCCCAGTTGTCCGAGGCGATGAGCATCGAGAGCAGCCCGGCCGCGGTGATCAGCGCATGGGGTGTCCAGGCCGCGTACTCCCGCAGCCGGCCGGACAGCTGGCGGGAGAGCCCCTTGTCGAGGCGGCTGGGGAGCAGCGGCCGGTAGGCGAAGGCCTCGCCGACCAGGTCGTGCCGCAGCCCGCGCAGGGCTTTCACGGCGACCCTGAGCTCCGGGCTGCGGGGCTCGTCCGCGTCGTACTCCCCGCTGCCGTACTGCGGAAGTGTCATATGAGTCTCGGTCGTCTCGGTCACGTTCAAAACGGTAGGTGTGAGCCGGGGTCCACGTCGTCACCAGTGAGAGGGGTCCTTCCGCCTCCCCCTCAAGTACTACGGGTACAGCGGGTCAGTACCCCGAGGGCCGCACCAGCCCCGACTCGTACGCGAACACCGCCGCCTGTGTCCGGTCCCTGAGGCCGAGCTTCACCAGGATGCGGCCGACGTGGGTCTTCACCGTCTGCTCGGCCACCACGAGGCGAGAGGCGATCTCCGCGTTCGACAGTCCCTGCGCGATCAGGGCGAGGACCTCCGTCTCCCGCTCGGTCAGCTCGCCCACCCGGCTCTTGAGGGGGGCCCGGGGCCGGTCGTCGAGGCGGGAGAACTCGGCGATCAGCCGGCGGGTGATGCCGGGCGCGAGCAGCGCGTCCCCGGCCGCCACGACCCGCACCGCCTCCGCGAGCTGCTCCGCGGAGGCATCCTTCAGCAGGAACCCGGACGCACCCGCCCGCAACGCCTCGTAGACGTACTCGTCGAGGTCGAACGTGGTCAGCACGAGGACCCTTATCTCCGGGCGCTCGCCCGTGATGCGGCGGGTTGCCTCGATGCCGCCCAGCTCGGGCATGCGGATGTCCATGAGGACCACGTCCGGGACGAGTTCGGCGACCTTGGCGATGGCGTCCAGGCCGTCGACCGCCTGCCCGACCACCTCGATGCCGGGCTGGGCACCCAGCAGCACGCTGAAGCCCTGCCGGACCATCTGCTGGTCGTCGGCGATCAGTACACGGATGGGGCTGCTCGTCATACGGTGCCGTCCTTGGAGTCACTGGCCTGGTCGGGGCCGCCCGGGGGCGACGTCGGAAGATACGCGGCCACCTCGTAGCCGCCGTCGGGCAGGGGGCCCGCACGCAGGGTGCCGCCGAGCATCGCGGCCCGCTCCCGCATGCCGAGCAGTCCGTGCCCCGCGCCCGGTGAGGCCGCGACGCTGCGCAGGGGGCGGGAGTTGGCGATCCGCACGTCCACCCCGTGCAGATAGTGCACGAGCCTGACGGAGGCGGTCGCGCCGGGCGCGTGACGCAGGACGTTGCTCAGGGCCTCCTGCACGATCCGGTACGCCGACAGCTCCACACCGGACGGCAACGGCCGCCGTGTGCCCTGTACGTCGACCTGGACGCTCAGTCCGGCCGCCCGGATGTTCTCCACCAGCGCGTCGAGCCGGTCGAGGGTGGGCTGCGGGGTGTGCGGGGCGGTCCCGGTGCCCGGCCGGTCCACGGGGTCCGGGGCGTCGGGGTCCTCGGAGCGCAGCACGCCCAGCACCCGGCGCAGCTCGGTCAGTGCCTCCAGCGCGTTCTCCCTGATGCCGGCGAGGTTCTCCCGGAGCTCCTCGGACGGGTTCTCGACGAGGTGCGGGGCCACCTGCGCCTGGATCGAGATGACGGACATGTGGTGGGCGACGACGTCGTGCAGCTCGCGCGCGATACGGCTGCGCTCCTCCAGGAGGGTGCGGCGGGCCCGCTCCTCCGCGGTGAGCGTGGTCTGCCGGCCGAGCTCCGCGCGGGCCTCGCGGCGGCCTCGCAGGGCTGTGCCGAGGACCACGACGACCGCGGAGAGGCAGAGGGCGACGACCCCGGTGGACTGGTAGTTCGACGCACCCCACACGCCCTGGAGGACGTAGGTGACCAGCACGGTGATCGTCAGCACCTCGGCGGACACCCGAGTGGGTACCCGCAGCCCGACGAGCAACAGGACGAAGAGGTGCGCGATGATCCCGGCCGTGGTCCAGGGCCAGGTGAAGGTGATCCCCGGCTCCATGGCCAGTCGGCCGTGCAGTGCGATGGCTCCGGACACGGTGGCACCGATCGACAGCCACCATGCGGGAATCGGCCGCCACAGCGCGAGCGCGACGGCAGCGCCATGGGCGACGCCGATCAGGAAGGCAAGTGTGAAGCCCAGGTGCCCGTTGTCATAGAGCTCCGCCATGCCGCTCACCGTGATGACCACCGCCACCAGGCACACCACGCCGTGCGGCAGCCAGCGCAGCCACACCGAAGGGGGCAACGGATCGGCCCGGAGTGTGCACAGGTCCTCGCGCAGCACGTGCAGCCACCGCCGGACGCGGTCGGCCACCACCCGCTGGATCCTCGTCTCCGTCACGCCGCCCACCCTAGGCACGACGCGCCTCCTTCGCCGGGGCCTGATCGGTACGCCGGTGGACCCGGATCACCCGTGACGCTCGGCCCGCGATCCTGCGCGGCCCCTGCTCAAAGGACCGGAAGGCCGCCCAGCAGACCGTCAGGACGACAGCGAACACCGGGAGCCAGGCCAGCCGGGCCGCCACCCAGCCCAGGCCGTCGGGCACGGTGTGCAGACCGGGAAGACGGCCCACAGCGAGGCCGGTGGCCGTGGTGGCCATCAGCGCGGTCTGGTGCCACAGGAAGACCGTCATCGCGGAGAGGTTGACCAGCGCCACCGCCGCCCAGGCCAGCGGGCGCCGCATGCCGCGGCGCAGCCGGTCGCGCAGCAGCAGGGCGAGGCCGCACTGAGCCAGGCCGAAGGTGACCGCGGCCAGCGTCGGCGGGTTCAGGTTGGAGACCTGGGTGCCCGGCACCCCGACCATCGACGCCGGATACCCCGCCCACGCGACGAGCACCGCGGTCACCACCGCACCGCCGCCGAGCAGCAGCCATCCCGCGCGCCGCCCCTCCAGCTCGCCCCGTGTCCAGGCCGCGCCCAGGGTGTACGGCACCAGCCAGCCGGCCGCCAGGTTCACCCAGCCGAGCCAGTCCGGGCCGCCGAGCCCGAAGCGCACGATGTCCACGTGCAGGACGACGGCCAGCGGCCACAGCGGGTGGAGCCGCCGCAGCAGCGGGGTCGCCGCCGTCAGCGCGGCG
Source organism: Streptomyces sp. NPDC031225 (assembly GCF_055570355.1). Lineage (NCBI taxonomy): Bacteria > Bacillati > Actinomycetota > Actinomycetes > Kitasatosporales > Streptomycetaceae > Streptomyces > Streptomyces sp. NPDC031225. Next base: position 44,368 of record NZ_JBVIHJ010000029.1, on the reverse strand, counting down.
AAGACCAGAAGAAACCACATCGGGGACAGGGCGAGCTTGACCAGGGTGCGGACCGTGCCGAACGGGACGCCGTTCAGCAGCAGGGCCGCCGCGGCCACCGTCCACAGCGCCAGGACTGCGGCTACCGGCTTGAACAGCCGCACCATGCGCCCCTTCAGCCACTGCCCGTAGGTCGTCCCACGCGCGCGTGCCGAGGTGTAGCCGCGTGTCGCCACATGGCCGCCCACCAGGAAGAACACGGCCAGTGTCTGGAAGGCCCAGGAGATCGGGGCCAGCCACGGCATGTGCTGCAACGGGCTCGCGGCGTGCAGGGCACCGCCGTCGGCGACCAGGGCCGTCACCAGCCAGTGGCCGAGGACCACGCCGAGGATCGCGAAGGCGCGCAGGGCGTCCACGGCACGGTCCCGCCCTCCGGGTGTCGCCGTGTCGATCCGGGCGACGGCCCGGCGTATGCCGTCCGCGCTCCGGCGTATGGCGTCGCGCACGCCGCCCCGGGGGTGGTGGGTCTCGATCTCAGGCACGGGTCACCTCCGCGGTGTCTCCGAGGACGATCCGGGCGAGGTTGGTCAGGGAGACCGAGCCCGGGGTGAAGTAGTCGCTGTGACCGCCCTCGCCGGCGGCGAAGACGCGCGCGCCGAAGGCCGGGGAGACCGGGTCGGTGCCGAAGCCGACGGTGACGCCGAAGACGTCGGTCCTGACGTGCGGTACCTCCGCGACCCAGTCGTCCTTGCCTCTGGCCGCCCAGACCCGGGCCGGGGTGTGCAGCCCGGTCACGGTGTCCGTGCCGGTGCCGGGGCTGCCGACCAGGGCCAGGTCGTCGATGTCCAGGTGGGCTGCGGCTCGGGCGCAGACGACGGTGCCGTAGGAGTGGCACAGGAGGGAGACGGTCGCCCGGGGGCCGACGATGCCGTGCAGTGCGCGTATGAACTCCCGCAGCCGGGGGGCTGCTTCGTCGGCCCGGTCCGTGGTGAGGACCGTGGTGCTGATCGTGTCCGGGGTGCGGTAGCCGAGCCAGGCGACCACCGCGGTGCGGGTGCCCTGAGGGGCCGTCCTTGTGAGGTGGCGGTGGAGGGCCTCCGCGGCCGCCAGGAAGCGGGGGTAGGTGTCCAGGGACGTGTCGGAGCCGGGGACCAGGACGGCCACGTGGTCGGCGTCGGCGAGGTCACCGAAGACCTCGCTCGCCCGGCCGGGGCCCCGGCCGTCGAAGGTGAGGAGGTGCCGGGCGGGCTCGGCCATCTCCCGGTCCGCCTCGGCACGGTGGGCGTCGCCGTGGGCCGCGGCCATGTCGGCGGCCTCGGCGGCGTTGGCCCTGTTGGCGGCGTAGACACCGGTGAGGGTGGAGGCGGTGACCGCCGGGAGGGCGGCAGGCTTCGGGGCGGGGATCTCCGGGTCGGCCGCGGCGGAGAGAGGGGCCACCACCGCGGTGACGATGAGGCTCGCGAGAAGGGCTCGGCGCCATCTGTGGGTCCGGCGGCGTGGGCGTTCCCCTCGCTCCTCCCACGCGTGGTCCCGCGCGTCCCCGCGCCCCTCGCGCCGGCCCCTCCGGATGCTCCCCACGTCGTCGCCCCTCCCTGTCCGCCCGGCCATCGGGCGTGTCTGGAAAGGAAGTTACGGAGCAGCGCCTGTCGTCCGCGTCACGCCGGGGAGCTCTTCTGAGTCGTAGCTCTCAGGTACTACGGGTATCACCGGGAGGGGCTGCAACGTGCGCCGCGAGACGCCTCTGAGGCTATGTCGCGACGGGCGCGGGAAGCCTCGGAGCGTACGTCGCGACGGGCGCGGGCCGGGACGCCGGCTCAGGCAGCCGACCCGCCGCACCCGCACACCCACCGCACCCACCGCACCTGGCCCGTCTCACCACGCCAGCTGTGCGATCTCCTCCGCCACCACCGCGCACGCGTCCGCCGCCGGGTCGATCAGGGGGAAGTGACCGACGTCCTCCAGCAGCGTCAGCCCCACCACCTCGCCCGCCTTGGCCGCCGCGTCCGCGTACGCCTCGGCGACCGCCTGAGGGACGACCGTGTCGGCGCGGCCCTGCACGAGGGTGGTCGCGATGCCGGTGGGGAGCAGGAGCGCCGGGTCGGCGTACGGCATGCGCGCGGCGAACTCCTCCGCCCCGCCCAGGAGTTGGTGGCACGCCCCACCGCACACGTCCAGCTTGTCGGCGACCGTGAAGTCGGCGATCGGGGCGAGGGCGACGACACCGCGCAGGGGTGCCGGTCGGTCGGTGCGCCAGGCTGCGTCGGTGGGCAGGAGGTGCCGCGCCGAGGCCCACAGCGCCAGGTGGCCGCCCGCGGAGTGGCCGGTGACCACCATGCGGCGCGGGTCCGCCTGCGGAAGGTGTTCCCGTACGAACCCGGGCAGCGCGTCCATCGCGGCGGCCACGTCGTCGAAGGTCTCCGGCCAGCGCCCGGCAACCGGCCCGCCCGCACCCCCACCAGCCGCCGTACCCTGCCCCGGAATCGGAATCGGAGCCGGAATCGACACCCCGCCCCGCCGGTACTCCACATTGGCCACCGCGAACCCCCGCCGGGCCAGGAAGTCCGCGAACGGCGTCACATGACGGCGGTCGTACGGTGCCCGCCACGCCCCGCCGTGCAGGACGACGACCAGGGGAGCGAGGATCCCACCCGGCACTCGCTCCTCGCGCGGGGCGTAGAAGTCGATCACCTGATCGGGGTCGTCGCCGTACGCGACGGTGACGTCGGGGTCGACCGCCGGGTGCGAGAAGGCCGACTCCTCCTCGGCCGCGGCGCGGGCTTCTGCGGCGGCACGGGCTGCGGCGTCGTCCGACATGCTCCAACCTCTCAGCGATCAAACGGATTTGACGGACCGGCAAACCGTCCTGGAAGAGAATTCGGCCGTTGGCCGGGACGGTATCAGCCCGATGACGTGCGCGGACACGGGGATGTCACGCTCGGTGAGGGTTAAACGGTTCTGCTGTTTCGTTACGCTGGCGAGGTGTCCGCACCCGCGGATCCGGAGCGTACCGAGGAGGCCGATATGTCCGCCGAACCCGGCACCGTCCGTCCCGGAGGGCGTACCGCACGTGTCCGTACCGCCGTGCTGCGCGCGGCCGGAGACGTGCTCGCGGAGCAGGGTCTGGACCGCCTCGATCTCGCGGAGGTCGCCCGCCGCGCGGAGGTCGGCAAGACGACCGTGTACCGGCGGTGGGGGACGGTCACCGCGCTGGTGGCCGACCTGCTCGCGGACATGGCCGAACAGTCGCTGCCCCGCACCCGCACCGGATCGGTCCGGGACGACCTGCGGGCCAACGCCTCCCTCGTCCAGCGGACGCTCGCCGACCCCCGGCAGGGCGCGCTGTTCCGCGCGGTCATCGCCGCGGCGGCCTGCGACACGCGTACGGCCGAGGCGTTGCGGCACTTCTACGACGTACGGATCGCCGAGTGGGCCCCGTGCGTGACGGAGGGCGTCGCGCGCGGGGAGCTCCCCGCCGGCACGGACCCCGCGAACGTCGTACGGGCGGTCTCGGCCCCCCTCTACTACGGCCTCCTCACCGCCGGAACCACCCCCGACCCCGCCGCCGCCGACCGCGCGGCGGACGCGGCGCTGGCCGCGGCGAAGGCCGGGGTGTACGTCACCCCGGCCTGACACCACCGGCAGCCGGTCAGCCGATCAGCCGCGCCCGCCTGCGCTCTCGTCGAGGATCTCCCCCAGCACCCCCGCCGCCCGCTCCACGTCCGCGAAGCCGACGTACAGCGGCGTGAATCCGAACCGCAGCACGTCCGGGTGCCGGAAGTCGCCCACCACACCGCGCTCGATGAGCCGCTTCATCACCTCACCGGCGTCCTCACAGCGCAGCGCGACCTGGCTGCCCCGCTCCCCGTGCGCCAGCGGGGTCACGCACTCGACGCGCCCCTCACCGACGTACGACGAGACGCACTCCAGGAAGAAGTCCGTCAGGGCGAGGGACTTGGCGCGCACCGCCTCGACCGGCACCCCGTCCCAGACCTCCAGGGCCGCCTCAAGGGCGAGCATGGACAGGATGTCCGGCGTGCCGACGCGACCGCGCAGCGCGCCCGGCGCCGGTTCGTACGACGGCCGCATCCCGAAGGGCTCCGCATGGGAGTTCCAGCCCGGCAGCGGGGAGTCGAAACGGTCCTGGAGCTCGCGGCGCACATAGAGGTACGCCGGTGAACCCGGGCCGCCGTTCAGGTACTTGTAGGTGCAGCCGACGGCGAGGTCGACGCCGTGCGCGTCGAGCCCGACCGGCAGGGCGCCCGCGCTGTGGCACAGGTCCCAGACCGAGACCGCTCCGGCCTCGTGCACGGCGGCCGTGAGTCCGGGCAGGTCGTGCAGGCGCCCGGTGCGGTAGTCGACGTGGTTGAGCAGGACGGCCGCCGTACGGCCGCTCAGCACGTCCGGCACCTCCGCCGGGGTCACCGCACGCAGTGTGCAGCCCGTCATCCGGGCCGCGGACTGCGCGATGTACCCGTCCGTGGGGAAGGTGGTCGCGTCGACGACCACCTCGTCACGACCGGATTCGGGACCGCCCGCGAGCCGTACCGCACCCACAAGTGCCTTGAAGACGTTGACACTTGTCGAGTCACCGACCACGATCTGCCCGGCCGCCGCCCCGACGAGCGGAGCGATCCGGTCGCCGATCCGCTCGGGCGCGGTCCACCAGCCGCTCTCGTCCCAGGACCGGATCCTGAGCGAACCCCACTGACGGCGCACGACGTCCTCGACGCACCCGGGGACGGCGGCGGGAAGCGCGCCGAGCGAGTTGCCGTCCAGGTAGACGACCTCGTCGAGGACGAACTGCGAGCGTATGCGCGCCAGTTCGTCACCGGCGTCCAACTCCTGTGCCTTGGAGGCGAGTTCAGACATGAGAGCGCGCCGTCCACAGCTCGGGGAACACGCTCTTCTGCGCGCGCTTCTCCAGCCAGGCCACCCCGGCGGAGCCGCCCGTGCCGGCCTTGGAGCCCATGGCCCTGCGCGTGGCGACGAGATGGTCGTTGCGCCAGCGCCACACCAGCTCGCCGACATCGGTCAACGCCTCACCCAGGCGGGCGAGTTCGTCGTTCTCGGGGCCGGAGTAGAGAGCCGTCCACACGGCTTCCACCTCCTCCGACGGCTCGTAACGCCGCGAGACGTCCCGGTCCAGGACCGAGGAGGGGACCGCGTGCCCGCGCCGCGCGAGCAGCCGCAGCACCTCGTCGTACAGGCTCGGCTCGTGCAGCGCCTTCTCCAGCTCGGCGTGCACGCGGGGCGCGCCCCGGTGCGGGACGAGCATGGACGCGGACTTGTCGCCGAGCAGGAACTCCATGCGGCGGTACATCGCCGACTGGAAGCCGGATCCCTCGCCGAGGGCGCTGCGGTACGAGTTGAACTGCGCCGGGGTCAGCTGGCCGAGCGGCTTCCAGGAGGCGGTCAGCGCCTCCAGTTCCCGCACGGAACGCTTCAGCGCGGCGACCGCGGTCGGCACGTCGTCGGAGCGCAGCGCACCCGCCGCGGTCTCCCACTCGTGCACGATGACGGTGAACCACAACTCCATCACCTGGGTCGTGACCAGGAAGACCATCTCTCCGGGATCGTCGGAGAGGGTGTGCTGGAGGTGGGTGAGCACGTCCGCCTTGACGTAGTCCTCGTACGGCGTCGTGCCTTGGAAGTCGAGATGCGGGGTCTCGGGCTCCTGCGATTCGTGAGCCTCATGGGACGACATCGCTGTCTCCTGTTATTACTCCGGGTAGCGGTCCGCACCTGCCGTTGTCGACAGGACGCCCCGGTCCCCGCGGCAAATCCTCTTCGATGGTCCCGCGAAAACGCAAGGCCCGCCCGGTCACATCGGACGGACCTCACATCACGGCCTCACGACCGGGGCGACCGGGGCGATCGGCGTCCTCGTCACCGCGTGGGCTCGATGAGCCCGGGATCGGCACGCCCTTCGACGATCTCGCGGGCCACGTCGTGCACCGGCTTTTGGTGCGAGCGCGCGTGGGCGCGCAGCAGGGCGAAGGCGTCGACCATGGTCAGGGACAGGTGGGTGGCGAGAATGCCCTTGGCCTGCTCGATGACGACGCGGCTGGCCAGGGCGTTCTCCAGCTGTGCGGTCAGAATCCGGCTGCGGTGTGCCTCGCCGGCCCGTTCCAGAGTGACGGCGGTGAAGTCGGCCAACGACTGGGCGAGCGTCAGCGCCTCCGGGGAAAACGGGGTCCGCCGACCGGAGAGCAGGACCAGCGCCCCGGTGGTCCTGGCGGGGCCCCGCAGGGGAAGAGCGGCCACACGCGTGTAGCCCAGTTTCAGTGCGCGTGGGGCGTAGTGGGGCCAGCGCTGCCTGGCCGGACTGCCGTCGAGGGCGGCCTGGACCGGAGGCAGCCGGCCGCGGTGGCAGTCGTGGCCGGGGCCTTCGCGCAGACCGGCCGCTTCGTGTTCCATGCGGGACACCTCCGGGTCGGACCCTGCGACCCGGAGTTCCGAGCGCTCTTCGGGAGCGAACACCACGCCTGCGGCATGGGCACCGAGCAGGGAGGGGCTGCGGGCGGCGAGGACCGCGAGAGTGCGGGGAACGTCCACAGGGTCGTCTCCTGTGCCGCCGGCCAGTGCGACGAACGCGTCGGCAAGCCGCTGTTGCGGCGTCATGGCACTTCTCCCTCAGCTGACGTTCGGGTCGCCGTGCACGATCCGCCGGGCGATCACCTCGGTGGACACCTCCTCCGCGAATGCTCGGGCCTTGATGAGGTCCAGGGCGTCGGCGGCGGGGCAGCTGTCCCGGACGGAGAGCACACCCGCCGCCTGGTGCACCAGGTCCCGGTGATCGGTACCACCGTAGAGCTCCGGGTCGGCGTCCGGGCCGAGGAGCACGATCCTGGTGAGGGCGGCGGCGACCTCGGCGAGGTCGTCGGAGCCCACGAGGCCGGGGCGCGGGCCGAACACCGTCAGGGCCCCGATGCAGCCGCCGTCCGTGCCCAGGGGCACAGCGGCCACCGAGTCGATACCCAGCGGGGCCAGAGCGGGACCGTAGGCGGGCCAGCGGGTCCTGATCACCGACCCCGAGGCGAGGATCAGGGAGTGGTCCGACACGGCGTCCAGGGCCGGCCCTTCGCCGAGGATGTACTCCAGGTCCTGGGCGGCCCGGGACCGTTCGTCGGAGACGGCGACCGCGAGCTGGTTGTGACGGGAGTCGACCAGGGTGAGCGCCGCGCTGCCCGTCCCGCACGCCTCCGCGACACCGGTCATGAACCGAGGCCGAACGCCCTGACCTGCGGCCCATTCCTCGGTACGGCGGGCGAACGCCTCCTGGAGCCGGGCCGAGGAGCGATGGCACGCGGCCGACCTGCGGTGTGTGGCCGCGATGTGCTCGTGGAACTGACGCCCCGGTTCCCCCGCCAGCCGTTCGTGTCGCTCGGCGGCCGCGTCCGCCCGGTCCGCGCGCTCTCCCGCCTGGGCGGCACGGCTCCGTGCGGCCGCCGCCAGGTCGAGGGCTTCCTCGCGCCCCTGCGGGTTCATGCTCGAAGCGTACGCCGCCGCCGGGTCAGCCGGAGTCGTCGTTCCGGCTTTCCTCCATCATCAGGACGACGCCTCCGTTGTGGCTGTCGAACGGGGAACAGAACACGTCACAGGTGAGGGGGCGGCCGATACGGCTCAGGGCCTCGACGCCGACCGGCCCGGAGCGCTTGCGGGTCTCCAGGCACGTCTGCACAAGGGGCCGCAGCACATCGGTGGGCAGGCCGAAGTCCAGCTCGAAGAACTGCTCGTCGATCACCTCGTCCGAGCGCAGCCCCCACATGTCGACGGCGCCCCGGTTCCAGCTTCTGACCTTCAGGCCGCGGTCCAGGACCACCACACCCGCCGCGATGCTGGTCAGCACGGCGTCCAGGAAGGCCCTGGCCTCGTCCAGTTCCTCCGTGCGGATGCGCATCTCGTCATTCATGGTCTCCAGTTCCTCGTTGCCGGACTGGAGTTCCTCGTTGGTGGTCTCCAGCTCCTCGTTGGTCGACTGGAGTTCCTCGTTGGTGGTCTCCAGCTCCTCGATGCTGGACTGGAGTTCCTCGTTGGTCGTCTCCAGCTCCTCGTTGGTCGACTGGAGTTCCTCGTAGGCCGTCTCCAGATCCTCGCGCACCCGTTTGACCTCGGACTTCAACTGGGTGGCCACCGTGACGTCGGTGAAGGAGATCAGGGTGGCGACATGCAGCCCGCTGGGCGAGGCGAGCGGCTGGATGAGGATGTCGTAGTACTGGATGTCCTCACCCGTCCTCCGTTCGGCCCTGTTGACCCGCAGGGTCCGGCGCTCGTGTGTGGACTGGTCGATCAGCGAGCGGAGTTCGACCGGCCGGTAGGAGATCTCCAGGTCCTGGAAGGGACGGCCGATGGCGGCGGCGGTCAGGCCGAACTGGCTCCTCGCCTGGCTGTTGACCACCACGACGGTCCCGTCGCTGTCGACGGCGATCGACGAGGTGGGGCCGGCGTCGAGGACCAGGTCGCGCAGGTGACGGGTGCGTGTGACCGAGTGCAGTTCGACGCCTCGGCCGCCCCTGCTCTTCGCGGGAGCCGGGTGGTAGGGCAGCCCCGTGTCACCCGCGCTGCGCCGGAAGATCCGCTGCCGCATGCTCTGGACCTCGAAGCGGTCGGCGTCGTTCAACAGCATCTCGGCCTTGCCGAGGAAGAGGAAGGCGCCCTGACGCAGGGCGAAGTGGAAACGGTCGATGATCTGGGTCTGGGCCTCGACGTTGAAGTACATGAGCGCGTTGCGGCAGACCAGCAGGTCGAGCCGGGAGATCGGGGCGTCCTGGGTGATGTCGTGACGCCCGAAGATCACCCGGCGCCGCAGATCCGCGCGGAAGCCGAACAGCACGCCGTTCTGCTCGAAGTACTTGTCGCGCAGCTCGACGGTGAGCCGTTCCAGGGACTTCGCCGGATACAGCCCCGAGCGGGCCTCGCGCAGCGCCTCCTCGTCGATGTCGGTGGCGTAGATCTTGACCCGGCGCAGGCACTCCTCGATGCCGAGCGCCTCCGCGAACATGATGACCAGCGAGTACGCCTCCTCGCCGCTGGAGCAGCCCGCGCTCCACACTCGGATCTCCTGGTCCGGCGGGATGTCCGCGAGGAGTTCGGGGACGACTTCCTTCTGGAGGAAGGCCCAGGCGTCCGGGTCGCGGAAGAAGGACGTGACATTGATCAGGATCGTGTTGAAGAGGGCGCCGAATTCATCGGCGCTGGTCTCCAGGAGGTCCTGGTAGTCCGCGTAGGAGCGCACGTTCATGTCGGTCATGCGTTTGTGGATGCGCCTGCTCAGGGTGGACCGCTTGTACCCCGTGAAGTCGAAGCCGCGGGCATCCCTGAGGAAGACGAGCAGTTCCTCCAGCGCCACGTCGGTCTCGATGTCCTGCGATGCGTTCATCACTGCCTCTTGGCCTCGACCAGCCCACGGATGACCGCGGGGATCTCCTCAAGGGGCACCACGAAGTCGACGGTCACCGTGTCCACCGCGGCCTGCGGCATCCCCTTGAACTCCGCCGTCAGCGGGTCCTGGGCGATCACGGTGCCGCCGCGCGACTTGACCGCGTCCAGTCCCATGGCGCCGTCGCTGCCCGTGCCGGTGAGTACACAGGCGATCGCCCGCGGTCCGTACGAGGCGGCGACGGATTCGAAGAGGAGGTCGGCGGAGGGGCGTACGAAATGGACGAGCTCGGTGCGCGACAGGGCCAGGACGCCGTCGGGGCCGACGAGGAGATGCCGGTCCGGAGGGGCGATATAGACCGTGCCGGGCAGTACGCGCTCGCCTTCCTCGGCGAGCTTGACCTGGAGTTCGGTGCGGCGGGAGAGAACATCGGCGAGCACGGTCCGATGCCGGGGGTCGAGGTGCTGGACGACCAGCACCGGCACCGGCAGATCCGGGCCCAGGCTCCCCAGCAGCGCGATCAGCCCCTGGACGCCACCGGCGGATGCCGCGACAGCGACGATGGCGTAGTGGTCCTCGGAAGACTGATCTGCCATCACAACACGACCCTAGCGGAACCGGGGCCGGGTGGTGAGGGCACGCGGAGCCGGGTGGGCAGGTGGCGAGCCGTGCGAGGTAACCAATTCCCGAATGTCAAGCATTTTAGAAGTAAGTCACCCCAAAGGATGTACCTTGTCCTATGAGAGCGGTTTCCCCCCATGTGGGTGACTTGACTCCCGCATAGGATCGCCTTACTTCGTCACCCCTGCTCCCGGTGACCGTCGGTCTCTGTCGTCGCCCGCCCGTCAAATCCGCGGCGGGCAATACGTCGAACGCACGGTGATGCAGTCATGCTCCGGGACACCACACCGCCAACCACACCGCCACCCCACCACGTCCGCGCCTATCGGGCCCACGGACACACGGTCGTCGAACTCCACGGCGAGATAGACATCGCCGCCGCCGTTCACATCACTCCGGAACTGGACGCGGCGACGGACGGTCCGGCCCCCGCGGTCGTGATCGACCTCGGCCCCGTCGAGTTCCTGGACTGCTTCGGCCTGACGCTGCTGTGCCGTGCCCGTCGACGAGCCCAGGCCCGGGGCGGACAGCTGCTGCTCGTCTGCCCTCATCCCCTGATCCTCAAGCTCCTCAGGATCGTGGGACTCACCGAGGCCTTCGACCTGTCGCCCACCCTGGACGAGGCACATGCCGCGCTCGCACGCCGTGGCGGAGCCCGGGCCCGGATCACGAGCGTCCGGTCCCCCTGAGACGGGCACCGGCCGGGCCACCCTGGTCAACTCCTCGAAAGGCACCTACTCTCAACAGAGAGAGCCGCCCCTGACCCCGGCAGCGGACATTCGGCGTGTGTGCGACACACGTGACCCGGGGAAGGCGCTCCATGCAGCGAATCACCGGCGAGACCGGTTTCCCCGATCTCCCGCGCACCGACTCGGAGCCCGGGAGATCCATCCCTGCGACGCTCGCCCTGCGGCTGGGCCGGTCTTCGGCTCCTCACGTCGGCTGCCACATGCCATGGCCCGGGACCAGGCCCTACGAGGTCACGCCGTCCCAGAGGCCACCCCTGGCTGGTTGGGGGCCACGCCACTGAGTGTGGGTCAGGGGTTCCCGGTTCTGCCGACGGCTCCCTTGGGGGAGAGCCGTCGGCAGAGCCATGCCCGGTGCCCCCAAGGGCACCCCAGGCTCGACGCGACCACGCATCCCTCTCCCGGGACCGCGCATCCCTCTCCCGGGACCTCGAAACCCGGTTGCCCGGGCCGATACGCGCGCTGTCGGGTCGACTTGGCCCAAGTGGCAGACTGCTCGCATGACGACGCACAAGAACCTGCTCGGCGGCCCGGACCCGACCTACCTTCCCGAGAACGAAACGGCGTACCGCCTGCTGGGCGAGGAGTCCCAGTCGCCGGCCGAGGTTGCGGCGAAGTACCCCACCTTCTCGCTCGCCTGGGCGATGCTCGCCGACGACGCCTTCGAGGCGGGGCGAGTGGTCGAGTCGTACGCGTACGCGCGCACCGGCTATCACCGCGGCCTGGACTCGCTGCGCCGGGCCGGATGGAAGGGGCACGGCCCCATCCCCTGGGAGCACCGGGCCAATCGCGGGTTCCTGCGCTGCCTCGCCGCCCTCGCCCGCGCCGCCGGCGAGATCGACGAGAAGGACGAGACCGAGCGTTGCTGGCAGTTCCTCAAGGACAGCAGCGCCGAGGCGTACACCGAGCTCAAGCGGTAACCATCACCGCAGTCGGACAGTGACGGCGGCCCGTACGGGCATGGGCGTACGCCTCCACGACACGGCCCCGCGCCCCACCCACCCAGGGGCGCGGGGCTGTATCGATATGCGGCTCCGCCGCGGAGCGCGACCAGCCCCCACCGGCCCGCGGTCGCCCTACGACAGCCGCTTCCGCACCGGCGCCCCCTCCAGCGGCGGCGCCATCACCGCCCCGTGCGTACGGCACTCCGGCCGACGGCATCCCGGCGGCAGCGGCCGTACGGTCGCGAAGGCCACCGCCGCCCCCACCACCAGCACCCCCGCGCACACCGTCATCGCCCGCCCGAAGGCGTCGTCGAAAGCCGACGCCGACCGGTACGCCTCCTCGCCCATCCCCGTGACCAGCGGCAACGCGGCCACCGCGATCAGGCCCGCCGCCCGCGCCGCCGCGTTGTTGATCCCGCTCGCCAGCCCCGCCCGCGAGGCGTCCACCGACCCCAGCACGGTCGCCGTCAGCGGCGCGACCAGCGTGACCATGCCCGCCCCGAGGACCAGCAGCGCGGGCACGATGTCGACGACGTACGACGCCCCCGGTCCGACCCGCAGCATGAGCAGCATCCCGGCGGCGGACAGCAGCGGCCCGACGGTGAGCGGGATCCGGGGGCCGATCCGGTCGGCCAGCGCGCCCGAGCGGGCGGAGAACAGCAGCATCAGCACGGTCGTCGGCAACAGGGCCGTACCGGCCTGGAGCGCCGAGTAGCCGACGACGACCTGGAGCTGGAGCGCGGCGAGGAAGAAGAAGCCGCCGAAGGCCGCGTACACGCACAGCGTGACGACGTTGACCGCCGTGAACTGCCGGGACGCGAAGATCGCGGGCGGCATCAACGGATCGGGCCGCCGCTTCTCCACGGCCACGAAGGCCACCCCGGCGGTCACGCCCGCGACCGCCGTGACGGCGACGAGAAGGGAACCGGAACGGGCCTCGATCAGCGCGTACGTCACCAGGGCGAGCGCCAGCGCGCCCAGGACCGCGCCGAGCACGTCGAAACGCCCGTGGTCCGCGCGCCCGTCCGCAGACTCCGGCACATGCCGCAGGGCGACCGGCACGCACAGCAGCGCCAGCGGGACGTTGAGGAGGAACACCCACCGCCAGCCCGGCCCGTCCACCAGCCAGCCGCCCACGAAGGGGCCGACGGCCGCCCCGATGCCGCCGAACCCGGACCACAGGCCGACGGCACGGCCCCGGTCGTCGGGGTGGAAGGAGGCCTGGATCAGCGCCAGCGACCCCGGTGTGAGCAGGGCGCCGCCGACCCCCTGGAGGGCGCGGGCGGCGACGAGGACACCGGCGTTCGGGGCGAGGCCGCACAGCAGGGAGGCCGCCGCGAACCACACGACCCCGATCACGAAGACCTTGCGACGCCCGTACCGGTCGCCGAGGGAACCGCCGAGCAGGATCAGCCCGGCCAGCGTCAGCATGTAGGCGTTGACCGTCCACTGCAGCGCGCCGAGGTCCGCGTCCAGATCACGGCCGATGCGCGGCAGGGCGACGTTGACGACGGTCGAGTCCAGCAGGGCCATGCTGGAGCCGAGGACGGTGGTGAGGAGAATCCACTTGCCTTGCGGTGAGGCCAACCGGACGTCGGGCATGCCCCAGATATACAGCGAGCCCGGTGCCGTAGCACCGGGCTCGCTGAAAACGCGGGAACTACTTGATCCTCGTACCCGCCGAACGCAGGTTCTGCGTGGCCTCGACGACACGGGCGGCCATCGAGGCCTCCCCGAGCTTGCCCCAGGTGCGCGGGTCGTAGGTCTTCTTCGAGCCGACCTCGCCGTCGACCTTCAGGACGCCGTCGTAGTTGCGGAACATGTGGTCGGCGACCGGACGCGTGAAGGCGTACTGCGTGTCGGTGTCGATGTTCATCTTGACCACGCCGTTCTCCAGCGCGGTGCGGATCTCCTCCTCCGTGGAGCCGGAGCCGCCGTGGAAGACGAAGTCGAACGGCTGGGCGCCGGCCGGCTTGCCGAACTTGGCGGCCACGCCGTCGTTCAGCTCCTTCAGCAGGTCGGGGCGCAGGACGACGTTGCCCGGCTTGTACACACCGTGGACGTTGCCGAAGGAGGCGGCCAGCAGGTAGCGGCCCTTCTCACCGAGACCGAGCGCCTCCGCGGTACGGATGGCGTCGTCGACCGTCGTGTACAGGGAGTCGTTGATCTCGTGCGTGACGCCGTCCTCCTCGCCGCCGGTCGGGGTGATCTCGACCTCGAGGATGATCTTCGCGGCGCGGGCGCGCTCCAGGAGCTCCTGGCCGATGGCGAGGTTGTCGGCGAGGGTCTCCGCCGAGCCGTCCCACATGTGGGACTGGAACAGCGGGTTGCCGCCGGCCTTCACCCGCTCCTCGGACACGGCGATCAGCGGGCGTACGTACCCGTCGAGCTTGTCCTTGGGGCAGTGGTCGGTGTGCAGGGCGACCGTGACCGGGTACTTCTGGGCGACGATGTGCGCGAACTCGGCGAGGGCCACGGAACCCGTGACCATCTCCTTGCTGTACTGGCCGCCCAGGAACTCGGCGCCGCCGGTCGAGATCTGGATGATGCCGTCGCTCTCGGCCTCCGCGAAGCCGCGCAGCGCAGCGTGCAGGGTCTGGGTCGAGGTCACGTTGATGGCCGGGTAGGCGAACTTGCCTGCCTTCGCCCGGTCGAGCATCTCGTTGTAGACCTCGGGGGTTGCGATCGGCATGTGTCCGCTCCTTGTATCTGCGGGTTGGCGTACTGCGTGCTTACGGCCCTGACCTAGACCTTGTGTGGGGGTTCGACGTCATCGTCGGCCCCATCTTTCCAGACTCGGCCGGATGGTCCATCCCGCGACCGGTCCGTGGTCAGTCCAGGCCCAGCTCGTCCTTGGAGTACGCGAAGCGGTACGGCACTCCCGCACCCTGTTCGATCTTCTCCGCGGCGCCGGTCGCGCGGTCGACGATCGTCGCGACGGCGACGACCTCGGCGCCGGCCTCGCGCACGGCCGCGACCGCTTCGAGCGGGGAGCCCCCGGTGGTGGAGGTGTCCTCGACGACCACGACCCGGCGGCCCGCGATGTCGGGGCCCTCCACGCGCCGCTGCATGCCGTGCGCCTTGGCGGCCTTGCGGACGACGAAGGCGTCCAGGTGCTGTCCGCGCGCGGCGGCCGCGTGCAGCATGGCGCCGGCGACCGGGTCGGCGCCCATGGTCAGGCCGCCCACCGCGTCGAACTCCAGGTCGGCGGTCAGGTCCAGGAGCACCTGCCCGACCAGCGGGGCCGCCGCACCGTCGAGGGTGACGCGGCGCAGGTCGACGTAGTAGTCGGCCTCCAGGCCCGACGACAGGGTCACCTTGCCGTGCACCACGGCCTTGTCCTTGATCTGCTGCAGCAGCTCGCCGCGTACGTCCGTCATGACCCTCAGCTTAGAGCCGGCGCCAGGTCCACGTGGTGGCGGCTTCCAGCGGCTCCAGCGGGGTGACCAGGCGCGGGAGCGTGTTCAGGCCGTTGGGCGGGCCGGTCTGCGGCTCCACGCAGACGGCGGCCTCCTGCTCGTCGTACACCACGACCCACTCCTCACGGCTGGCGACCTTCAGCTCCAGCCGGCCGGGCCAGGTGAGCGTGACGTCGACGCCGCCCGGCATGCCGAAGCAGTCGTCCCAGGGGCCGGGCCCGGGGGCGATCCGGTGGCCGGTGGGCAGGTGGTCGTCGCCGCGCTCCTCCTGCCAGGCGGCGGTGAAGTCGAGCCGCACGGGTTCGCCGCCGTCGAGGGTGCGGTTGAACCACGGGTGCCAGCCGATCTGGGCCGGGAAGGAGGAGTCGTACGTCTCCACGGACATCGTGAGCGTCAGGGCGTCCTCGGTGAGGGCGACGACCTGGGTGACGCGGCCGGGGTAGGGCCAGGGGTCGACGAGGTCGTACGTGATGACCGCGGAGTCGCTCCCGCTGCGGGCGACGGTCCACGCGCCGTCGCGTGCCGTGCCGTGGATGGCGTGCGGCGGGGAGTTGAGGGGCATCTGACGTACCGTCGCGCCGTCGCGGAAGCGGCCGTCCCGGGTACGGCCGCACCAGGGGACCATCGGGAAGCAGCCGAAACGGTCGCCCTGGCGCAGGAGTTGGGTGCCGTCGACCTTGAGGCCGCCGATTCGTCCGCCGTTCTCCGGCTGCACGGTGACTTCCGCGGTGCCCGCGGTCAGGGTGATGTGTTCATGGCTCACGGGACGACCCTATGCCGTCATCGCGCGGACAACTCCGCGTCCCTGAGAACAGGTGGTGCCTCTCAACGGCGTCTGCGCAGGGCCCTTCCCACCACGATCGCCGAGGCCAGCACCACGGCCGCCGCCGGGGCCGCCCAGCGCAGGGTCGCTCCCGAGGCCGCCGTCTGGGGGGCGGGGACGGGGGCGTAGCGGCCCCTGGGGGGCGCGTGGTCGACCTCTTCCGCGCTGCGGCCGATCATCGTGCGCCGGGCATGGGCCGCCTCGGCCGGGGGGCCGACCGGTTCGGTGAAGTCCTGAACGTCGGGGGCCGGGGGCTCTGGTACCGGGGGTTCCTCAGGGGTTTCCACGGCTTCAGGGACGGCTTCGGGAGTCTCCACGGCCTCAGCAGACTCCACGGTCTCGGGGGTCTCCACAGCCTCAGGAGTCTCCGAAGCCGTCCCCGAAGCCTCCGGTGTCTTTTCCTCCCCCTCGGCCAGCGCCTCCGCGAAACGGTTCAGCAGGCGTACGACCGCGGAGCCCACCGCGTCCTGGGGGAGTTCCGTGACGCGACCGTCCGCCGTCGCCGTGGCGTGGAAGGCCAGGGTCGTGCCGCCGTCGGTGTCGCGCGGTCGGAGGGTGAGGGTGAGTTTGACGGAGCCGGTGCCGCGGGCCTCGGTGGCGTCTCCCTCGACGGCGTAGGAGCCGTCGTCCTGGCCCAGGACGCGGACCGCGCCCCGGTAGGTGATGGAGTGGCTGCCGACCCGCACCTTCAGGCGCCCGGTGCCGGGTTCGGCACCGGCATCCTGCTGGAACCCGGGAACCGCCCGGACGACCCTGGCGGGATCTCCCAGGGCCTCCCTCAGCCGCTCGACCGGAACCGGAACGAACACCTCATGCTCCATGGTTGCCGAGCCTACCCAGGGGCGACGGTCGTGCACCCCCGTTGGTGGAAAGTGACCGCGCCCTTCGGCGTCAGTAGCGCGGATGCACCAACGTCGAGGCCACCAGACCCCTGATCCTCGTCGCCTGCGCCGCGCTCCGCGCCGCCCGCAGGGATTCCTCCGTCAGGGTCGTCGGCCGCGGCTCCCGGGCGTCGAGGCCGAGTGCCGGGCGCGCCGACTCGGACGCCAGGACGAAGCCCCAGTCGTCCGGGGCGCGGGACGCACCGGCCGTGCGGTCGGGGCCCGCGGCGAATCCGGAGTCGCGACCGCCGACACGGTAGGGCGTGGTGAGCAGGCCCGCCGCACGCATCGTCGACTCCACGGTCCAGAAGGCCCGGGGCCGGGAGGAGACCGGCCCCGCGTGCACGACGACGCGGCCGTCGGGGGCCAGGACGCGGCGGACGAGGCCGTAGAACTCCTGCGAGTACAGCTTGGTGCTCGCCGTGATGCCGGGGTCGGGGAGATCGGCGATCACCACGTCGTACGACGGGACGGGGGGCGCCGTCCACAGTCGGCGGAACGCGTCGGCCGTGGTCACGTGGACGCGGGCGTCACCGAGGACATGGCCGTTGAGCCGGGACAGTGCCGGGTCGCTGCGGGCCAGGTCCACCAGCGCGGGGTCGAGCTCGACGACGTCGACCCGCCGTACCCCGGGGTACCGCAGCACTTCGCGGGCGGCGAGGCCGTCGCCGCCGCCGAGGACGAGCACGCGCGCGTGGGGGCCGTTCATCGCGGGGTGGACCAGTGCCTCGTGGTAGCGGCGTTCGTCGCGGCCGCTGACCCGCAGGCGGCCGTCGAGGAAGAGGCCGAGGGGACGGCCGTGGGTGCCGCCCGTGAGGACCACTTCCTGGACGCCGGTCTGGAGGGCGACGCGCACGTCGGTGCCGTAGACCTCCTCCCGCGCGGCCCGTTCGAAGTCGTCGACGAGGACGGCGGCGGTGGCGAGGACGCCGAGCACGGCGAGGTTGGCGCACAGCAGCAGCAGGCGGGCGCGGCGGGTCAGGTCGCGGCGGAACAGGCCGAGGACGAGGGCGGTGCCCGCGGCCACGTTGACCGCGCCGGTGAGCAGCGCGCCGGTCAGCTGGCCGAACCGGGGCAGCAGCAGGAAGGGGAAGGCCAGGCCGCCGACGAGCGCGCCGACGTAGTCCGCGGCGAACAGGTCGGCCACCGCGCCGCCGGCGTCCTGGCGGCGGATGCGCTGGATCAGCTCCATCAGCAGGGGGACTTCGGCGCCGATGAGCAGGCCGATGGCGAGGGAGAAGGCGACCAGGAGCCAGCGCGGGCCGCTCGCCCACGGACCTCCCCAGTCGCCGGTCCACGCGAAGACGGCGTACAGCACCATCGCGCTGCATCCGCCGACCAGGGCGAGCAGCGCCTCCAGCACGCCGAACGCGGCCGCCGCCCGCCCGCGCAGCCGCTTGGCGGCGAGTGAGCCGATGCCCATCGCGAAGACCATGACGGACAGCACGACGGAGGCCTGGGTGACGGAGTCGCCGATCAGGTACGAGGCGAGGGCGACCAGTTCGAGTTCGTACACCAGTCCGCAGGCCGCGCAGACGAAGACGCAGGCGAGGACGAGGAACCGGCCCGTGCCGGGGCGGACGGGCAGCCGCGCAGGCCCGGCCCAGGACGGCGGAGCGCCGGGCGGGGCGGGGGCGTGCGGCTCGATCACGCTGCGACGTTACGTCACTGAAGAGTCACCCTTCGTCACCCACACGTGTGGAACTCCGGGTCAACCGCGCCCCACTGGTTTACCTCAACAGACCGATGGCGCCCCCGCCGGAACCCGGGCGCCGACCCTCGTCCGGGTCGCCACCAAGTGGCCGTCCTGCGGATACGCGTGCCAGGTCCGCCAGTGCACCTGGCCGTCGTACCGCTGCGCCAGCATCGCCGTGAACGCGTGCGGGCTGCCGGGGAAGACTCCGGCCAGCCCGTTCGGATGATCACAGACGAGCGCCAGCAACTCCTGTGCCCGCCCGGCGAACTGGCCCGGTGACAGGGCCTCCACGCGTGCGGCGAACTCGTACTCCCAGTCGCCCACCCGCTTGGCCACGCCCAGGGGCAGCGGTGTGCTGCTGCCTGCGATGCACGCCACCGTCTCCGAGCATGTTCCCCGCTCCTCCTCCAGGAGCACCTGGTGGGACGCGCCGAGGAGTCTCAACTGAAGCTTGGCCCTGCCGAGTTCGAGGTCGAGCGTGGCGAGGGCGGGCAGCGGCTCGCGCCCCAGGGCCCAGGCGAGGTCGGCCGCGCGCGTGTCGGTGTACGAGGTGTTCAGGGTCGTGAGCATGGATCGGCTCCGCTAGCACGCAAAGAAAGGGTGGTGTGGGGTTCCAGCACGCCCGGGCGACTGTGGGGGGATCAGCCCGGTCAGCCCAGTCGGGAGGTCAGGAGGTGTCCGTAGGACGTCCGAGGGGCTGTGTTGGTGATTTAGAGGGAATCATGAACAGTGGCGCCACCACAGCGTTTTTACCCAAGTTCGTGGGGTTTCCATCCCTCCGTGGGCTCCCCAGCTCAACTGTTCAACAACGGCGCACGCCGCGGCGGGCGGAGCGCACGCCGGAGCACCGGAACACCGGAGTGAAAAAGCGACAAGCGGGGGCGCGGATCCCGGCCCTCGGCCCGGACCCACGCCCCCGCGTTCCCCCGCTCCCCGCGCCCCCGTCGGCGGATGCGGTTCCCCCTGATGGAGCTCAGCTGCCCCGTGTCAGCTGCCTCCCCCGCATCCGCCGCCCCCACCGCCGCAGGACGACCCGCCACCGCAGGACGACCCACCGCCGCAGGAGTGCCCGCCACCGCCACCGCAGGAGTGCGAGTGGCCGCCGTGATGTCCGCCGGAGTCCCCGCTGGAGGTGCTGCACGAGGAGACGGGCCCGGCCGTCCCGGCGACCCACCAGCTGTCGTTGCCACCGCTACCGCTGCTGCTGCCGCCTCCCACGCGGGCGCGCCGCACGCCGTTCGCCCTGACGGACCTGTGGGCGTTGCGGCCGGCGGCCACGAGTCCCACCACGATCAGAACGACGATTACGGCCAGAGCCAGGATGATGCCGATAACCATGGCGCCACCCTCCTTCCAAGTCCCCCGAAGCGACCCCCCGTGGGCGCCTCGCCGGTTGCGTGAGCTGGAGATGCCCTTCCGTCTCACGGGCCAAAGCAGAGTTGAGGAACTCCAGAGCTTGGGCGCAGGATGACCGGCATGACCTCCAGTGCGCGTCCCCTGCTCAACCGCCGTCTCGCCGAGTTCGGGACGACGATCTTCGCCGAGATGTCGGCCCTGGCCCTGCAGACCGGTTCGATCAACCTGGGCCAGGGTTTTCCCGACACCGACGGACCCGAGGAGGTCAGGGAGGCGGCCGTGCGGGCGTTGCGCGACGGGCGCGGCAACCAGTACCCGCCCGGTCCGGGCGTTCCGGAGCTGCGCACGGCGGTCGCCGCGCACCAGGAGCGCCGTTACGGCCTGTCCTACGACCCCGACGCCGAGGTCCTGGTCACGGCGGGCGCCACGGAGGCCATCGCCGCCGCGCTGCTCGCCCTGGTCGAGCCCGGTGACGAGGTCGTCGCGTTCGAGCCGTACTACGACTCCTACGCGGCCTGCATCGCGATGGCGGGCGGCACCAGGGTCCCCGTGACCCTGCGCCCGCACGAGGGCTCGTTCCGCCTGGACCTCGACGAGCTGCGCGCCGCCGTCACCGACCGGACCCGGCTCCTCCTCATCAACACCCCGCACAACCCGACCGGCACGGTCCTCACCCGCGCGGAGCTGACCGCGATCGCCGAGCTGGCCGTGGAGCGGGACCTGCTGGTGATCACCGACGAGGTGTACGAGCACCTGGTCTTCGACGACGCCGAGCACATCCCCCTCGCGACCTTCCCGGGGATGCGGGAGCGCACGGTCTCGATCGGTTCCGCCGGCAAGACCTTCTCCTTCACCGGCTGGAAGGTCGGCTGGATCACGGCGGCACCCGGACTGGTCTCGGCGGTGCGCTCGGCGAAGCAGTTCCTGACGTATGTGTCGTCGGGGCCGTTCCAGTACGCGGTCGCGGAAGCCCTTGGCCTGCCGGACTCGTACTTCGACGCCTTCCGCGCGGCCCACCAGCGCAAGCGCGACCTGCTCGGCGACGGCCTGCGCGCAGCCGGGTTCGAGGTCTACCAGCCGCTGGGCACCTACTTCATCACCACCGACATCCGCCCCCTCGGCGAGAAGGACGCCTACGCCTTCTGCCGCGCCCTCCCCGAACGCTGCGGCGTCGTGGCCATCCCCAACTCCGTCTTCTACGACGACCCCGAGGCAGGCCGCAGCCAGGTTCGCTTCGCCTTCTGCAAGAAGGACGAAGTCCTCCAAGACGCAGCAGACCGCCTGCAGAGCCTGACGGGCTGACACCCGGGCCGTAAAGAATTCCCAAGATTACGGTAAAGACTCTCTTGGTGAATGGACCGTGCGGCACTCGAACCCACAACCGACCGAACACCGCAGGTAGTTCAGCCAACAGCATGTGAAATAGGATTTGGCGATCATGCTGCTTGGCAGGCAACTTTACGCGGGGAGTAAGTTGTGAACCGTCCGGTCGGCCATTCCTCAGGATATGCCTCATCAGGCCTGAAAAACTCGTCACTGGCGTCGCTCATCGGGCAGGACGAATTGTGTGTCGAGGTCTATCGGTTGCTCATCATGCACCCACGCTGGGGCGTGGCCGAGATCGCGCAGGAGCTGCGAGCCGGGCAGTCGGAGATAGGCGGGGCGCTGGACAAACTGGCGGAGCTTTCGATGCTGTACCCGACCGGAGAGTCGCTGGGTGTCGCGGCCATCCACCCCGAGGTAGGCCTCGCGGGCTACATCCACCGGCGTGAGATGGAGATCCACGCTCAGCAGGTGGAGCTGGCTTCCGTCCAGGCGGCCACCGCCGAGCTCGCGGCGGCTTACGCGGCACGGCGGGCGCAGCACGGCACCATGAGCCTGGAACGTCTCGAAAGCGTTGACGAGGTACGTGTCCGGCTCTCCGAGCTGGCCCGGGACGCCTCCCGCGAGTTGCTCGCCTTCATGCCCGGTGGCGCCCAGAGTCAGGAGGCACTGGACGCCAGCCGCCCCCTGGACGAGGAGAGTCTCGCCGCGGGCGTGACGCTGCGAACGCTGTACCTGGACAGTGTGCGCAACGACCGGGCCACGACCGAGTACGCCCGCTGGCTCTCCGAACGCGGGGGTCAGGTACGTACCGTTCCGTCATTGCCGTTGCGCATGCTGATCGCCGACCGGTCGGTGGCACTGCTGCCGATCGATCCCGAGGACACCAGGGCGGGCGCCGTCGTCATGCAGGCCCCTGGTGTGGTCACCGCACTCCTGGTCCTGTTCGACCTGGTGTGGGAGCAGGCGACGCCGTTCGGAGCGGAGCGGCCGAGCTCGTCCGAGGACGAACCCGTCCCGCAGGAGATCACTCTGTTGAAGCTGCTGGCCCAAGGCCATACCGACGAGGTGGCCGCGCGGAAGCTCGGCCTCTCGCTGCGCACCACCCGGCGCCTGATGGCGAGTATCACGGTGAAACTGGGCGCACGAAGTCGCTTCGAGGCAGGAGTCCTCGCCGCGCAGGCCGGGTGGCTGTGACCGCGGCCGGTGGTGGCCGACCGTTCATGGCCGGCCACCTGTGACACGAGTTCGCCGCTCAGCCGGGCGCCGGGACGCTACTTCTTCCCCCGGCCTTCCGCCGTGACGAAGTTGACCAGCCGTGGCGCACGCACCACGACCCGGGTGACCTCCTGATCGGCGAGACCCGCGGCGGCCCTGTCCCGGGCCAGGCCCACCAGATCCTCCTCGGTGATGTCGGCACCGACCTCGATGCGTCCCTGCATCCTGCCGTTGATCTGGACCACGCAGACCACGTCGTCCTCCTTGACCAACCGTGGGTCGACCGTGGGCCAGCCCGCACGGGCGACGCTCGGGCGGTGGCCGAGGCGTTCCCACATCTCCTCGGCGGTGTAGGGAGCGAAGAGGGACAGCAGGACGGCTACGGCCTCCACCCCCTCCCGTGCGGCGGGGTCCGCCGCATGGCCGGCGTCGATGTGTTTGCGCAGGACGTTGACCAGTTCCATGATCCTGGCGACGGCCACGTTGAAGCGGTGGTTCTCCACCAGGTGGGTCGCCTGGTCGACCGTGCGGTGGACGATGCGGCGCAGATCGACGACACCGCTCTCCGGCGCCGTGCCCGGCGCGGACTCGATGTCGTCGGCCAGACGCAGGGCTCGTGCCAGGAAACGGGCCGAGCCTGCGGGCGAGACGTCGGCCCAGTCGACGTCGTCCTCGGGCGGACCGGCGAACACCATCGTCAGACGGACCGCGTCCACGCCGAACTCGGCGATCTGGCCGCCGAGATCCACCATGTTGCCCTTGGACTTCGACATCGCGGAGCCGTTGAGCAGCACCTGGCCCTGGTTGAGGAGAGCCAGGAAGGGCTCGGGGAAATCGACCAGCCCCAGGTCCTGGAGAACCTTGGTGAAGAAACGGGCGTACAGGAGGTGCAGGATCGCGTGCTCGACGCCGCCCACATACTGGGTGACCGGCATCCAGCGGCGCACGGCCTCGGGATCGAAGGGGCCGTCGGTGTAGTCGGGGGAGCAGTAGCGCAGGAAGTACCAGGAGGAGTCGACGAACGTGTCCATGGTGTCGGTGTCCCGCTGGGCCGGAGCACCGCAGCTCGGGCAGGGGACGTTGACCCAGTCCTCGGCGGCCGCGAGCGGTGACACGCCCGCGGGCGCGAGGTCGGCGCCCCGCAGGTCGGGGAGCCGGACGGGCAACTGCTCATCGGGTACCGGTACTTCACCGCAGGAACCGCAGTGGACGATCGGGATGGGACAGCCCCAGAACCGCTGGCGGGAGACGAGCCAGTCGCGCAGACGGTACTGCACCCCGGCGGACCCACAGCCTCCGCGCTCCAGGGCAGCCAGGATCTGCTCGGTGGCCTCTTCGCGGAGAAGGCCGTCGAGCGGGCCGGACCCCGTGTACGGGCCGTACGCGTCGATCGCGGTGCCCGTCGTGGCAGGGTCTTCCTCGGTGGCGACGACCGGGCGGACGGGCAGGCCGTACGCACGGGCGAAGTCGAGGTCACGCTGATCGTGCGCGGGTACGGCCATGACGGCGCCGCTGCCGTACCCGGCGAGGACGTAGTCGGAAGCCCAGACGGCCATCGCCTCCCCGGTGAGGGGGTGCACCGCCGTACGGCCGAGCGGCACGCCTGTCTTGGCCGTGCCGGCCGTGAGGCGGTCGATGTCGGACAGCTTGCGGGTCCGCTCCAGGTAGGCGTCGAAGTCCGCTCGCTGTTCCGGCGCGCACAGTTCGGCGGCCAGCGGGGAGTCGACCGCCACCACAAGGAACGTGGCGCCGTAGACGGTGTCGGGGCGGGTGGTGAAGACGGCGATGGGCTCGTCACGGCCCTTCACCGGGAACTCGATGTGAGCGCCCGTCGAGCGGCCGATCCAGTTGCGCTGCATGGTCAGTACGCGCTCGGGCCAGCCGTCGCGCAGCAGCTCCATGTCGTCCAGCAGCCGGTCGGCGTACTCGGTGATGCGGAAGAACCACTGGGTGAGGTCACGCTTGGTGACCTGGGTGCCGCAGCGCTCGCAGGCTCCCTGCACCACCTGCTCGTTGGCGAGCACCGTCTGGTCCTTGGGGCACCAGTTGACGGATGACTTCTGCCGGTAGGCGAGACCCTTGTCGCGGAAGCGCAGGAAGAGCCACTGGGTCCAGCGGTAGTACTCCGGGTCCGAGGTGTGCAGCCGGGTCGACCAGTCGAAGGAGACGCCGTAACGCCGGAAGGACTCCGCCTGTGTGTCGATGTTGCTGTAGGTCCAGTCCGCGGGGTGCAGATCGCGTTTGATGGCCGCGTTCTCGGCGGGAAGACCGAAGGAGTCCCAGCCCACGGGGTGCAGGACGTCGTAGCCGCGCTGCATCCGGTAGCGGGCGACGGCATCGCCGATCGCGAACGCCTCGCCGTGGCCCATGTGGAGGTCACCGGACGGGTAGGCGAACATGTCGAGGACATAGGCCCGGTTCCGGTCCGCGTCGCCGTCAGCTGCGAAGACGTCCGACCTCTCCCAGACCGCGCGCCACTTGCTCTGTATCGACGCGGCGGAGTCCGCCGTATTCTCACTCATCTCGCACTGCCCTCGCGTGAAGAAACGGTGACCGTGGCGGCCCTTCGGTGTGGGGGTCTCGCCAGGCTTCCGGCATTTGAATCTCAGCGTGGATTCTATCCCCCACCCCGCGGCACTTTGCTGCCATGGCACAAAGCTGCCGAAGCACCCGGTCGGAATGCCCCTCGACGGCTGGGATTCTCAGGGCCATGTACGCCATTCACATTGAGGATCACTGCCACCAACCCAGATATCACCGCGTAAATCTGGACACCTTGGCCGAACTGATACCCCAAGTGTCGGACTGCCGGGTGGAACATGTTTCCGCGTCGAGCCAGTCGCATCCGCAGCGGATCGGCGTCGTCTTCGTGTCGGCGCCGTCCATCCCGGCCGCCGGCGCAGGCGTACTCAAGGCGGTGCGCAAGGCGTTGAATGAGGCTCATGACAAGCGCCGCGCGGAACTCCAGCTTCCAGAAAGCGGCGGCAGACACGGCATATGCCATGGAGTGATCGCCGTTCATCCAGCCTTGCCGGGGCCCTGAGTGGCCACTTCTGGCCAGCGCACCTTGGTGCCACTGATCACGCTTGTTTCGCCGCACACCGGATGACAGTTTGTTGTTCACCAGCCGAGCGGGGGAAACCGCCGGAGAATTTCCGCGCTCATTCGATGAGTATGCGAAAGATTCAGGCAGGAATGACATGCGCCGAACGCTTCTCTTTTTCGTAATTCCGTGTACCGCGATATGTGTCGCATTCTTCGGGGCGAGCGACCACAGGGGAACCGAGACGCACACCGTGGTGCGCGCCGACTCCGCGGACAGCTGGGGCTGGGACTGAGCGACGTCACACCCCTCCGAGTGCCTGATCACCCTGACGCCGAAGAATAAAACTGGAGTTCCATTATGACCACCGTTCCGTCTCAGGTCTGGAAGAACACCGAGGGCTACTACCTGGAAGTCCTCCGCAACCCCTGGTACCGCGCGGTGGCCCGGCTGCAGAACAGCGTCAGCGAGCTCACCGTCGACTTCTGGAGAGCACGCGGTGGCCAGACGCTGCATCTGCCCGTCACCACCGGATCGATCTCCAGCCCGATGGGCCGCGGCAGCGACTCGCTTCCGGTGCACGTCGACCTCATGGGCGCTCCCACCTACCTCGCCGACTCGATGCAGTTCATGCTGGAGTTCGGCTGTCGCCTGACCGGCACCGACACCTACTACGTCATGCCGTCCTTCCGCGGCGAGGACGCCGACGCCACCCACCTGTGCCAGTTCTTCCACAGCGAGGCCGAGATCGTCGGTGGCCTCGACGAGATGATGGCGACCGTGGAGGAGTACCTCCGCCATCTGGCCAAGGGGCTGCTGGAGCGCGAGGCCGAGGTCATCGCCGAGTGCGGCGGGAAGGTCGACAGGCTCGAACAACTCGCCTCAGGACGGCCGTTCAAGCGCATCACCTTCGACGAGGCCGACGCTGTTCTCGGCGGGACGGGCATCGAGGACCACGGCGGCTGGCGGACCCTCACCCGTGACGGCGAGCGGCTGCTGATGGACAAGCTCGGCGAGTTCGTCTGGGTGACCCACTGGGACCACCTGGCAGTCCCCTTCTACCAGGCGTTCGGCGATTCCGAAGGCCGTACCGCGCTCAACGCGGACCTGCTCTTCGGGATGGGCGAGGTCGTGGGAGCGGGCGAACGGCACGTCACCGCCGAGCAGGTGAAGCAGGCGCTCGAACTGCATGAGGTCGCCCCGGAGGCGTACGCCTGGTACCTGGAGATGCGGGACTTCCAGCCGGTGCGTACATCGGGCTTCGGTCTCGGTATCGAGCGGTTCCTCATGTGGGTGCTCGACCACGGGGACATCCGCGACATGCAGCTGCTGCCGCGCCGCAACGGCCACACCATCGTGCCCTGACCCCTCCGCGTCCTGGCGCGCGCGATCGACGTACACCCGTTTCCGCACATCCCACAGGAGTCTCCATGGCCACGGCCGCACCCCACCGGACCCTCGACCCGGCCGACGTCCGGCACCTCAACTTCTCCCAGACCGTCGGTCTGGTGAACGAGCCGAACATGTGCTCCGGCGGCGCCGCCACCATCCGGTCCGTGCTCCGGGAGGTCCCCGGTCTCGGTGCCGGCAACCGGATCCTCGAGGTCGGCAGCAACACCGGCTTCTCCGTACTGGAGATGGCCAGCGCCACCCCCTGCGACGTCTTCGGCATCGACATCGAGGAGTCGTCCGTCCAGTTCTCCCGGAACAAGGCAGCCGCCCTGGATCTGGACAACGCGCACTTCTCCGTCGGCGACGGCACGCGGATCGATTTCCCCGACGGGCACTTCGACATGCTGTTCGCCAGCAACGTGACGTCGTTCATCCCGGACAGGCAGCGCGCCATCGACGAGTACTACCGGGTGCTGAACCGTTTCGGTGTCCTCGCCGCGGTACCGATCTTCTACCACCGGCGTCCCTCGGCCCGGCTGCTGGAGGAGGTCGAGCGAGCGATCGGCGCTCCGCTGCCGCGGTTCAGCCGCGAGGACTGGGAAGGCATGTTCGGTCGCCCCGGGTCCGAGCTCTTCTTCTCCGAAGAGTACGAATACCTGGACCTGAGCCCGGAGCAGATCGACGACTATGTCACCGCCGTGCTGGCGCAACCGTGCAACGACGGCATGTCCGACGAACTGAGGCAGGCGGCGGGCAAGCGGCTCAACTACTTCTACACGCTGTTCAACGAGAACCTCGGGTACTGCCGCTACGCGATCCTGCTGTACCGCAAGAGCGGGCCGACCCAGTTCCCCATCCTGCACGCCTCCGCGCCGGTCCCGGGCACGGTGCTGCACCGATGACAACGGCATCGGAGGCTGCTCCATCCGCCGGTCTCGCGCACTGGCCACTGTTCGGGCTGGTGATCCACACTCCTCGGCTGGAGCTGCGGGTGCCCACGGATACCGAGTACCAGGCGGTGTGCGATGTCGCCGTGCGCGGCATTCACGACCCCACGACGACGCCCTTCGCCGTGGACTGGACCGACGCGCCACCGGACCAGTTGCGGCGCAACGCCTTCCAGTTCCTGTGGGGCACGCGCTCAGCGTGGTCACCGGACGACTGGCACCTCGAGTTCGCCGTCTACCGTGACGGCCGGCCGATCGGGATGAAGGCACTGTGGGCCAAGGACTTCGGCGCGCTCGGTGAGGTCTCGACCGGCTCATGGCTCGGGCGGGACTCCCAGGGGCAGGGATACGGCAAGGAGATGCGAGCCGCGGTGCTCCACCTCGCCTTCACCTGCCTCGGCGCCCACTGGGCCACCAGCCAGGTCTTCGCGGACAACCCGGCGTCGATCTCCGTGAACCGCCACCACGGGTATCAGGAGGACGGTTTCGAGCTGCGGACACGACGCGGCCACCCCGCCCGCTGGCTTCGCTTCCGCCTGGCGGCCGAGGACTGGCTGGGCGGGCCGCGGGACACCGGCATCGAGGTCGAGGGGCTCGAAGCCTGCGCGGAGATGTTCGCACGGCCTGGAGAGACAGCATGACCACGGTCGCGCGACCTGGCACGACGCTCGGTCTGTGGACCCCGTCCTCCCCCGCCCCGGCGTTGTTCCCCCGCCGTACCGCACGGGCGGTGGAAGCCCTGCGACGGGCTGGTTTCACCGTGCGTGCCTCGACGTCCTTCGCGGGGATCAGCAGGGCCGGCGCCGCCGAACCGCAGGCCCTGGCCGATGAGTTGCACGCGCTGACGGACAGCGGAGTCGACGCCGTGCTCGCCTCGGCGGGGGGATGGACAGCCTCTCTGGTACTCCCCCACCTGGATTTCGGGATGCTGCGCGAGGCCCAGGTGCCGCTGATCGGCTACAGCGATGTGTCAGTGCTGCTGTGGGCCTACGCGGCCCACGGGGTCCCGGCCGTCCATGGCCCGATGCTGGTGTCGGAGTTCGGGCACTTCGAGGGGCCGTTCGCCTACACACTCGCCGGACTGCGGAACGCGCTCTCGGGCACCGGCGGCGTGCTGCGTCCACCTGCGCGGTGGACGGAGGACAACCCCTGGTGGGACCGGGACGACGAGCGCGCGTTGGTGACCGAGCCGGCCACGCCGTGGCGGGTGCTGCGGCACGGACACGCTCACGGGCCGCTGCTGGCCGGGTGTCTGCCGGCCGTGACCGGACTGTTCGGCACGCCGTACATGCCTCCGACCGAGGGGCGGGTCCTGTTCCTCGAGGACTTCGGCATGGCCCCGGACCGGTTCCTGTCGCTGTTGGCCCAGTGGCGGAACTCGGGCCGGCTGCGTCGGCTGGCCGGCCTTGTGCTGGGCCGACGCAGCCGGGCGGTCGCGGCCCCGGGCGGCTACGCGGACTTCGACGACGCTCTGTTGCACCTGCTGGGAGACATCGACATCCCCGTTGTCGCCGATGTCGACTTCGGCCACACCGAACCGCGCCTGTCGTTGCCCCTGGGCACGGCGGTGCGGATCGACACCGACCCCCTGCGGGTGCTCGTGGAGGCGGACCCGGTCGGGCGGCACCGGACAAGCGGCGGGGAGACAAGGGAGATGGTTCCGTGACCCGGGAAGTCCCACTGCAACGCGTGGCCCCGAGAGAACTCGTCTGGCGTCGGTCCCTGTTCGACACCCTCGCCGGGATCGGATGGGAGCGCATGCCGGCGATGTTCGCTCTGCCGGTGAGCGGCGCCGAGGCCGACTACCGGGGTGTGCCGGTGCCACCGGGCGTGGCCTTCAGCACCGAACGCCGGGCGACCTCCGCCATGGGGTCGAGGACCTTCACGCTGCGCACACTGGACCTGGACTTCGAGCTCGTGGGCCGTACCCGGTTGCGCAGGGCCGGGGTGGATCAGCGGCTGTACTCCCTGGCACACGCGCTGCACGGTGACAGCCTGATCCCTGACGTGTTTCTCGGCGAGGCATGGGTGCGTGCCCGTGACTTCGACCCGGACCCCGCCAGGAACGTGCTGAGCAGGCACTTCCAGCGCCTCGACCACCGCATCGAGGCGGTCGACCACGCACTCGTCCGGTTCCGGCTGGCCGCATGGGAGCCCCGCCATGCTGACTGACGTGGGAAAGGGTTTCCTTCCGTACCAGCGCCGCCTTGTCACCGCCGGCCTGATGAGCCGGTTCCGGCTGGCGCGCGGTGTCACCAACCTCACCGGCGCCGGTCTCGATCTCGCCGACCGCGTCATCGACACCATGCTGGAAGGCGCGGGCCGCCGCTGGGACCTGGAGCTGGTAGCCCATCCTCCCCTCTGCCGGTCCGAAGCGACCTGGCAGTTCGCGAAGAACATGTCGGCGACCTTCGACTGCTATGAGCTGGCGGCCGACGAATACCTCTGGTTCGACACCAACCTGGCGCATCTGGACTGGCTGCGCGCGCGCATGACCGATCCGGCTCTGCCCCTGGCCGTCGCGTCCAACGACGGTGTCTACCGGCCCGTGGCCGACGTACGCGCCCTGATCCGGGACGAGTTCATCGCCCCGTCCCTCGGCATCCACATCGCCGCGCCGGCCACCGGACGCGACGAGATCTGGCGCGGTGTACTGGACCTGGTCGCGGAAGTCGCCCACGCCGCGGGTGTGCCAGGTCTCCTGACCGAGCGCAAGGCTCCGGCCCACTACGCGCACCGCGCCGTCGCCGCCGTACTGCCGTCGCCGCAGGGTGGTCTGGAGCCGTGGATGCTGGCGTACGAACTCGGGCCCGAGTTCGAGACGTACCTCGGGCGTCCGGGCGTCAGCGTGTTCGAGATCGGGATCACCAGCAGGGTCCTGGCCTTTGCCGCACATCTGCAGACCACACGTGCGGCCGTCTTCGGCAGCAGGGTGGCCCCTTCCCAGGTCGCGGTCGATCTGCGCACGGCCGAGGCAGGTGATGGCGGACCACAAGAGCGGGCACGTTCCCGCACCGTCGGCCTGCGCACCAGTCTGATCACCACGAGCAGTCGCCCGGCGCGGCCCTCGACGATCGACGGACTGGCTCCCGTCCTGTACCACCCCGGGCGCGACACCTACCGGCTTCTCCTGGAGGACTACCGGGTCGAGCACCCCTGCGACCGGCCGCTCGTGGACGTCCTGTCGCTGGCCGACCGGCGGCTACGGGCCGAGCAGGAGGCCCTGGTCGAAAAGCATCTCGGCGACGCGCTTGCTGACGACACGTCGGTCGTGGACAGCGGCCCGGTCCCCCCGGGCACCGTTCTCGCCGGCCTTTCGGGAATCCGCTCCGGCGTCCGGCTCGATCCTCGCGTTCTCGGCTGATGACCGTCGAGCCGTCCTCGCTCCCACGACGAGAAAGAACATCTGTGGCAAGAGATCCGATACACCCCCCGGGAAACCTGGTCGGCCTGCGCCGGGCCGAACTGGAGGACATAAGCACCCTTGTTCCCTGGCTCGATCACCAAGACGGGGTCCTGGCCATCGAGGGCGCTCCTTTTCACGGGCTCTGGGATGCGGAGGATCCCTGGCTGGTCTACCTGCCCGGCCGCGCACGTGACAACGCGCGCTCACTGCGGTCCGCCTTCGGACGCCACTTCGAGGTGTCCCTGCACTTTCCGCTCAAGAGCTGCTACGTCCCCGCCGTCGTCTCCGCACTCCGGGAGGACGGACACGGCGTCGAGGTGATGAGCGCCCTGGAGTGGAATCTGGCGCGACAACTCGGCTTCGATCCGGCGCAGATCGTGGCCAACAGTCCCGCGCGTACGGCCCGGCACAGGCGTGAGCTGGTCAGCGAGGGCGCCGGACTCATCGGCGTGGACAGCGTCGAAGAGCTGGATCGGGTGGAGCACGAGGCACGTTCCCAGGGCAGGGTGGCCCGCATCGCCGTGCGCGCGAACACACTGGACGAACCTGGTGCGTTCTTCTCCGCCGGTTCGAAGCTGGGCGCGGACCTCGACGGTGCCGCCGAACTCGTCGAGAAGGCTCTGGCCTCGCGCTGGTGCTCGGTCGGAGCCCTGCACGCACACCAGTTGAAGCACTGCACCGATGCCGAGATGTTCCACCGCATGGTTCGGGGGCTGGCCGAGTTCGCCGCGGAAACCATGCCGCCCGACCGGCCCGTCCAGGTCCTCAACCTGGGCGGCGGGCTGGAGTCACGCTTCCTGCTGGAGCGTGCGGGCACGAGCGCCCAGGTCTTCGCCGATGCCGCGCGGGACGCGATGGACATCCTGCCGACGCTTCCCTCGGTGGTCCTGGAGCCCGGCCGTTACGTGGTCGGCGACGCGGCCATCGGCTTCAGCAGCGTGATCGGAAGGAAGGTGAACTCGGGTCAGACCTGGCTGATCTCCGACCTGTCCTCCAACATCCTCATTCCGCTGCCCGATCTCGCCTACCACCCGGTACCGCTCCGGCTCTCCCCGGACGTGACGTGGGAACAGGCGCATGTCGCCGACGGCACCTGCGCGCCCTCGCACCTGTGCCGGTCGGCGGACCTGCCCGTCTCCGTGGTCCAGGACGGGATCGCCGTACTGAACTGCGGTGCCTACACCAGTGTCTACGCGGAACTCTGGGCCTTTCCCCTGCCGCACATCGGCGTGTACGAGAACGGCCGGTTGCGGGAGATCTTCGGTCCGAAACAGGAATCGGACATGTTCAACGCCCTGTACCAGATAGGAGAGTCGACAAGAAATGCCCACCCCGAAGACCGCGCGCACGGTGGTCCTGTGCAAGTGGCAGCCTCAGCTGATAACCGCCCTGCTGACCCTGACAACTGATCTCTACCTCGTCCTCGACGACTATGACGTGGAGGTCCACCGGCCGGACGCGGACGTTCTCGCGAGGATGCGCCAGGTCTACCGGGTGAGCCACTTCGACTCGATCGAAGAGCTGGCCGCCGTCGCCGTGGACCTCCGCCTCCGTGGCGCCGAAGGCGCCAAGGTCATCAGCCACGCGGAGTTGAGCCAGTACGGCGCCGGCTATCTCGACCTGATGCTCGGCAACGGCCAGGACCCGATGCACCATGTCGCCTTCAGGGACAAGCGGTTGATGAAGCAGCGGGTGGCGGGGGCAGGGGCACGCGCGGCGAACTTCCAGTCCGTGCCCGACGCGAGCGACACACAGGCCGTGGAACACGCGGCGGCACGACTCGCCTTCCCCGTGGTGGTGAAGCCGGCTTCCGGGTTCGGCACGATGAGCACCGTACGCGTCGACCTTCCGGACGCCCTCCCCGCCGTCGTCGAAGAGCTCACCTTCGAGCCGTTGCTCCGCAGCAAGCAGCTCATCGTGGAGGAGTTCGTCAAGGGCACCGAGCTGTGTGTCGACGCCCTGTGGGCCGACGGCCAAGCGTTGACCTTCATCGTGCACCAGTACTACGCGAACAGGATCAAGCTGGCGGACAGAGGTGCTCCGGAGCGCCCGCTCGACGGCTCACAGATCCTTCCGGAAGAAGACCATCCCGTTCTCCACCGCCGTCTGCGAGAACTGCATGACCGGGTCAATCAAGGGCTGGGCATCCGGGACGGTGCCACACACCTGGAGGCTTTCGTCCAGCCCGACGGCGATGTCGTGTTCTCCGAGATCGGAACACGTATCGGCGGAGCCTGGGTGCCGCGCATGCTCAGCTCCCATCTCGGATATCCGGTATGGGCGGCGATCGCGGAGGCGGAGCTCACCGGAACCTGTCCGGACCCCAAGCCTCTGCACCCTTACATCGGTGCCGTGCATCTGAGCCCCGAGCGCCCCGGAATCATCACCAGCGTGCCGGAGGACGAGGAACTGGCGGAATTCCCCGGTGTGCTGGACTGGCAGCGGCTGAGGAAGGTCGGCGGAAAGGCACGGCTGGGCCACCCGTCCGACTGGTATCTGTTCGTCGTCCTGGGCGCCGAGACGCAGGAGGAGTACGACCGTCTGTGCCATGAAGTGTCCGACCGGTTCCGCATCGAAACAGAACCCGAACCCTCGGGAACCGACGCACCTGTGACTGTCGGCCGATGAACGGGAAACCTCGGGCACAGATATTCAGGGACCCCTCGTTCAGGCGGGTCTTCACCGCGACCGGAATATCCGCCACAGGGGACACACTCACCCAGGCGGCGCTTCCCTTCGCGATCCTGGACATGTCGGACAGCGCAACCGCCATCGGCCTGGTCCTCGCGGCCCGCGCACTGCCGTACGCACTCCTGATGCTCCCGGCCGGAGTCGTGGGCGACATGATGCGTCCGCAGCGCATTCTCTTTCTGGCGAACATCGTGCGCTTCTCGGTACAGAGCCTGACTGCGGGGCTGCTGTTCACCGGGCACGCCTCCATAGCGGCTCTGGCTTTCTTGCAGGCGATACAAGGTGCGGCCTCGGCATTCGTCTTTCCGGCTTCCAGAAGCGTCCTTCCCCGGGCGCTTCGCAAGGACCAGCTGCAAAGCGCCAACGCCTCGATATCGTCGGTCTTCAGCGCCGCGGCCATTGTCGGTCCCCTGCTGGCGGGCATCCTGCTCACCTTCACCAGTCCGGCCTCCGCCCTGGCCCTCGACGCCACGTCGTTTCTCATCGGTGCCGTGCTTCTGGGGCGTATTACCGACCTGCCGGAGGTGACCCGGACCGCCGCCAGGGCAACGACGAAGAAGAGCATGTCGTGGCGACGGGAACTGGCGACGGGGTTCCAGGAGGTCGTCGGCTCCCGCTGGCTGCTGCTGGGGCTGGCCCATGCCGCCGGGTTCCAGGTGCTCGTCGTCGGAGCCGTGGCCGTCCTCGGGCCCGTGATGGCACAGGACCACTACGGTGGCGACCGCGCATGGGCCGTCCTGCTGGCCTGCATGTCCGTCGGTCATCTCCTCGGCGGCCTGGTGGCCACCCGCTGGAAGCCGGGGAATCCCCTTCGCGCCGCATACGTCGTCGTCCTCGGCACGGCCCCCGCCCTCCTCGCTCTGGCGGCTGTCCTCCCCTTCTGGTCGCTGGCGCCCCTGCTCGTGCTCTACGGAACGACGCTGAGCGTGGGGGACACCCTCTGGTCCACGGTGGTGCAGTCCAACGTGCCTCTGGACCGCCTGTCCCGAGTCATCTCCTTCGACGGATTCGTGTCCTTCGGACTCCGGCCTCTCGGACTGGCGGTCCTGGGACCGGTGGCGGCGATGGCCGGGGCGGGAGGCACTCTGGTCGCCATGGCGGGCGCATCGGCCCTGCTGACGGCCGCTGCCGCGCTGCTGGCCGGCAGACCACGTTTCGCCCCGGCCTCCGCCGCCGCCGACGGCGCGGAATTCCCCCCGCCCGAACCTGTGACACATTGAAATGGATTTTCCATGTCACCTCGTAAGCCCCACCTGGGGATCGTGTCGCTGTCCAAATACGCCCGTTCGGAAACCGGCGTGGTCGACGAAGGCCCCTACACCAATGAGCACATAGTCGCCGAGGACGTGATCTGGTCAGGGACTTCAGGAAGGTTCGACTACGGGAAGCGGGACCTGCGGGACTGCGCCGACTCGTTCCTGATCCACTTCGGGCTGAGCGGTGATCCGCTCGACACCCATCTGCTGTCTCTCGCACGCGCGCTGGAGCAGGAGGGGTATCCGGTTCTCAACAGCTTCGAGTTCACGTGGACGTGCGGCGACAAGTACTTCGCCCTGGAGCGGGCTCGCGGTCTTGGCATCCCCACGCCGAAGACACTGCTGGCCAAGCCCACCGGGACGAATGTCCCGGCCATCGTCTCGACGGTCGAGAACGAGCTTTCATACCCTCTGGTCATCAAACCGCGAGGAACCATGAAGGGGTTCGGCGTCATCAAGGTCACCGACAGCGACCTCCTGGTTTCGGCACTCCAGCTCTACTCGAGCTCCGGAATGTCCTGCCTGATTCAGGAATTCATCGAGTCCGGCGGACGCGAGGTCAGATGCTTCTACGCGGGTGGCGAACTGCTGGGCATCTACGACCGCCGACGCCACTCCGACAAGTTCATCGGAGTGGCGACACCGCGGGCCGGCCAGGAGAGCGAGGTGTCGGTGTCCCGGATGGCGACCGAACTGCCCGAGGCTCGCGAGTTGATCAGCTCCTGTGAGCAGCTGCTGGAGGGCTTCACCTGGGATCTCGCCGCCATCGACTGGTTCGGTTCGGACCACGGTCTGGTTCTGAACGAGATCAATACCATCCCCGGTATCTACTCCATGCCCGAGGCGGACCGGGTGATCTTCCACGAACGCGTGGCGGACGCGATCCAGCGGCGGAGCCAGTCGTCCGGTCGATCGCCCGGCATCGCCGGTTGATCACGGCAAGACAGAGGAGCCCGTCTCCCGCCTCGTGCTCCGGGCGCGGGAGTTCGTCGAGGTCGGGGGTGGATGCGCTGTCAGCCATGACGGCGCTGACCACGGTGCTGATGTGATCGGCGCCCCCCCCCAGCCGGCTGTCGGCTGTGGAGGGGCGCCCGTGTCACTGCGATTCGGAGGGGGCGGGTTCCGCTGTGGCCCGCTCCATGACCTGCTTGTGCCAGGCCGCCGAAACACTCTTCGGGATCTTGGCCGTCAGGCCCTTTTCCTTGGTGAAGGCGAGCTCCCCGTTGTGGACACCCCCACCGCACTCGTCGGACTGGAAGGAAAGCTTCTTCTCGGCGGACGCGTCGATGAGGGGCCCGTTGCCGCCGTTGCGGGTGACCTCGAAGCGGACCGTGCCGAGATCGGGCCCGAGGTCGTCCGGCAGCCGCAAGGTGACGCTGGAGACGGCCTCGTTCCGCAACCTGTGCTCGACACACTTGCCGTTCGCACACAGGCGTATGGAGGCTCCGGCCAAGTCTCCGTAACCCTCTTGCGCGAAGTACACACCAACCCCTGCAACGACTCCTACGCCGCCACACGCCTGGGACGAGCCGCAGGCGGAAACCATCATGAGCAGCGTGGAGACGCCGACAAGAACGCGCGGTCTCGTCACCCGAGTCATCGTCACCATTTCTTGCCCCCTCCCCGGAGTGCCTTCTCCGCCGACGCGATGTCCGTGGCCGTTCGACTTCACGGTGCAGACAGGGCCTCCGGAGGTCACCGGAGATCACGCATGAACCCGAGTTCTTCTGGCCCACGGTCATGTTGTTGTCGACGCTGCTCCGGCGGCCTTGCCCTTCAGCCACGAGGTGAGGGTCGACTGCGGGATCTTAAGGTAGGAGGCGGTCTCCGCGGGCGTCAGCGGCTCAGCAGGCCGCACGGAGTTGGGCCTCGGCCCGGCAGTCCCGGCAGCGGCCGGGTTTCGCCGAACGGAATCCCCGGTTGCAGCCGTCGCAGTTCTGCATGGGCACAACCACCTGACGTGCGGGGGGTTCTGCGCCTCTGGCCGGTGCCGGCAGGGGAGTCTCCTTGAGCCGGTAGGCGAGGATGCCGACCGGGCGGGTGAGGAAGTAGTCCGGCAACCGTGCGGTGAGGTGGTCCGTGATGTGCGTGGGCAGAAGGCCCGCCGCGAGCCACCGGGTGACGGCGGGGGCGAGGCGGGCGGTTTCCTGCGCGGACAGGATGAGGCGGGGGTCGACCCGGCGCAGGGCGGTGAGTACGGCGACGGCTCGGGGGTCGGCGTCGGCGAGCGGGACCGGTGCCTCCGCCTCGGCTGGTGCGGGCGCGGCCACCGTTTCGGCCACGGGCGCGGACGCGGGTGTGGCCGCAGCGGCGACGCCCTGCTTTCGGGCTCTGCGCGGCTTCGGAGGCTCGGGAGGTCCGTCCGAGTCCGGGTCTGTGTCCGGACCGCCGCCGCCTGGGACGTCGTAGAAGTACGTGCGGGTACGGACGTGCCCGGTGGGCGTCCGCTCGCGGCGGCGCTCCAGGTAACCGGCCGCTTCCAGCTCCCTGAGCGCCCGTGAGATCAGGATCTCGCCCTCGCTGAAGTGCTTGCACAGGGCCGGGATGGTCACGCGGGTGCCGTCGGGCAGTGAGGAGATGTACGCCGCGACGCCGACCGTGACAGCGCTGCCGCGTCGCTGGGCGAGGGCGTTGGAGATCACCGTGAAGTCGGCCGTGAGGCGGGTGCGGACATGGATCACGCCGGACGTCGGAGCTCCGGCGTCGGCGCGCGAGGGCGCGTTAGACTGCGAGTCAGCCATCGGGAAGTGGTTCTCTTCCTGATCGGTCAGGCCCTCGTTCGGGATTGCAGTCCCGGCGGGGGCCGAAGTCTGTGTGCTGTTGTCGCGGCGAACGTAACCGTCCGTATCCCGCGCCTGCAAGCCGGTCACCCGGACGAGTGACGCGAGCCGTGCGGCCGGGGAGGGTGGGTGGGCGGGGAGTTCTTTCCCCCGGTTCTTCAAGGAGGCCAGCGGCGTGCCGGGACCTCGCGGACAGGGGTCCGGTGAGCCCGGGACGTGGACGGTGGCTAGGGCCCGGCCAACTCAGTGACGGTGGTCTCCGGCCTTCAACCCGCCTATGAAAGCCGACCATGAGGCGGCCTCGAAGCACAGCGCCGGACCATGCGGGACCTTGCTGTCACGCACGGGGACGGCGGCCTCCTGGGATCGGTCCCCTCGGTATAGGCGACCTCCGAGTCGTCCGGCATGGTGAGAACGGTGAGCGATCCGCCCATCACGTCGTGCTCGCCTTGATCGAACGGCATTACCTGCACGGTGATGTGACGATCCCTCAGGGTTTCCAGCAGGCGTTCCGACTGCTCGCGCATCACCGCCTGGCCGCCGACCGGGCGCCGGAGCACCGCCTCGTCGAGGACCGAGTCGGGCCGAGGGCTGCTCCTGGTGGACACCCTGGCCGTGCGCTGGGGTTCGGCGCCGCGTCACCCGCTGGGCAGGACGGTGTGGGCGGAAGTGTCCATCGTCTGAGCCGGGTCACAGGCCGGACGGGAACCAGGTGTCGAGGACAGAACAGACACCGGGCGCGCGATGCTCGCTTATGACTGGTTTCTTATGCAATGTGCTGATGTGACCCACGTCAGCACACAGACCCGCCCCCGCACCGGCGCTCTCGCGTCGCCCGCCGTCGTGCGGCCCGGCGCCACGGTCCGGTACCCCCTGGCGGTGGCGCTCGGCCTCTTCGCCGCCGCCCGGCTCACCGGGCTCGCCGTGCTCGCGATGACCGCCTGGGCCACCGGCCACGGGCCGCTCACGCTGCTCGGGCGGTCCTGGGACTCCCGGTGGTACCTGGGGATCGCCGCTCACGGTTACGTCCGTACGGTGCACGTCCGGCCGGGTCTCGTCTTCGACGATCTGGCGTTCTTCCCGCTGTACCCGGCGCTGGTCCGGGCCGTGACCGCGCTGACCCCGCTCGGCGGGGGCGCGGCGGGCCTGCTGGTGTCGTGGACCGCGGCCGCGGTGGCCGCCGCCGGCATCCACGCCGTGGCCCTGCGCCTGCACGGACGGGCCGTGGCCGTCGCCGTGGTCCTCCTGTGGGGTCTGCTGCCGCACTCGGTGGTGCTGTCGCTGGCGTACACGGAACCGGTGCTGACCGCCTTCGCCGCCTGGTCGTTGTACGCGGTGTTGAGCAGCCGCTGGGTGTGGGCGGGGACGCTGGCCGCCCTCGCCGGGCTGTCCCGGCCCAACGGCTTCGCGGTCGCGGCGGCGGTCCTCGTCACGGCGGCCGTCGAGATCGTGAGGCGGCGCGGAAAAGTTACCCACAGGCTGTGGACGGGCGCGGCGCTCGCCCCGCTCGGCTGGCTCGGGTACGTGCTGTGGGTCGGTCACCGCAAGGGCGACCTGCTGGGCGGCTACTTCGCGGTGCAGCGCCGGTGGGGCTCCCGCTTCGACCTCGGCCGGGGCTCGCTGGGTTTCGTCCGGCATCTGGTGCTGCGGGGCGACCGTCTCGTCTTCCCGATGGCGTTACTGCTGGTCGCCGCCGCCGTACTCCTGTACGCCCTGCTGATCGCCGACCGTGCCCCGCTCCCCCTGCTGGTCTACAGCGGGGTCCTGCTGCTGGTCGCGCTCGGCGGCTCGGGGTTCTTCGCCTCCAAGCCCCGCTTCCTGCTGCCCGCCTTCCCGCTGCTGCTGCCGCTCGCGCGGGCGCTGGTGCGGACGGCGAGAGCCCGGCCCTGGCACGCGGCCTTGGTGGCCGGTGCCCTGGCCGGGCTCTCGTTCGCCTACGGGGCGTATCTGGTCGTGATCGCCGACACGCCCCTGTAGCGGGTCCTGCCGCCTACTCGTCGCCCTCGGGCTGCTCGGCGTCGTTGACTTCCTCCTCGATGCCGAGCTGCTCGACGAGCCACTTGTCGAACTCGATGGCGGCCCGCACCCAGCTGACGGTCGAGGAGACGAAGTGCTCCAGGCTGACGCCGGTGCCGATCAGCATCTGCGCCTCACCGATCAGGCGGACGGTGCCGTCGTCGTGGGTGTGGCTGTAGACCTTGGGCCACAGGGTGCGCCGGTTCCAGTCGTCGATGGACTCCAGCAGCAGAGGCTTCTCGTCGATCTTGTGGGGCCGGTCGTAGAACGTCCGCACCGAGAAGACCTGCTGGTCGCCCTCGCCACGGAACATGAAATACGTACGGAACTGCTCCCACGGCGCCGCGAGGTCACCCTCGTCGTCGACGACGTACTTCAGCTCCATCTGGTCGAGGAGCTGCTTCACAAGATCCTGATCCGGGACGACGGGGCCCGCCGGTCCTTGCTGCGGCTCGGGCTGGCCCCCGAAGTTCGGAATCGAGGACGGGTCGATGGTCACCGTGAATTTCCCTTCGTACGGATTCCGCCATACTCCCCCATCCGGGGAGGGGGGTGGCAAGCCCCGGCCGCCCTGTCCTCCCAGGGCTGACATGATCCGGACAGCCCAGGTAGAACTGACGTCGACCATTGGGGGAACACATGACGCAGACGGACACCGAAACCGTGGCGGAAGCGGCCGTGCCGGGCAAAACCAGATGGGGGGTCTTCCTGGCGATCCTGGCCGTGCCGACGCTGGTGGTGGCGGCTCTGATCACGCTCCTGGTCGCCTGGTTGTTCACGGACGACTCGGTCGCCTCGGACGTGAAGAAGACCTCGTGCGCAGAGGCCCTGGCCTTCGGCGGGGTGAAGATGCCGACGGGGACGCGCGACGCCTGGTGCGGGCTCGATGCCGGGCCCGAACCCCGCTACACCGCGCGCTTCCGGATGCCGCGCGCCGAGATCGACGCCTGGGTGGCGGCCGGCTTCCCGAAGGGGCCGGAACTGCGGACCACGCACTGCGGCGACGCCCAGGTCGACGCGTGCCTGGACGCGGGCCCGGTCGCGGGAGAGCGGGCCTCCGTGCAGATCGAGATCACCCACGACAGCCGCACGTGGTCCGAGGTGCGGTTCGTGGCGTTCACGCCGTGAGAGGAGCGGCGGGGGCCCGACCAGCCCCCGCCGCGCCGCTCAGAGCGTCTTGCCGGTGGCCGGTCCCACGATCAGGCCGTCCCCGAAGGCGTCCACCCGGACCGTGTCGCCGTCCTTGACCTCGCCGGACAGGATCTCCTTGGCGAGCCGGTCGCCGATGGCGGTCTGGACGAGGCGGCGCAGCGGACGCGCGCCGTAGGCCGGGTCGTTGCCCTCGTCGGCGAGCCAGGCAAGGGCCTCGTCGCTGATCTCCAGGGTGAGCCTGCGCTCGGCGAGGCGCTTGGCGAGCCGGTCGATCTGGAGGCGGGCGATCCGGCCCAGTTCGTCCTTGTTCAGGGCCGAGAAGACGACCAGGTCGTCGAGCCGGTTGAGGAACTCCGGCTTGAAGGAGGCCCGCACGACCTCCAGGACCTGCTCCTTCTTCTCCGCCTCGCTGGTGATCGGGTCGACGAGGAACTGGCTGCCCAGGTTGGAGGTCAGCACCAGGATCGTGTTGCGGAAGTCGACCGTACGGCCCTGACCGTCCGTCAGCCGCCCGTCGTCCAGCACCTGGAGCAGGATGTCGAAGACCTCCGGGTGGGCCTTCTCCACCTCGTCGAGGAGCACCACGCTGTACGGCCGCCTGCGCACCGCCTCGGTCAGCTGGCCGCCCTCCTCGTAGCCGACATAGCCGGGAGGCGCGCCGACGAGCCGGGAGACGGTGTGCTTCTCGCCGTACTCGCTCATGTCGATGCGGACCATCGCCCGCTCGTCGTCGAAGAGGAAGTCGGCGAGCGCCTTGGCGAGTTCGGTCTTGCCGACGCCTGTCGGGCCGAGGAAGAGGAAGGAGCCGGTGGGCCGGTCGGGGTCGGCGATGCCGGCCCGGGTGCGCCGCACGGCGTCGGAGACGGCCCGCACGGCCTCGCCCTGGCCGATGAGCCGCTTGCCCAACTCCTCCTCCATGCGCAGGAGTTTCTGCGTCTCGCCCTCCAGGAGGCGGCCGGCCGGGATGCCGGTCCAGGCGGCGACGGTGTCGGCGATGTCGTCGGCGCCGACCTCCTCCTTGACCATGGTGTCCTTGGAGACCTCCTCCTCGGCCTCGGACGCGGCCTCCAGGTCCCGTTCCAGGGTGGGGATCTCGCCGTAGAGCAGCTTGCTGGCGGTGTCGAAGTCGCCGTCGCGCTGGGCGCGTTCGGCCTGGCCGCGCAACTCGTCCAGCTTCTCCTTCAGTTCACCGACCCGGTTGAGGGACTGCTTCTCCTTCTCCCAGCGGGCGGTCAGGCCCCGCAGCTCCTCCTCCTTGTCGGCGAGGTCACGGCGCAGCCGCTCCAGGCGCTCGCGGGAGGCGGGGTCGGTCTCCTTGACCAGCGCGAGCTCCTCCATCTTCAACCGGTCGACCCCGCGCTGGAGTTCGTCGATCTCGACGGGTGAGGAGTCGATCTCCATGCGGAGGCGGGAGGCCGCCTCGTCGACGAGGTCGATGGCCTTGTCGGGCAGGAAGCGGGAGGTGATGTACCGGTCGGAGAGGGCCGCCGCGGCCACCAGCGCGCTGTCGGCGATCTGGACCTTGTGGTGGGCCTCGTAGCGGCCCTTGAGCCCGCGCAGGATGGCGATGGTGTCCTCGACGGTCGGCTCGGCGACCAGCACCTGCTGGAAGCGGCGCTCCAGGGCGGGGTCCTTCTCGATCCGCTCGCGGTACTCGTCGAGGGTCGTCGCGCCGACCATGCGCAGCTCACCGCGGGCCAGCATGGGCTTGAGCATGTTGCCGGCGTCCATGGAGGAGTCCCCGCCGGCGCCCGCGCCCACGACCGTGTGGAGCTCGTCGATGAAGGTGATGATCTGCCCGTCGGAGTCCTTGATCTCGGCGAGGACGGTCTTCAGCCGCTCCTCGAACTCACCGCGGTACTTGGCGCCGGCCACCATGGCACTCAGGTCGAGCGATACGAGCCGCTTGTCCTTGAGCGACTCGGGCACGTCCCCCTTGACGATCCGCTGGGCGAGCCCCTCCACGACGGCGGTCTTGCCGACGCCGGGCTCACCGATGAGGACGGGGTTGTTCTTCGTACGGCGGCTGAGGACCTG
This sequence comes from Streptomyces sp. NPDC031225, assembly GCF_055570355.1. Classification (NCBI taxonomy): domain Bacteria; kingdom Bacillati; phylum Actinomycetota; class Actinomycetes; order Kitasatosporales; family Streptomycetaceae; genus Streptomyces; species Streptomyces sp. NPDC031225. Next base: position 1,263 of record NZ_JBVIHJ010000029.1, on the reverse strand, counting down.
TACGACGCGGCGGATCTCCTGGTCCCGGCCGATGACGGGGTCCAGCTTGCCGTCGCGCGCGGCGGCGGTGAAGTCGGTGCCGAACTTCTCCAGCGCCTTGTACTGCCCCTCGGGGTCGGCGGTGGTCACCCTGCGTCCTCCTCGGGCCTTCTGGAAGGCGTCCACCAGCTTCTTCGCGGTGGCGCCCTGCTGTGTCAGCACGTCCGCCGCCGGCCCGCCCTTGGCGGCGATGCCGATGAGCAGGTGCTCGGTGGAGAGGTACTCGTCACCCAGGTCCCGGGCGCGGGCCTGCGCGTCCGCGATGACGGAGAGCAGGTCGCGGTTGGGCTGCGGGGGCGCGACGGTGGAGCCGGTGACGCTGGGCAGCCCGGCGAGCGCCTTCTCGGCCCCGGCGCGCACGGCCGCCTGGTCGGCGTCGACAGCGGCGAGCAGGTCGGTGATGTTCGCATTGTCCTGCCGCTGGCCTTGCCCCTGAAGCAGAGCGAGGAGCAGGTGGGCGGGGGTGAGATCGGCGTGCCCCCCGGTCACGGCACGGTTGCTGGCCGCGTTGATCGCGTCCCGGCTCCGGTTGGTCAGCTCGGCATCCACGTTCGCGTACTCCTCCTCGGTCTCGGCTCGCCCTGTCTGACTCAGTCAGCGTATACAAAGTTGAGTCTATTCCACTCAAGGCAGTCTTCGGGAGGGATGAGGGACTAGCTTCCCGGCATGACCTCCTACGCCCAGGATCCGGGTGCCCCGGACCCGACGTTCCTCAGCTTCTGGCGGGAACGGCATCTGTGCACACTGACCACACCCCGCCCGGACGGCAGCCCGCACATGGTGCCCGTCGGGGTGACCTACGACCCCGAGGCCCGTCTCGCCCGGGTGATCGCGAGCCGGACGAGCGCGAAGGTACGGCACGTGCTGGCGGCCGGCGAGAGCGGGGCGGCGGTGGCGGTGTGCCAGGTGGCGGGGCCGCGGTGGGCGACGCTGGAGGGGCGGGCCCACGTCCGCGACGAACCGGAGCGGGTCGCGGAGGCGGTGCGGCGGTACGCAGAGCGCTACGAGCGGACGCCGTCGCCGAACCCGTTGCGGGTGGTCATCGAGATCTCGCTGACCGGGGCGATGGGACGCTTCTGAGCCGCGCCGCGATCGCCCGATAGCCGTAAATGTCGCCCAAAACTGCAGCGGGGGGGGGGGGGGGGGGGGGGGGGGGGGGGGGGGGGGGGGGGGGGGGGGGGGGGGGGGGGGGGGGGGGGGGGGGGGGGGGGGGGGGGGAGGGGG
>NZ_JBVIHJ010000028.1:0-146492 GCF_055570355.1 Streptomyces sp. NPDC031225 | reverse complement strand
GGCTGCCGGGGGGGGACGAGCGCGCTCCCCGCCACGGGCCGGAGTGGGTGAACTACTCGCCGGGGTGGGCGAGTTCGATGTCGTGTCCGTCGACCGCGGGGCCGTTCACCGTCAGGGCCGTCGCCTGCGGCGGGTAGCCCGTCGCGATGACCGTGTACTCGCCGCCGTCCAGGTCGGTGAAGGCGTACGCCCCGTCCGTCCCGGTGGTGGCGGTGCCGACCACGTTGCCGGCGCCGTCCACGAGGGTGACCCGCGCGTCGGCCAGCGGACCGTGCGGCGCCCGTACGACACCCTGGAGGCGGGCACCCGTGTCGAGGTCGACCTCAAGACGCATGACGCCGGTACCGCCGACCTCGACGGGCAGGGCGCGCGGCCGGAACCCGGCGGCGTTCACCGCGACGGTCACGGCGCCCGGCACCAGCTCGCCGAAGGCGAACTCGCCCTGCTCACCGGTGATCCCGGTGACCAGCAGATCGCCCCGCACATCGGTGACGATCACCATCGCGTCCTTGACCGGTTCCCCGCTGTGCGCGGCCCGCACGAGCCCGTTCAGCCCGCTGGTGCCGCTCAGGAGGATGTCGTACGCCACCGGCTCGCCGTTCACGAGGACCGTGGACGCCTGCGGCTGGAACCCGTCGGCGGAGGCGATCAGGACGTACGATCCGACGCTCGGCGCCTCGACCGTGTAGGAACCGTCGGCCTGTGTCACCGACAGGCCCAGCTGCCGTCCCGCGAGCGAGATCAGCGTGACCGCGGCCTGCGGGACCGGGGCGCTCTCGTTGCCGCGCACGAAGCCGCGGACCGGGATGCCGCCGGAACCGCCGGGCGCCGCCTCGGGGCGGGCCAGTGTGGCGACGGCGGAGAGCTTCTGGGAGCCGTCGACGGCGGCCTCCGTGTCGGACGGGGAGGACGAGGACGGCACCGCCCAGCTCGGAACCTGCTCCGCTGCGGGGGCCGTTGCGGCGGCCGGGGTCTCGGCGGGAGCCGGGGCCTCGTCCGCGGCGGCCTGTGCCAGCGCGCCCTTGGTCCGCAGCGGGACCTCCTTGATGAACAGGGTGATCAGGAACGCGACGGCTGCCAGAGCACCGGCGATCAGGAACACGTCGGCGATGCCGTGGCCGTAGGCGCTCTCCATGAGGGTGCGCACCGGGACCGGCAGCTTGTCCATGTCCGGGATGGTGTCGGTGGACGAGCCGGAACCGGACAGGGCGGCCTGGTACTTGGGGTCGAGGGCGGCGACGCCGTCCGTGACGTAGTGCGTGATCCGGTGGGCCATGACCGCGCCGAGCGCGGAGACGCCGACCGCGCCGCCGAGGGAGCGGAAGAAGGTCACCGTGGAGCTGGCGGCGCCGAGGTCACCCGGTTCGACCTGGTTCTGCGTGCACAGCACCAGGTTCTGCATCATCATGCCGATGCCGAGGCCCAGCAGGGCCATGAAGATCGACATCTTCCAGTAGTCCGTGTCGTACCGGATGGTGCCGAGCAGGCCGAGGCCGGCCGTCACCAGCACGCCACCGCTGACCAGCCACGCCTTCCAGCGTCCGGTGCGGGTGATGAACTGCCCGGAGACGGTGGAGGAGACGAAGAGCCCGCCGATCATCGGGATGGTCATCACACCCGACATCGTCGGGGACTTGTCGCGGGCCAGCTGGAAGTACTGGCTGAAGAAGACCGTGCCGGTGAACATCGCGACACCGACGAACAGCGAGGCCAGCGACGCCAGCGTGATGGTGGGGTTCCTGAACAGGCGCAGCGGGATGATCGGCTCGCTCGCCCTGGACTCGATCAGCACGAAGAGCAGACCGAGGACGATCGAACCGCCGACCATCGCGTACGTCTGCCACGACACCCAGTCGTACTTGTCACCGGCGAACGTGACCCAGACCAGCAGCAGCGAGACGGCGGCGGCGACGAAGGTGGCGCCGGCCCAGTCGACCTTGACGTCCCGCTTCACGACGGGCAGGTGCAGGGTCTTCTGCAGCACGATGAGCGCGATCACGGCGAAGGGGACACCGACGTAGAAGCACCAGCGCCAGCCCAGCCACGAGGTGTCGGTGATGACACCGCCGAGCAGCGGGCCGCCGACGGTGGCGACGGCGAAGGTCGCGCCGAGGTAGCCGGAGTAACGGCCGCGCTCACGCGGGGAGATCATCGCCGCCATCACGATCTGCGCGAGGGCGGACAGACCGCCGACGCCGATGCCCTGGACGACACGGCAGGCGATGAGCATGCCGGAGTTCTGCGAAAGACCCGCTGCCGCGGAACCCAGCACGTAGATGACCAGTGCTATCTGGACGAGCGCCTTCTTGCTGTACAGGTCGGCGAGCTTGCCCCACAGGGGGGTGGTCGCGGTCATGGACAGCAGGGCCGCGGTGACGACCCAGGTGTAGGCGGACTGGCCACCGCCGAGGTCGCTGATGATGTGCGGCAGGGCGTTGGTGACGATCGTGGACGACAGGATCGCCACGAACATGCCGAGCAACAGGCCGGAGATGGCCTCCATGATCTGCCGGTGCGTCATCGGGGCGTACTCGGTGGAGCCTCCCCCGTGCTTGGCGTGAGCCCGCACACCGGATGGTGTGGTCGTTGCCATGAGCTTCCTTCTCTTATGTGGTGGTCGCGGGTGTACGGGTGGTCTGTTCGAGTACGGGGGGTGCGGGCGGCCGGAGTTCGGGGCCGTGGGCGCGGATGTCGTCGAAGCTCGCCCGCAGCCGGGCCATCAGCGCGGTCAGTTGGATCACCTCTTCGTCGCTCCAGTCGCTCATCCGCTCGGCGAGCATGAGGCAGGTCCGCCGCGACAGCTGGTCGAGGAGCGCCTGCCCGGCCGGCGTCAGCCGCACGATGCGTGAGCGCCGGTCCGTGGGGTCGGGGGAGCGCTCGATCCAGCCGCGCGCGGCGACGTGCGCCACATGGCGGCTGGTCACCGACATGTCCACGGCGAGCAGCTCGGAGAGCCTGCTCATGCGCATGTCCCCGTGACGCCCGAGCAGGGTCAGTACGGCGGCGGAACCGCTGGGGCACTCGGGCGGCATCATCCGTCCGACCTCCCTCTTCACGGCACCGAAGGCGCTGAACTGGCGGATCAGCTCCTCGTATCGCGTCTGCTCGGCCATCACACCTCCCGTATTCGTTGCTTAGGGCAACCATAGAACTGCTTGGTTGCTACAGGCAAATGAAACGGTGTGGGTGCGGCGCAAAAGCTTGGCAAAGGCAAGTATTGCGAACGTAAACTCGCATGTGAGGCCCGCCGTCACCCCTGTCGGCCCCGCACTTGGGCCCCAGGGCCTGATTCGCTAGGGTCTCTGGGCATGGCTGACAACCAAGGCCCCCAGGGCAACCACGACCCCGCCGGCAGCACTCAGATGTTCCGCGCGTTCGTCGACGAGGGCCCCCAGGGCTCCCGTCAGCAGGCCGTACCGGCCACCTCCTCCGGCGGCCCGCGCGTCGGCCTCATCATCGGCGTGGTGGTCGCGGTGGCGATCGTCGCGGTGGTGGCCTGGCTGGCGCTGAAGTAGCGACGACTCGCGGCACGGATGGGCCGGAGCCGCACAGGCCCCCGGCCCATCGCGCCACCCACAGAACTGCCCGACACCCGGCGCACGACTGAACCCACCTGGCCAGAACCCACTGAGGGGCGCGGGGAACTGCGCACAGCACCCGCACCCACCGCACAGCCGAACCCACCTGGCGAGCACCAACCCAGGGGCGCGGGGAACTGCGCGACAGCACCAACACCCACCGCACAGCCGAACCCGCCTCGCGAGCACCCACCCAGGGGCGCGGGGAACTGCGCGACAGCACCAACTCACCCGCACCCGCAGGACGACCGCACTCCAGGACCGGTCAGTCCGAGATGAGACCCTCCCGCAACTGCGCCAGCGTCCGCGTCAGCAGCCGCGAGACGTGCATCTGTGAGATGCCGACCTCCTCGCCGATCTGCGACTGGGTCATGTTGGCGAAGAAGCGCAGCATGATGATCTGCCGCTCACGGGGAGGGAGTTTGGCCAGCAGCGGCTTGAGGGACTCGCGGTACTCGACCCCCTCCAGCGCGGTGTCCTCGTAGCCGAGGCGATCCGCGAGGGACCCCTCGCCGCCGTCGTCCTCCATAGCAGGGGAGTCCAGCGAGGAGGCGGTGTAGGCGTTGCCGACCGCGAGGCCGTCGACGACGTCCTCCTCGGACACGCCCAGCACGGACGCGAGTTCGGCGACCGTCGGAGACCGGTCCAGCTTCTGGGAGAGCTCGTCGCTGGCCTTGGTGAGGGCCAGCCGCAGCTCCTGGAGGCGGCGCGGGACACGCACCGACCACGAGGTGTCGCGGAAGAACCGCTTGATCTCGCCGACCACCGTCGGCATCGCGAACGTCGGGAACTCCACGCCCCGTTCGCAGTCGAAGCGGTCGATCGCCTTGATCAGGCCGATGGTGCCGACCTGGACGATGTCCTCCATCGGCTCGTTGCGCGAGCGGAAGCGGGCCGCCGCGTACCGCACCAGCGGGAGGTTGAGTTCGATGAGGGTGTCCCGGACGTAACCACGCTCGGGGCTGTTCTCGTCGAGTGCGGCAAGCCGCAGGAAGAGGGAGCGGGACAGGGTGCGGGTGTCGATGGCTCCAGTCGAAACAGGAGGGGCCGGAAGCGCCGGGGCCGGCGTGGCCTCGACAGCCGGGACATCGACGAGCGCGGGTGCAGCCTCGCTCTTTGTGAGCGTGAGCACCTTCGAGCTGCCCTGGTCTGCGGACATGCCACCCCCTTTGGGTCGCGGGACGGTCGCGGCGAACGTTCCGCGGATGGAACGTTCGCCTTCACCTGAATACCGGAGCCGAAGCCACGGCAAACGCGCTTCCCGCAGAATGTCACATGTCGGCAACACGCTGTAGTGACATGTCGACATGTGAGACTCGAATCCGCCCTGGATAAAGGGGGTCTGACTGTTTTTCGGCAGAGAAGTGTCGGGAACGGACCTGGTGAGCGATTCGCTCGTGCCGGTTACATCTCGATACTGCTTGCGAACTGCGGTGTTCCGGAGCGTGCGACCGTGCGCCCCTTATGCATCCGCTATCCGTCGACGCCTATGCGTCGATCCGATTGGCGGACCGCAGCCGTTGGAAGCTACGCGCGAGTAGCCTCGATACGTGCATCTGGGAGACGCCGAGTTCCGCGCTGATTTGTGACTGGGTGAGGTTGCTGTAGTAGCGCAGGAGAAGGATTCTCTGTTCGCGCTCGGGCAGTTGCACCAGGAGGTGCCGGACCAGATCGCGGTGTTCCACGCCGTCCAGCGCCGGATCCTCGTAGCCGAGCCGGTCGAGCAGTCCCGGCAGTCCGTCACCCTCCTGGGCCGCCTCCAGCGAGGTGGCGTGGTACGACCGTCCGGCCTCGATGCAGGACAGCACCTCGTCCTCCCCGATGCGCAGCCGTTCGGCGATCTCGGCGGTCGTGGGGGTGCGCCCGAAGGCGGTCGTCAGGTCCTCGGTGGCGCCGTTGACCTGCACCCACAACTCGTGCAGCCGGCGCGGGACGTGGACCGTGCGGACGTTGTCGCGGAAGTACCGCTTGATCTCGCCGATGACCGTCGGCATCGCGAAGGTCGGGAACTGCACTCCCCGGTCCGCGTCGAAGCGGTCGATCGCGTTGATGAGCCCGATGGTGCCGACCTGGATCACGTCCTCCATCGGCTCGTTGCGGGAGCGGAAGCGGGCCGCCGCGTAGCGCACGAGCGGGAGGTTGGCCTCGATGAGCGCCGTCCGCACCCGGTTGTGCTCCGGCGTGCCTGGCTGGAGCCCCTTCAACTGGCCGAAGAGCACCTGGGTGAGCGCCCGGGTGTCGGCGCCGCGACTGCGTGGGGCGGCCTCCTGGGGGGCCTCTTGGGGAGGCGCGGTACTGGCCGACACGGTCAACGCCACCTCTTCGTTGGTCAACTCATCCGTCAAAAGCGGTCATAGCATCACAAGACATGTGCACTGTGTGCAAGCACCGCATAACGTTGGGTTACGCCGTGTTGAGGGGTGAAGCTGGACGAAAGGCACAGAAAAGCCCCCCGCCGGTTCCCGGCAGGAGGCTTCGAAGCACCCAGGGTTCAGGAGAGCCAGGGGCCCTGGGGCCCTGGGGCCCTGGGTTCAGTACGCGTAGTCCGCGATCACCCACGTGGCGAACTCCTTCCACAGGGCCACACCCGCCTGGTGCTCCGGGTGTTCGACGTACGTCCGCAGCGCGTCCGCGTCGTCGAAGCCGGAGTTGATCGCGAAGTCGTAGGCGATGGGGCGGTCGCTGAGGTTCCAGCCCAGCTCCCAGAAGCGGATCTCGGGGATCTTGCCGTCCAGTGCGCGGAAGGCCGCGACACCCTCCACCACCCGCGGGTCGTCGCGCTCGACACCCTCGTCGAGCTTGAAGAGGACGAGGTGACGGATCATGTGCGCTCCCAGCTAGTGCGCGCCGTCGGCCAGCCAGGTGAAGAAGTCGCCGACCGCCTTGGCGGCGTCCGATATGCCCTCGAACCCTATCTGCACGTAGTCGGCTGCCTTGGCGGGGTCCGTGATCACCACGTAGAGCACGAAGACCACGAGCACATAGACGGCGAGCTTCTTTCCGTTCACCGCCACTGCGGCCTCCCCCGCTTCAGATGTTCTCTGTTCCTTCTGGGGCGCGAGTGTAACCGGGGTGATCAGTACGCATGAAGGGCCCCGTCTCTCGACGAGGCCCTTCTCAAGCGGTAGCGGAGGGATTTGAACCCTCGGTGACTTGCGCCACACTCGCTTTCGAGGCGAGCTCCTTCGGCCGCTCGGACACGCTACCGAGAGAGACCTTACAGCAAGGTGCGGCGTGCTTTGAAATCCGTATTGGGGGCCTGGAGCGACCCGTTCAGCGCCTGCGGAAGAAATCCGTGAGCGGCTGTGCGCACTCGTCCGCGAGGACGCCCTCGATCACCTCGGGCCGGTGGTTGAGCCGCCGGTCGCGGACGACGTCCCAGAGGGAGCCGGCCGCGCCCGCCTTCTCGTCCCGGGCGCCGTAGACCACCCGGTCGACCCGGGACTGCACGATCGCGCCCGCGCACATCGTGCAGGGCTCCAGCGTCACGACGAGCGTGCAGCCGGTCAGCCGCCACTCGCCGAGCCGCGCCGCCGCCCTCCTGATCGCGAGGACCTCCGCGTGCGCGGTCGGGTCGCCGGTGGCCTCGCGTTCGTTGTGGGCGGCCGCGAGCATGGTCGTGCCGTCCGGGGCCAGTACGACGGCACCGACCGGCACGTCCTCGCCCGCCCGGCCGACCTCGGCCAGGGCGAGCCGCATCGCGGCCCGCCAGCGGTCGCGTACCGGGTCCGGTGTGGTCTCTTCCGGGGTCCCTGCGGTCAGCGGACGGTCTCCAGTACCTCCGAGGCACCCAGGGCCTCGGCGATCTCGGTGAGGGCGTCCGCGGAGAGGGCCTTCAGCTCCTTCTCGCTGACGCCCAGGTCGTCGAGGACCGCGGCGTCGCCGACCGGACCGTGCGGAACGGCCTCGGCGGAGGTGCCGCCGCTCTCGGCGTCGTCGTCCTCCTCGTCCTCACCGTCCTCGGTGCCGTCGAGGTCGACGAGGGCGTCCAGGTCCGGGACGTCGTCGCCGGGCTCCCTTCCGAGCAGTTCGTCGGTGAGCAGGATCTCGCCGTACGAGCTGCGGGCAGCCGCGGCGGCGTCGGAGACGTAGATACGAGGGTCCTCCTCACCGTCGATGCGGACGACGCCGAACCAGGCGTCCTCCTGCTCGATCAGTACGAGAACCGTGTCCTCCTCGGGCGCGGCTTCCCGAGCGAGGTCGGCCAGATCCGACAGCGACTCCACATTGTCGAGGAGCTCCGTGTCGCTCGCTTCCCACCCGTCTTCGGTGCGCGCGAGCAGTGCGGCGAAGTACACCGTGACTCTCCCACTGGTCTTAGGCGTGCCGGTTGGGGGTCCCCCCGGCGGAGGTTGCGGGCGGGGAGAGCTCGGCTCCGAGCCCCACCCACTCGGAATCGTGGCAGAAACAAGGCGTTCAGGGGACGTCTTCGGCACCCTGTGTCCGGTGGTTTTGATCGCACGTGCGTCGGCACGTCGGTGAAGGACTCACCAGCGCACTCGTCGCCGCCACGAGCGGGATCGTACGCGGCTTTTCCAAGGGCCTTCGCACGGCCACCTGTTCAGCGCACCGTCTGGACGCCGACGGGTTGCTGTCGAGCCGCCGTCGGGTCGCCGCCGAGCCGCCGTCCGGGGCCGTAGTCGGGTCCCGGGACGCGCGGTCTTTCCTACCAGCGGAAGGTCCGCATGCGCATCGCGTGCCGTAGTCGGGCCACCTTCGCGCGCCGTGGCTGGACCCGGTCGCGCAGCTCTCGGGCCTCCGCGAGGTCGCGCAGGAACTGCGCTCGGCGGCGGCGGCGCTCGGCGTCGGTCTCCTGCGGGTCTTGTGCCGAGGGCTCCGCACGAGGGTCCCGGGTGCCTCCCGGTTCTCGTGGTCCTCCCGGGCCCCGCGCCTCTCGCGATGTCCGTGACGACGGTTCCCGCGTCGGTTTGCGCGCCGGGTTGCGCGTCGGTTTGCGCTCAGGCAGGTCAGGCATTGGTTCACCACCCCAGTCCGTCTCTCCCACTTTCCCCCGGTCGGGCGGTTTGACGCCAGCGCGAGCCGGGCGGTGGTCCCGGCTAATGTTGTGGACATGCGCCTCCACGTCGTCGACCACCCGCTGGTCGCCCACAAACTCACCACGCTGCGCGACCAGCGCACCGACTCCGCGACCTTCCGTCGACTCGCCGACGAGCTGGTCACCCTGCTCGCCTACGAGGCCACACGCGACGTGCGCACCGAGGCGGTCGACATCCGGACGCCGGTCGCCGCGACGACCGGTGTGAAGTTGTCGTACCCGCGGCCGCTGGTGGTGCCGATCCTGCGCGCCGGGCTCGGCATGCTCGACGGCATGGTCCGTCTGCTGCCGACCGCCGAGGTGGGTTTCCTCGGCATGATCCGCAACGAGGAGACGCTGCAGGCGTCCACGTACGCGACGCGCATGCCGGAGGACCTGTCCAACCGGCAGGTCTACGTCCTCGACCCCATGCTCGCGACCGGCGGCACCCTGGTCGCGGCCATCCGTGAGCTGATCAAGCGCGGTGCGGACGATGTGACCGCGGTGGTTCTGCTGGCGGCCCCGGAAGGCGTGGAGATCATGGAGCGCGAGCTGGCGGGCGCTCCGGTCACGGTGGTCACGGCTGCGATCGACGACCACCTCAACGAGCACGGGTACATCGTGCCGGGGCTGGGTGACGCGGGGGACCGCCTGTACGGCGCAGCGGAGTAGTCGCGCGTTTGCTGTGCGGGTTCGGTGGGGGCGGGCGTTTTTGCGCAGTTCCCCGCGCCCCTAAATGCCCGTGGGTGGGTCGGGGGCGGGGTGGGGGGTGTCCGTCCTCGGTCCGGCGGCTCGGTTCCTTGAGCAGTGCTCGGTTCCGGACGCCGGCCGCTGCGGGCGGACACCCCCCACCCCGCCCCCTTCACGCCGTCGGCGGCTGCGGGCGCTTTTGTGGTGCGCGGTCCGTCGTTCCCCGCGCGATCGGGCGAGCGGTCCGTCGTGGTGCGCAAGGGGTGACCAACGGCCCGTCGTGGCGCAGGCCGGCTGCAACTCCTTAGGGGCGCGGGGAACTGCGCGACCAGCCCCCACCGGCCCGCACTCGCCCCGGGACCTGGCCTGAGGCGTCCCGTTCTTTTAGGGGCGCGGGGAACTGCGCGACCAGCCACAACGGACCCATAGCCGCCCGACAACCGAACCCGGCACCCCCATAGGCGCCCGGGTCCAAGCCCAGCGCAGCTACCCGCAGCTCTTCTTCGACGCCGTCGGCTTCGGTGCGGTCAGCGCGGCCAGCGCCTTGTCGGCTGCGGCCTTCGCCGTGAGGTTCTTGAAGGCCGTTCCGATGATCAGGTCGACCTCCTTGCCCTTTCGGGCATCCGTGCGGGTCTCCGCGGCGGCGAGCTGGGTTCCCAGCACCGGCAGGGACGTCTTCAGCGCGGAGGACGGGCCGAGGAGCAGCCCCGTGCCCTTGACCTTCTTGTCGTAGGCCGCCGTCGCGTTGCCCACGTCGCCGATCTTGAAGCCCCGCTTCTTCAGCTCGTCCGCGGTCTTCTTGGCGAGGCCGCCGCGAGCCGTGGCGTTCAGGACGTTGACGGTGATCTGGCCCGGCTTGGGGAGGGCGGCCGCCGAGGGGGCCGAGGGGGACGCGCTCGCCTTCGTCACGCAGTCCGCCTTGGGGCCGGCCGCCGACGCCTGGTCGCCGCCACCCGTGAACACGTCGATGAGCTGGAGCGTGCCCCAGCCGACCAGGCTCAGCGCGGCGACGGAGGCCACCACCCCGAGCACGAGCCTGCCGCGCCGCCGGGGTTGACGCATCCGGGGGTACTTGTCGCCCGTGATCCGGTACTTACCGCCCATGCCGGGGGGCGTCAGCATGCTCATGGGCGCAGCGTAGTGCGCCAGGACGGCAATGCCTACTAGATGATCATTGACCACGGCGCAGGTGAACCCGAAAGGGTCAAACCTTTACAGCGCGGTCACTCAGTCCAGTTCGAGCACGCGCGCATGCAGCACCTGACGCTGCTGGAGCGCCGCCCGTACCGCGCGGTGGAGGCCGTCCTCCAGGTACAGGTCGCCCTGCCACTTCACGACGTGCGCGAACAGGTCGCCGTAGAACGTCGAGTCCTCGGCGAGCAGGGTTTCCAGGTCGAGCTGGCCCTTGGTCGTCACGAGTTGATCGAGGCGGACCGGGCGCGGCGCGACGTCCGCCCACTGCCGGGTGCTTTCCCGGCCGTGGTCGGGGTACGGCCGGCCGTTTCCGATGCGCTTGAAGATCACACGGAAAGCCTACCGGTCAAGACCTTCCGGGCGCAGCCATGGCGACCGAGTGCGACGCTGAAAAAAGAACAACAAATGGGGTAAACCGGGAGCGAGGGTCTGCTATGAGCGAGCGAGAGACCGCACCCGGGGGCGTGACGGGTGCCCCCGCGGGAACCGCCGACCGGTCCATGCCGGAGGCAAGAACCGCCTCCGCCGCCCTGCCCGGGCCGGCCCTGGAGATCGCCTCCGGCTACGCCTTCACCGGGCCCGCGCTCGATCTGGGCGCGCTGCTGTGGGACGGCGTCTGTCTGCCGGACGCGCAGGTCAGGATCCCCCTGCCGATGCTCAACCGGCACGGACTGGTCGCCGGCGCCACCGGCACCGGCAAGACCAAGACGCTCCAGCTCATCGCCGAGCAGCTCGCCGCACAGGGTGTCCCGGTCTTCCTCGCGGACATCAAGGGGGACGTGTCGGGCGTCGCGGCACCGGGCGTTCCGAACGAGAAGGTGCAGGCCAGAGCCGCCGACGTACACCAGCAGTGGGCCGCCACCGGGTTTCCCGCCGAGTTCTACGCCCTGGGCGGCATCGGGCACGGCATCCCCGTCCGGGCCACCGTCACGAGTTTCGGGCCGGTGCTGCTGTCCAAGGTGCTCCAGCTCAACCAGACCCAGGAGCAGTCCCTCGGGCTGGTCTTCCACTACGCCGACCAGAAGGGGCTCGAACTCGTCGACCTCAAGGACCTCAGGGCCGTCGTCGCGTTCCTGACCTCCGACGAGGGCAAGAGTGAGCTCAAGGGCATCGGTGGTCTGAGCACCGCCACCGCCGGGGTCATCCTGAGGTCCCTCACCGCGTTCGAGGCGCAGGGCATGGCCGACTTCTTCGGGGAGCCGGAGTTCGACACCGGCGAGCTGCTGCGGACCGCGGACGACGGGCGCGGGCTCGTGTCCGTGCTGGAGCTGGCCGCCGTACAGGACCGGCCGCAGCTCTTCTCGACCTTCCTGATGTGGCTGCTCGCCGATCTGTTCCACGATCTGCCGGAGGTCGGTGACGTCGACAGGCCCAAGCTCGTCTTCTTCTTCGACGAGGCGCATCTGCTCTTCCACGGGGCGTCGAAGGCGTTTCTCGACTCCATCACGCAGACCGTCCGGCTGATTCGCTCGAAAGGAGTCGGCGTCTTCTTCGTGACGCAGACCCCGAAGGACGTACCCGCCGACGTCCTCGCCCAGCTCGGCAACCGTGTCCAGCACGCCCTGCGGGCCTTCACCCCCGATGACCAGAAGGCGCTGAAGGCGACGGTGAAGACCTTCCCCGACTCCGCGTACGACCTGGAGGAGCTGCTCACCGGGCTCGGGACGGGGGAGGCCGTGGTCACCGTGCTGAGCGAGAAGGGCGCTCCCACGCCGGTGGCCGCGACACGGCTGCGGGCCCCCGAGTCCCTCATGGGGCCCGTCGACGCCGCTGTCCTCGACTCGGCGGTCAGGGCCTCGCCGCTGCACGGGCGTTACGCACAGGCTGTGGACAGGGAGTCGGCCTACGAGAGGCTCGAGAAGCTGAACTCGCGCGGCGCCAAGGGGCCGGACGAGATGAAGGCGCAGGCGCAGAAGCCGGCGAGGAAGCCGGTGAGGGAGCCGAAGGAGGACCCCTCCGTGGTCGAACAGGTCGTCGGCAGCGGCATGTTCAAGTCCCTCGCGCGATCGCTGGGCACACAGATCGGACGCGAGATCACCCGCTCGCTCTTCGGTACGGCCCGGAGGAGGCGGTAGGACCGCCTCCTCCGGCTCCTCCGGTGGATCAGCCGCGCTCGCGTTCCCTCGACGGCGGCTTCTTCTCCGTGGTCGGCGGCTTCGGTGCACTGCGTGCGGCCTCGGCGCGCAGCAGCGCGCGAAGGACGGCGTACGGGTCGATGGGCATGACGGTTCCTTGCGTCGGATATCGGGCTGACGGACCTGGGGGAACGGACTCCGTCAGCAGCGAAGGACCACGGAACGCAGGGCGGGCAGGACGGGCAGGACGTACGGCGGCCGCGGGAGAGCGGGGACCGGATGATCCCCGGGCGCACCGGGACACGTCTCCTGGCGTGCAGCCGGACGCAGGGGTACGGCCGGGCGGTGGACGGCACGGGCCGGTGGCCGCAGGGCCGTGTCGAGGATGTCGTACCCGGTGATCTCCCCGACGGCAGCGACGGGCGCCTCGTGCGCCTGCACGGGGGCGCCCGGGACCAGGAGGGCGAGGAGCAGCACGAGCGTGCGCAGCCAGGCGGGGCTGTGCGGGAGACGTCGTGCGGTGCTCACGCAGGTCGTCTCCCCGCCCGACGCGCGTGCTTCATCACAACGGCCCTGGAGTTCACCCGTTCACAGCAGCGGCCGTTCAGGTGCGCGGGGCCGTGCCGGTGTGTCCTACTTCTGCTTCGCGGCCTTCGCCGCCGCCTTCATCTCCTGCTTGTGCGCCCGCACCTTGGCCAGCGACTCGGGCCCGGTGATGTCGGCGACCGAGCGGTAGGACTCGGCCTCGCCGTACGCCCCCGCGGCCTCCCGCCAGCCCGTGGGCCGGACCCCCAGCTGCTTGCCCAGCAGGGCCAGGAAGATCTGGGCCTTCTGTTTCCCGAACCCGGGCAGCTCCTCCAGACGGCGGAGCAGTTCACGGCCGTCGGCCACGCCCTTCCACACCAGCTCGGCCCGGCCGTCGTAGTGCTCCACGAGGTACTGGCACAGCTGTTGGATCCGCTTGGCCATCGAGCCGGGGTAGCGGTGCACGGCCGGCTTCTCGGAGAGCAGCGCGGCGAAGGCCTCCGGGTCCTGCGCGGCGATCTCGTGCGCGTCCAGGTCGCTCGCCCCGAGTCGGTCCGCGAGGGTGCGGGGGCCCTTGAACGCCCACTCCATCGGAACCTGCTGGTCCAGCAGCATCCCGACCAGCGCGGCGAGCGGGGAGCGGCCGAGCAGTTCGTCGGCCTCGGGGTCCTGGGCGAGATGCAGGGTGACGTCCATGACTCCGATCATGCCCCCACCACGGGGCCACCTCTACCGGGAGCCGGCGGCCCCGTGGTGTGGGAGGTGGCGGGATGCCTGTGCGGGGGCTGGCGGGCGCCTCTGCCGGGAGCCGGCGGCCAGCCGCTGCGGGGAGGTGGCGGGGCGTCTACTGCCGGGAATCGGCTTGCGTTTCTGCGGGGAGCCCGCGGGGTGTCTGTGCGAGGGCTGGTGGGGCGTCTCTGTGGGGAGTCGGCGGGGTGTCTGTGCCAGAACTGATGGGGCGTCGCTGCCCGGAGCGGGCGGGGCGTTTCCGCAGGGAGTCGGCGGGGCGTCTCTGCCGGGAGCCCGCGGGGCATCTGTGCGAGGGCTGGCGGGCGGCTGCCGCCGGGAGTCGG
Organism: Streptomyces sp. NPDC031225; assembly: GCF_055570355.1. Lineage (NCBI taxonomy): Bacteria > Bacillati > Actinomycetota > Actinomycetes > Kitasatosporales > Streptomycetaceae > Streptomyces > Streptomyces sp. NPDC031225. The sequence continues at coordinate 132,322 of NZ_JBVIHJ010000028.1, read as the reverse complement.
TGGTACGTCTCTGCGGGGGGTCGGTGGCACGCCTCTACCGGGAGGCGTGCCAGGGCATCTGTCGCCGGGAGCCGGTGGCCCGCCGCCGCGGGGAGTCGATGGCACACCTCCGCGCGGAGTCGGTGGCACGCCTCCCGGTAGAGGCGGCGGCGGGTCGGCCCTACCGGGAGCCTGCGGGTCGTCCCTACCGGGAGGCGGCCGCCTGGTCCCGCCAGTAGCCGAGGGCGTTCACCCGCTCCTTGGGGACGCCCAGCTCCTTGCGGACGTACGACGACAGCGCCCGGGTCGTCGTCGTGTCGCAGGCGATCCAGACGTAGGCGTCCGGGTGGGTTTTCAGCAGCGCGGGCAGGTCCGCCCGCGCCTGGGTGACCAGATGCGCGCCGGAGTCGAGGCGCAGGACACGGCGGACCTCGTGACGGGACGGGTCGGTGCGGAACGGGAGGTCCTCGTCGCCGCCCTCGAACCAGACGGTCGCGGGGGAGGCGTCCAGGGCGCCGAGGAGGGAGTTCAGGGCGGGCAGGGACGCAGGGTCGCCGAAGGCGAAGATGTGGGTGGGCTCGGGGTCGGGGCGGTCGAAGCCGGTGCCGTGGACCGTGGCCTCGATGGTGTCGCCGGGTTTCGCGGTCCGGGCCCAGTCGCTGGCGAGGCCGTCGTGCAGCGCGAACTCCAGGGTGAGGGTGCCGGCCTCGGGGTCCGGGTCGACGAGGGTGTAGGCGCGCTGGTGCGGCTTGCCCGCGGCGGAGAACCACAGGCGCACCCACATCGTGGGGTGGACGCCGGTGACGGCCAGCATCCCGCCGTCGGTGAGGTGCACCCGCCGGTACTCGCCGGTGACGTCCTCGGCGCCGGTCACGGTGAACACGAAGTCCTTCGCGCGCAGCAGTCGGAGGACCGCTCCCTCCCAGCCGTGCCCCTGCCCCATGGTCTTTTCACCCTTCGCGTACGATTCCCGCACCAGAAAACTTAGGCAAGCCTAACTTAAGGGAAACGGGTTCGAGGGTGAGTATCGAGATCTACCGCGACGCCTGGGGGATACCCCACCTCCGCGCGGACGGCACGCGTGAACTCGCCCGCGCCCAGGGCCGCGTCACCGCCCGCGACCGCGCCTGGCAGCTGGAGGTCGATCGGCACCGTGCGCAGGGCACCTCGGCCGCCTTCCTCGGCGCCGGAGCCCTGTCCTGGGACACGTTCGCGCGACGGGCCCGCCTCGACGACACGGCGAGACGCTGCTTCACGGCGCTGGAGAGACGGGACCCGGAGACGGCCGACTGGGTACGGGCGTACGTCGACGGTGTCAACGAGGAGCTGCCCGGCACCGAGGCCCCGGAGTTCGCCCGTGTCGGCCTCGCCCCCGGACGCTGGGAGCCCTGGACCCCGCTCGGCGTCTGGCTCGCCACCCACATCCTGTTCGCCGGTTTCCCGGCCAAGCTCTGGCGGGACGAGGCGATACGGCACCTGGGCCCGGCCGCGGTCGGCCTCTTCGCCGCCGACGGCCCGGACACCTCCGGCAGCAACGGCTGGCTCGTCGGCGGAACCCGCACCACCACCGGCCACGCCGTCATCGCGGGCGACCCGCACCGCTACATCGAGGACCCCGGCGTCTACCAGCAGATCCGCCTGTCCTGCCCGGAGTTCGACGTCATCGGCCTCGCCGTGCCCGGTGTCCCCGGCATCGCCCACTTCGGCCACACCGGCACGGTCGCCTGGGCCATCACCAACGCCATGGCCGACTACCAGGACCTGTACCGGGAGCGGCTGCGGCGCACCGGGGCCGGAGTCGAGGCCCTCGGCCCGGACGGCGTCTGGCACCGGGCCACCCGGCACACGGAGACCGTCGAGGTCGCGGGCGAGCCGCCGGTCGAGGTCGAGGTCGTCGAGACCGGGCGGGGACCGGTGATCGCGGGGGGACCGGAGGGACTGGAGGGGGGAGTGGGGGACGAGTACTCCTCCTCTGTTCCCCTCGCCCTCTCCCTCCGCTACCCGCCCCGCGTCACCGACGACCTCGGTTTCAGCGCCCTGCTCCCCCTCCTCCGTGCCCGCCGCACAGCCGACGTGGACCGGGCCTTCGACCTGTGGGCCGAGCCCGTGAACGTCGTCCAGGCCGCCGACACCGAGGGCGGGCTGCTCCACCGGGTCGCGGGCTGGGTCCCCGTGCGTGCGGAGGCCAACCGCCTGCGGCCCGTCCCCGCCTGGGAGCCCGGTCACGAGTGGCGGGGCCGGCACGAGACGCCCCGCGCCGGTCTCACCGACGGCATCGCCGTGATGGCCAACCAGCGCGGTCCCGCCGCCCCGCTCGGCGTCGAGTTCGCCCCGCCCCACCGGGCGAACCGCATCGCCGCCCTGCTCGCGGAGAAGGACCACTGGTCCGCCGCCGACATGCCGCTGATCCACACGGACACCCATCTCGCCTCGGCCCAGCCCCTGTTGGACCGGATCGAGGCCCTGGACGGCCTGAGTCCCGAGGCGGCCACCTTGAGGCGGAGGCTCCTTCGCTGGGATCGCCGTATGGACGCGGGCAGCCGGGAGGCCGCCCTCTACGCCGCCGTACGCGGCGCGGTCGTACGACGGCTCGCCGCACAGCCTGCTTTCGCCGCGCTCACCACCCCGCCCGCCTACCCCGAGGTCCTCCTCCCCTGGCTCGGTCTCGTCCCCCGGGTCGCCTTCGCGCTCGAACACCTGCTGCGCGCCGAGGAGTTGTACGGGATCGACCGGGACGAGGCGGTGCGCGGGGCCGTGCAGGAGGTGGCCGACCGGCCGCTGCGGGGCACCTGGGGCGAGACCCACCGCCTCGCCCCCTGGCGGGCCCTCCCCGAGGACGGCTGGGACGCGCCCGCCCTCTCCGGAGACCACGACTGCGTGCTGTGCACCTCCGCGGTCCCCGGTCTCACCGACCTCGCCGCGCGCGGCCCGGCCGCCCGCTACGTATGGGACCTGGCCCGCCGCGAGGACAGCCTCTGGGTGGTCCCGACGGGCGCCTCCGGTGTGCCCGGCTCACCCCACCACCGCGACCAACTCCCCTTGTGGCTCGAGGGAGATCTCGTCCCGGTCGTCACCGACTGGCAGCAGCTCAAGAAGGAAACCGATGTCTGACACCCGTGCCCGTGCGGCCGTCCACACCCAGACCGTCGACGGCTTCGGCACCGTACGCGTGCTGCGTCTCGACCCGCGCGCCGACGCCGCCACCGTCCATGCCTGGGTGCGCGAGGAACGGGCCGCGTTCTGGGGCATGAACGGCCTCACCGAGGAACAAGTGGCCGAGGTCTACGCCCACTTGGACACCCTCGACACCCACCACGCCTACCTCCTGGAGAAGGACGGCGAACCGGCCGGGCTCCTGCAGACCTACGAGCCGGAGGCCGACCGGGTCAGCGAGTGCTACGACGTCAGCCCCGGCGACATCGGCGTCCACCTGCTGCTCGCGCCCGCCGCCTCGGGGACGCGGTCCGGCTGGTCCTCGGCGCTGCTGGGGGCCATCGCCTCGTACGTGCTGCTCGGCCTGGACCGGCGGCGGGTCGTGGTCGACCCCGACGTGCGCAACGAGAGGGCCGTCGCCCGCTTCCTGAAGCAGGGTTTCGTGGCGGGAGACGTGGTGGTGCTGCCGGAGATCGACCTCCCGGACGTGTACCTGCCCGAGAAACACGCCCAACTGGCCTTTCTCACCAGGGAGGTAGCCTTTCCGGGTGACGCCTGACGACCTCGTCGCCCACTACGGCCTGGAACCCATCCCCCGCGAGGGCGGGCTGTTCCGGCAGACCTGGGCGGGTCCGGAACGCCCCGACGGCAGACCGCACGGAACGGCGATCGTCGCGCTCCTCACCTCGGACGACCACTCCGCCCTGCACCGCCTGCCCAGCGACGAGATCTGGCACCACTACCTCGGCGACCCGCTGGACCTCCTGCTCCTCGCCCCGGACGGCACGGCGACGACCCCCGTCCTGGGCCCGGACATACAGGGCGGCCAGCACCTCCAGCTGACCGTGCCCGCGGGCACCTGGATGGGGGCCAGGACCCGGGGCGCGTGGACCTTCTTCGGCTGCACCATGGCGCCCGGCTTCACCTACGAGGACTACGAGCACGGCGACGCGGCGGAGCTGACGGCGCGTTACCCCGCCGAGGCCGCCCGGATAGCGGAACTGTGCCGTCCATGAGACTCCTCGAAGAGCAGGTCGCCCTGGTCACCGGCGCGAGCGGCGGCATCGGACGGGGCATCGCACTGCGGTTCGCCGAGCAGGGCGCGGCTGTCGCGGTCCATTGCCGCACGGCGGTGGCGGCGGCGCGTGACGTGGCGTCCCGGATCGAGGACGCGGGCGGTCGGGCCGTCGTACTGCAAGCGGACCTTCGGGACGAGGAGGAGTGCCACCGGCTGGTCCGGGAGGCCGCCGAGTGGGGCGGTGGGCTGACCGCGCTGGTCGACAACGCGGGTGTGCAGCCCACGCAGCCCCTGCGCGGGATGACGGCGGCGGAGTGGCGGGCGGTCGTGGAGACCAACCTCGGCAGTGTCTTCGCATGCACCCAGGCGGCGGCCGAGGTCATGCGGCCGGGCGGGTCCGTGACCCACATCGCGTCCGTCGAGGCCGGTCACCCCGCGCCCGAGCACGCCCACTACTCCGCCTCCAAGGCCGCGATCGTGGCCCACGCGCGGGCGGCGGCCCAGGAGTACGGCCCGCACGGCATCCGCGTGAACACCGTCTCGCCGGGGCTGATCGACCGGGAGGGACTGGCGCGGGCCTGGCCGGAGGGCGTGGAGAGGTGGGTGCGCAAGGCGCCCCTGGGGCGGCTCGGACGGCCCGAGGACGTGGCCGACGCGTGCGTGTTCCTCGCCTCTCCGCTCGCGTCCTGGATCACCGGGCACGACCTGGTGGTGGACGGCGGCGTGTCCGCCCGGCCGACATGGTGAGCGTTCCGGCGCTCACGTCCGTACATGTCTGGAACCGGTGAGCCCAGGTACGGAGCGTGACGTGAGGTGTGAGCGTGCAGACGGCGGCGCAGGCCGGCGAAGGCGAGGACTTCAAGGGCTGGTGCTGCTGGGCGCCGTGCTGGTCCTGCTCGTCCTCGGCGGCGCGGGAACGGCTTCGGCCCACGCCGCCCTCCGGGCCACCGCACCCGAGGACGGAACCGTCCTCAAGTCGGCCCCCCGTGACATCACCCTGACCTTCACCGAGTCCGTCGGCCTGCTCGACGGCTCCCTGCGGATCCTGGCCCCCGACGGCAAGCGCGTGAACATCGGCGACGCCGCCCACGGCCCGGGCGGCTCGGACACGGTCCGGGCCTCCCTGCCCGCCAAGCTCGCCAAGGGCACGTACACGGTGGCCTGGCGGGTGGTCTCGGCCGACAGCCACCCGGTCTCCGGCGCCTTCACCTTCTCGGTCGGCAGACCGTCCACCACCTCGGCGGTCCTGGACACCGGCCCGACCGAGAACCCGGCCACCGAGAGCCTCTTCAACATGGGCCGCTACCTGGGCTACCTCGCCGTCGCCCTGCTCATCGGCACCGCGGTCTTCCTGACGGTCTGCCGCCCCCCGGAGCCCGCCCGGCTGAGCCGGCTCCTGTGGGCGGGCTGGGCCGGCCTGCTCGGCTCGACCCTGTTCCTGTTGGTGCTGCGCGCACCGTACGAGGCGGGGACGGGCCCGGGTGAAGCGTTCTCGGCGAAGGCCTTCACACGCACCCTGACCACCCGCCCGGGCGAGGCCCTCCTGATCCGCCTGGCGCTGCTGCTGGTGGCGTACTTCGTCGTCGTACGACTGCTGCGGCTCGGCGAGTCGCCGCTGCCGCGCGCGTGGCAGGCGGCCGGTGCCCTGCTCGCCGTGGGGCTCGCGCTGACCTGGGCCGCCGCCGAACACGCGTCCGCCGGGATCCAGGTGCCGGTGGCGATGACGTCCGCGGTGCTGCACGTCCTGGCGATGGCGGTCTGGCTGGGCGGCCTCGCGGCCCTGCTCGCCACGCTGTACCGGGCGACGATTCGGATCCCGGCCGCCGTGGTCTCCCGTTTCTCCCGGCTGGCCTTCGCCTCGGTGACCGTTCTCGTCGCCACCGGCGTCTACCAGTCCTGGCGCGGCCTGGGCTCCTGGAGCGCGGTCACGGGCACGACGTACGGCCATCTGCTCGTCCTCAAGCTGATCGCGGTGACGCTGCTGCTGACGGCGGCGAGGATGTCGCGGAAGTGGACGGGGCGGTTGACGGACGCGGACGCGGCCTCGGAAGCCGGGACGGACACGGGGGCGGCCTCGGAAGCCGGGACGGACACGGGGGCGGCCTCGGAAGCCGGGACGGACACGGGGGCGGTGGTCGTACGGGAGAAGGTGACGGTGGGGGCCGAGGCCGCCGCCTCGTCCGCGACCGGCACACAGGACTCGGAGGGACCGTCGGCTTCGGAAGCCCTGGTGGCCTCTGAGGGGCGGAAGCCCGCCGCGCCGTCGGGGAACTCCACGGCCCGCCACCAGCGCGGCCTGCGCCGTTCCGTCCTCGCCGAAATGGCCGTCGGTGTCGTGGTGCTGGTGCTCAGCACCGTGCTGAGCGGCACGCTTCCGGGCCGGGCGCAGGCGGAGGCGGCCGAGGCGGGTCCGGCCGCGGGCGGACTGCCCGCCGCGTCCGTGACCAACGTGCCCTTCGCCGTCGACAAGGTCACGGGCACGGTGCAGATCACCCTCGACCCGGGCCGCACCGGCGAGAACTCGGTCCAGGCCATCGTCTTCGCCGCCGACGGGGGCCTCGCCACGATCCCCGAACTCCGGCTCTCCTTCACCCTCCCGGCCAAGGAGGTCGGCCCGATCGACGCCGAACTGAAGGACGAGGGCGGCTACTGGGGCACGAACGACCTCACCCTGCCCATCGCGGGCGACTGGCAGATGAAGGCGACGATCAGGGTGACGGACATCGACCAGGTCAGCGTGACGAAGACGGTGAGGATTTTCGGCTGAGCAGCTCGGCCATGGTCTCGGCGGCGTGTACGGCGGCTGCTCCGCAGCAGTTGTTGAACAGGACGTGGAGCCGGTCGGCCCGACCGGCCAGGGCGTGCAACCGCGGTACCCACTCGGCGAGTTCGGCGCGCTGGTAGTCGTACCGGAAACGGTCCTCCTTGCTGCCGCGGCCCCAGGAGACACTGCGCCCGTGGAACCGCACGACGGACAGCCGGGGCGAGGTGACGGGGGTGACCGGAGGCAGCGAGGCAGGCAGTCCCTGGGCCATGTCCACGGCCACGGCGGCGAAGTCGTACGTGCTCAGCAGCGCCTCGGTCAGGTCCTTCTGCGGCCCCTCCCACCAGGACGGATGCCGGAACTCCACATGGACCGGCCACCCCGAGGTCCGCGCCGCGGTCTCCTCCAGGAACCTCTGCGCCCGCGCCCCCGGCCGGAACCACGGCGGGAACTGGAACAGCACCCCGCCGAGCCGCCCGGCCTCCCGCAACGGCTCGATCCCGGCGGCGAACCGCTTCCACACCTCGTCCGCAGCGGTGTCCCGGAGGGCGGCCTGCTTCACCGGATGCCCGGTGAGCGGCGCGTACGCCTTCACGTCGAACACGAACTCCGGCGGCGTCCGCTCCACCCACAGCCGGCTGTTGCGCTCGCCGGGCAGCGCGTAGAAGGTGCCGTCGACCTCCACCACGGGGAACCGCTCGGCGTAGTGCCGCAGCCGCCCCTCCGCGTCCCGCCGCCCGCGCGGATACCAGCCACTGCGCACGAGCGCGGGATCGGTCCAGGAGCAGGTGCCGACGAGGATGCGGGGCGGGGGGACGTGGGGGCCGGGGCCGTCGTCGGCTTCGGGGATGGTGCCGGACATGGGGCCGGGGCCGTCGTCGGCTTCGGGGGTGGTGCCGGTCATGGGTCCGTGGGTCATGGAGGTGCGGGTACCGACTTAGTGTGCGGGCATGACTTCGCAGGCGTATCTCTCCGAACTCTTCTCGCTGGACGGCCGCGTGGCACTGGTGACCGGCGGGAGTTCGGGCATCGGCCGGGCGATCGCGGGGGCGTTGGCACGGGCGGGGGCGAGTGTGGTGATCGTGGCCCGCGGAGAGTCGGAACTGACCAGCACGGTCGAGGAGTTGACGGCCGACGGCTGCCGGGCGGCCTGGGTCAGCGGGGACTTGAGCACGAGGGACGGCGTCCGTACGGCGGCGGAGGCGGCCGTCGGTCGGTTCGGCGAGCCGGACATCCTCGTCAACTCGGCCGGGATCAACCTGCGTCCGCCGATGGCCGAGCTGACCGACGACGTCTGGGACACCACGATTGCGGTCAACCTGGAGGCCCCCTTCCTTCTGGGCCGACGGTTCGGCCCCGGCATGGCCGAGCGCGGGTTCGGCCGCATCATCCACATCACCTCCCAGCAGGCCCACCGCGCCTTCGTCCAGAGCGGCGCCTACGGCGTCTCCAAGGGCGGGTTGGAGTCCCTGGCCCGCTCCCAGGCCGAGGCCTGGTCCCCGCACGGCGTCACCTGCAACACCCTCGTCCCGGGCTTCGTGATGACCCCGCTCAACGCCCGCCTCGCCACCGACCCCGACCAGGTCGCGGCCCTCGCCGCCCGCACCATGACCGGCCGCAACGGCCTCCCCGCCGACTTCGCGGGCGCCGCGGTCTTCCTGGCGAGCGGGGCGTCGGCCTACGTCACGGGCCAGTCGATCTTCGTGGACGGGGGACTGTCGGTGCACTGAAGCCGCGCGGGGCCTGCCTCTTGGCGTGGGGCGGGGCTGCGCGGACGTCATGCCGTGGATGCGGGGGACGGGGAACGCGCGGTCGTCGTCGCGCAGGTGGCACCAGGCGTACTGGTAGGGCGGGCGGCTCGCAATCGATCTCGCTGAGGGCGCGCACGGCACGGCTGCCCGGAGCGGCTGCCCGGGGCGGCGACGTACGCGACGGTGACCGGCCGGCCCGCGTCGACGGCATGAGCCGGCCGGCGGACAGCGGTGAGTGACGGACACGGAGAGCACGTCCGGCCGGGCGGGCTCGAAGACGGAGTGCGAGCTGCAGCAGGCATCGCCGGTCGGAGCGGCACTCCTGCCGAGATGGTCGGCGCCGGCCTTGACGACGTAGACCCTCGACGGCTCCTGACGCGGCCGATCACCCACGCTTCGCCCTGCAGGGCATGACAGCAAGAGGTGTCGTTCTCCTCGAAGGTCACGAGCCCGGCCTCGTCGGCGTGCACGACCTGGGGGCGGCTGGTCCAACACCTGTGCCAGACCGGGGAGCTGGCCCGGCCGGTGACTAGTCGCGGCAGGGACAGGCTGCGTCGCACGGGTCGGCCCATACTCGGATCCATGAACGCCAACGTGCGGCTCCGCGACTTCCTGCAGACGCGGCGCTCCCAACTGCGCCCCGAGGACGTCGGGTTGCCGACCTACGGGGACCGGCGCCGCGTACCGGGCCTGCGGCGCGAGGAACTGGCGCTACTCGCCGGCGTGAGCGCTTCCTACTACACCCGGCTCGAACAGGGACAGTCACTCAACGCCTCGACGGAGGTCTTGGACGCGATAGCCCGGGCCCTGCGGCTGGACGAGTCCGAGCACCTCCACCTGCACACCCTGGCCCGGTCGACCGAGCACCGCAGCCGCAGCCGGGGCGGCCGGCCCGCTCCCGAGCGCGTGAACGAGGCGACCCGCCAACTCCTCGACGCACTGGCGGACGTACCCGCGATCGTGGTCGGCCGCCGCAGCGACGTTCTGGCATGGAACCGGCTGGGCCATGCCCTGTTCGCCGGGCACCTGGATGCCGCTGCCGTCGACCGGCCGGCGGACCGCCCCAACATGGCCAGGCTGGTCTTCATCGACGCCCACACCCGGGATCTCTACGCCGACTGGCCGAGCAAAGCCAGGGCCGTGGTGGGGAGTCTGCGCCTGGTGGCCGGCCAGTACCCGGACGACGCCGCACTCCACGCGCTGGTGGGTGAACTCAGCTCGAAGAACACGGACTTCGCCTCGATGTGGGCCGACCACCGGGTCAAGGCCTGCACGGTCGCCTGCTACGAGATGCGGCACCCGCTGGTCGGTGCGCTGACCGTCACCCAGCAGACCCTGAGCCATGGGCCGGGCCCGCACACCGTGGTCGCCACCGCAGCGGCCGGCTCGCCCTCGCAGACCGCCCTGACCCTCCTCGCCCAGGTCACCGCCGCGGCCACCCCGGTGCGCCCGGGAGCCCAGATCAGCACCGGCTGACCGGCCGCCCCACGCACCCGACGCCCGCGGCCTAAGCCATCAACCCCTGTGCGTCGGCGTAGCGCTGCCGCATGCCCGAAAACAGTGAAGGAACCATGTTCAAGAAGCTGAAGCTCTCCAAGACCGCGACGACGACCGCCGCCCTGACCGCCGCGGCCGTCACGGTGATCAGTCCGGCTCCGGCATCGGCCGCGCCGGCCCCGCTGGACCACGCGCGGATCGCGACCCATTTCGACCTGGCGAAGGGCCAGACGCCGGAGAACATCGTGCTGGCCCCGGGCGGCGACGCATACGTCACCTTCGCCGCCGCCCGCCAGATCGCCCGCCTCACCCGGTCCGGAGCGACCCGGATCCTGGCCACCCTGCCCGCACCGGCCGACAGCGGCGTCCACACCCCGGTCCTCGGCTTCGCCCTGACCACGGGCATCGTCCGCGCCCACGACGGCACCCTGTACGTCCTCTACGCCACCGGCACCTCCGACCTCACCGGCCTGTGGCGCATACGCCCCGGCGGCGAACCCCAGCGCATCGCCGCCCTGCCCGCCGGCGGCCTGCCCAACGGCCTCGCTCTGGACCCGCACACGCGCACCCTGTACATCACCGACTCCGTACTCGGCACCATCTGGAGCGTGCCCACCACCGGCGGCACCCCCACCGCCTGGTCCACCGCCCCCGAACTGGCCTCCACGGGATTCCTCGGCGCCAACGGCCTGAAGATCCACAACGGGGCGGTGTGGGCCACCAACCTCGACAAGGGCACCGTCCTGCGCATCCCTGTCCTCCGCAGCGGGCGCGCCGGCAAGGTCCAGACCCGGGCCACCGGCCTGCCCGGCATCGACGACTTCACCTTCACCGGCCACGGCGACCGGATCCTGGCAGCCCTCAACGGCCCCAGCCAGGTCGCACTCGTTCAGCCCGACGGCACCCACTCCACCGTCCTGACCGACGCCGACGGCCTCCAGAACCCCACGTCCATCGCCCTGCGCGGCGACACCGTCTACATCCTCAGCGCCGCCTACCTCACCGCCAAGGACCCCAACCTCATCCTCGCCCACCTGCACAACTAGACCGCGCCACCCAAAGGCGCGCACTCATCCGGGAGGTGAGCGCCGCGGGATCACGTTGAGACTGCAACCGACGAAGGGCCCCGCTGCGAACAGCGGGGCCCTTCGACATCGTGCCCGGTGAGGCACTGGCGGAGGATACGAGATTCGAACTCGTGAGGGGTTGCCCCCAACACGCTTTCCAAGTCTTCGTCCAGAGGTTCACGGAACATCAGGAACGTCCTGAACTGCGCTGAAGCGCCTTGCACGCGATCTTCTGAACGGCCCTGAACGTGGGCGAATGAGACCGGAAGTGAGACCAGAGACGGTCGCGTTCTGCCTGGGCAGGCCCCACTTGACGCATCGCGTTTCGTGCTGCCTGGCAGGTTGACTCCGAGCCTGGAGGCGGGTGTTTGATGAGGGGGGAATCGATCTCCATGGCCGCCGAGGATGGCGATTCGAGTCATCGGCAAGCGGGACGATTGCCTCCCGTTCCATGAGCTTGATCGGCAGAAGGGCATGTCGGACTGGCTGGGGTGCCGCGGCATACGTTCGCGGCCATGGTCGGGGCTGTTCTCGCGCAGGGGCGGTGTTATCGGGAGACGTTCCAGAAGCCGCGGCCGGGAAGCGGAGTGGTTCGGTGAGGATGATCCGTTCCGGATGCGGGGCCGACGCCTACCGCGCTTCGCGGTGTCGGTGGTCGTCCGGTCGCTGGGCGAGGACTCCGCGGCCGGCATCGCCGCCTCGGTCGTCGCCGGCCTCGCCCCGGTCCACGCCCGCGGCCGCTACCAGGGCGCCTTCAGGGTGGACGGCACTCGCCGCGGGCGCCCTCGCCGCAGTGGGCCCGCTCGCACTCGCCCGCCGGATCAGCGCACGAGCAGAGAGCACACCGCAGCCCGGCCGACGTTCGCCGGAGCGCGCGGCAGTTTCGGTGTGTACAGGGAGCGGTCGGGGGCGGTGCGAGCCCCGCCCCCGACCTGGTGGTCAGCTGCTGTAGTACCCGGCCAGGTCGGCGATGACCTGGACCGAACCGGTGTGGTTGGCGAAGGTGACCCGTCCGTCAACCACCGGCACCACGACCATGTTGGAAATAGTCTGCCCTGCGCCGAAGTTGAGGTTCGAGACCCTGGGCTCCGGCAGACCGTGCGGGTGGACCGTCAGATATCCCCCGGCCGAAGGCGCCGTGACCGTCACGTTGAGCACCACTGCCGTGACCCCGGAGGAGGGGACGCCGGCCGTACCGGTGACCGGGAGGCTGACCAGACCGCCCGGGGCGACGGCTCCGGGCCGGGCACCCAGTCCGCTGCGTGTGTCCAGTAGCCGCAGCGGGCCCGCCGGGGTGAAGGTCGAACCGGTGGCGGAGAAGTATCCCGTGACATCGGCGAGTAGGTCGACGGAGCCCGCACTGTTGCGCAGGTCCACCGAACCGTTCACGACCGGGACGACGACCATGTTGGGGATCGTCCGGCCGGCGGGAAAGTTGATGTTGGATACGGCCGGCAGCGACTGGCCGTCGGGGTACACGGTGATGTAGCCCCCGGTGGTGGGCCGGACGGCGGTGACGTTCATGACGACGGCGGTGACCCCGGTGGCGGGGATACCGTGCGTCCCGGCGACCTTGAGCTCGACGATTCCGCCCGCGCCGATCCGCGCCTTGGGGGCGCCGGTGCCGTTGCGGGTGTCCAGGAAGCGCGTCGGCGAGACCGGCGTCAAGGCCGAACCTGAACTCCCCTCCGCGTAGTAGCCCGTGACGTCGGCGAGGAGGTCGACGGAGCCCGCACTGTTGCGCAGGTCCACCGATCCGTTCCGTACGGGAACCGTCACCAGGTTGGCGATGGTCTGCGGCGCCGTGTAGTTGACGCTGGAGACGGTCGGCAGCGGCTGACCGGCGGGGTACACGTCGACGTGGCCGTTGCCGGTGGGCCGGACGGCGGTGACGTTCATGACGACCGCGGTGACCCCGGTGGCGGGGATACCGTGCGTCCCGGCGACCTTGAGCTCGACGATTCCGCCCGCGCCGACCCGTGCCCTGGGGGCGCCGGTGCCGTTGCGGGTGTCCAGGAAGCGCGTCGGCGAGACCGGGACGAGGCGGTTGTGGGTCGCCGCCGGTGCGGCGGTGACGGTGTAGGCGCCCGGGAGGTAGCCGGGTGACGGGATGCCGGATGTGTACCCGACGCTGTCGATCACCAGGTCGTACGCGCCCGGAGGGAGGTCGTACGTACCGAGCCGCACGGTGAGCGTGGTGCCATCGGCGCTGACGGAGACCGGCTCGGCGGTGCGGGAGTCGTCCCCGGACCGGAGTTCCACCTGGGTGCCGAGGGTCAGGTTCGCGCCGTGCAGCACAACCTGGTTGGACGTCCCGGCAGGTCCGCTCGTCGGGCCCAACGAGGTGACGTCGGCCGACTTCGGCTGAGTGGTGCAGCCGCTCTTGCAGACACCCTGCATGGAGTACTCGACCGGAGTGTCCGCCTGGTACGGGCTCACCAGCATCAGGTAGTCGCCCGCGGAGGCGCTGGAGGTGGTGAGGCAGGAGTAGCTGAAGACACCGGCGTTGTCACCGTTGCACTGGTAGGAGTAGTCGGCGCTCGCGCCGGCGAAGCGGGTGGTGCTCAGCAGGCTCACCCACGGGGTGCCCGTGCTGCTGCTCTGGGTGCCGTACACCTGGAAGCGCTGCGACGGCTGCATGGGGATCACGGCGCAGTACGCGGTTGCGGACTCGGTGAACGTGCCGCTCCGCACGGAAAAGCCCTGCGGGGACACCTTGTTCGCCGTGCACTCCGGGGCCCAGCCCGAGGCGGTGCCGACGCGCCAGGTGTCGACGTGTGCGGAAATGGGGGTCTCGTCGTACCCCGAGGCCAGGATGATGACGATGTACGAGGTCGAGCCGGTGACGCGGCAGGAGACGCCCCACTGCCGGCACACGCTCGTGCCCGAGGCGTCGACCACCTTCAGCACCACGCCCGTGTTCCGGGCGGCCGTCGGGGTCCGCGCGGACATCCAGAGCTTGTCCGTGGCCGCTGCAGTGACACGCAGACACCGGCTGTCCAGTGCGGAGTCGAGGGTGAAGGATGTGGAGGCTCCACCGACGGTGAGCGAGGCCGGAGCGGCGCACTTCGCCGTCGAAGAGATGTCCCGGCGGACCAGCTTGTACGTGTCCGAGGCGCCGGTGCCCGTCAGCAGGGCCGTGTAGCCGACACCGGCCGTGAACCGGCAGGTGGTCGTGGAACCGCCGACAGTGGTGCACAGCTCGTTGCCGGCGCCGTCGAACACCCGCACCGCGGCGTTGACCTTGTTGGTGTTGTTCGTGTAGTCGAACATCTCGGCGGTGGAGTGCTGGTCGGCGGCGATGCCCAGGCACACGGCCTGGGTCGTGCTGGTGAGCGGAACCGACACGCCCCAGGTGCCGTCGAACGCCGACTGCGGCCAGGCCGTGCAGCCCGCGGTCTTCCCGGTGTCCTGGACGGCGAGCTGGTACTCACCTGCGGCGGAGCCCGAGAGCACCGCGTGGAACGGGGCGGTCCCGGTCAGCTTGCAGATCACCGGGGAGTCGTCGTTGTCGCACTGCGCGATGCCCTTGGCGTCGAACACTCGGTAGCTCGGGTTGACTCCGCCGTCCGGTGTCCGGTCGATCAGGTAGAGGCCGTGGCCGGTGGCCGTCGGGAGGGACAGACACTGCTGCTCGCCCGGTCCGCCGAAGGCACCCTTCACCGCGCCGGAGGCGAAGCCGTCGTCGCGTACGGCGGTGCAGCCCTGCGTCAGGTTCGTCGCGTACAGCCGGACCCCGAAGGCGGCCGGGGCGCTGCTGCGCCCGTCGCGCGCCCAGGTGTAATCACCTTCGGTCAGGGTGCAGGGGGCGAGCAGCGTGGGGGTGCAGCGGGACGTGCCGTCGGTGGCGTAGAGGCTCCCGGAGACGCTGTCGCCGACGGTGTCGAAGAGATAGGGCCCGGAGGCGGGTACGTGCAGGACGCGGCAGCGCGCGGTGGACGTGGCGTCCGGGACCGTGCCGTAGGCCAGCGGCTGGACGGTGGGGCAGCCGGCGGGAGCGGAGAGGCGGGCCGACGTGAGGCTGTAGTCCATGCTCGCCGCGTACGACTGGTTCGTCAGCACACGGAACGGTGCGTTGCCCTTGAGGGTGCAGTCGAAGTCCGTGGCGTTGTTCTCACGGGTCGTGCAGACCTCCGTGCCGGTGGCGTCGTAGACGGTCCCGGTCACCTGCCACGCGGACAGATGGCTCCGCAGAACGTCCCCGGCGGCGGACGGCAGGCCGAAGCAGTGGCCGGCGGACCCGGCGGTAAGCGTGTCGGCGAGGGACTTCGGCGCCCCGAGGGCGGTGTCGTCCTTGGAGACCGCGGTGCAGGAAGTGCCGGACAGCAGAGCCGTGTACGACACCGAGAAGCCACTCGGCGCGGCCCCGGCCTGCACGGTGTACGTACCGGCCCGGCTCGTCGGACACCGTGCCGCCCCGTACGCGCCGTCGGGCCGGTCGCAGGTGACCGTCGAACCGTCCGGTGCGGTGAGCGTCGGGTACTGGGGCTGGTCATCGGTGGAGACGACCTGGAGGAACACCAGGTCGTCGGGGTTCGGCAGGGCGAAGGTGAAGCTCGCGCCGCCCTCGGGCCCGGCGGAGCAGGTGTAGACCGTTCCCGACTCAATCGCCCCGGAGCAGGTGTCGGCCGCGTCGCTACGGCCGATCTCGCGCGCGGCGGTGGCGTGCAGCGCCTCGGGAGCCGCCTTCTTCTCCGGTGACTTCGGTGACTTCGGTGTCGCGGGCCCGGAGGCCGCGGCCGTGGTCTTCGGGGTCGGCACGGCCACGGCGGAAGCCGTGCCGGTCTGTGCGGTGAACGAGGCCAGGACGGCGACGATCAGCGCGAGAAGCGAAGTGGCCCCCCTGGACGCGTGTCGTCTTCGGCGTTGTTCCCTGATGGACGTGTGAAGCATGCGTTCCCCCCTGGAAAGCGCAGGCCCCGTCCCTGTGGTGCTCACGAGGGCTCTTGGGGCGAGCGAATTCTAACGAGGGGCAAGGACAGACGTTCGATCCTTACTGTGGCGTGGATCACGCCTTCCCGACCGATGTATTCGCGCCTCGGTCCAGGTCGTACAGGCAGCACCACCACGCCGCAGACGAACGGAAACGCAGCCACGGCCGAACCAGTGAAGGGCCCCGCGAGCTACTTCCCCTCGATCGAGAAGAAGTACGGCCGACCGATCGCGGAGTGGAAGGACCTCATCCGCGCCTCGCCCCTGACCGAGCACATGGACTGGTCACCTGGCTCAAGACGGAACACGGCCTGGGCTACGGCCACGCCAAACGTCGAAGGGCCCCACCGCAAGCGGTGGGGCCCTTCGACGTATTGCCCGGTGAGAGCAATGGCGGAGGATACGAGATTCGAACTCGTGAGGGGTTGCCCCCAACACGCTTTCCAAATGTTCGTCTGCAGGTTCGATGGCGCTCGGGGCCGTCATGACCTGCGGTGGAGTAGGGCTGGGGGCAGGTGACGGACGGCGCTGGACGGGGGTGAATGAGACCAGAAATGAGACCAGGGCGCCGGGTCATACCTGCTTGACGACGATGGTGTCCGGGAGGAGCTTCTCCAGGTCGTCCACGTCCGAGGTGAAGACGGTGACCTGGCCCCTCTGCTGGCGTGCGATGACAGCGAGCACGGCGTCGATGGCGTACTTGTGGCCGTGCAGCTTGGCGTCAGCCAGGAGGCGCCGGGCCTGGCGGGCCTCGTCCTTACCGATGTCGGCGACCTTGAGCCGGGAGAGCACCCAGTCCCAGCGCTGCTCGGTGGTTCTGCCGTCGTACGCCTCCACCAGCGTCATGGGCGACGTGACCACTTCGGCTTCGCCTCGTGCTGCGAGATCGAGCCAGGCGATCATCTTCCGGTCGCCACGCACGGCCAGGGACAGGGCTTCGCAGTCGAGTACGAAGGCGCGCAGTGGCCGCTGCCCGTGCTCACCGGCTCGCTTGGTCACGCGGCCTCTCCGGCGTTGTGTCCTCCGGCGGTGAGGCGACGCTGGTGCTCGGCGTCGAGATCTTCCAGCTCCGAGAGTGCTGCCGCGCGCTCGTCCTCGGTGACCGCGCCGTGTTCCTCCTGCAGCCAGTCGACCAGTTCCAGCAGTCGGTCCCGATCGCGCTTGAATCGCAATGCTTCGGCGACGTACGCCGAAAGTCCCCGCTCAGCCGCCTCGGCGCGGATCTCGTCCAGGAGATCTTCGGGGATCGTCACCGTTACTTTCTTGGTTGCCATACAAGTCACCATACTCTTGGTGTGAATGCCCTTACCAGATTGCCGTGACCCGTAGGGCAAGGAGGCCAATGGCCAATCCGTGAGCCCTGCCCATGCGTGATCGCCGACTCGTACCGCTTCACTCGGCCACCGCGTGCCGTTCACTCTCATCAGCGCATGCTGCCTCGGATGAGGATGGTTGTCCTTCACGGTGGTGAGCCTCCTGCCGTTGACGGAACGACAGGAGGAGAGTCCATGTCCCTGCTGCCTTCGGCAGACGTCTTCAGGTCGATCGAGCTAAAGGTTCCGCAGCTGCTCGGTGGACAGTTGGTCTGTCCACATGTACCGGGGGAGAGATGTTCGGTCGGCGAGCACCTCACGCTCTCGGAGGCGAAGGAAGCGGCGGCACGGGATGCCACTGATGCTGCTGTGCGGGATGCGCTGTGGCGGTGCGTGGGGCGCGATGCTCGAAGCGACGTGCCGAACTTGGCTCAGCGTGGCCAGTTGCTCGCGTTGTACTTCATCATCCCCTACCTGCGGAAGTCGGCCGCGAGAGTCTCAAGGAGGCTCTGCGTCGATGTCGCAGAGGTGAGGTCAGCCATGCTCGTCGGCGCGTTGTACGGGCTGGCACTGGCCGCTGAAGCCGACGACGTCCGTGATGAGGTCATCCGGGCTGCCAATGCCGCCGGCTGGGCGGTGGAGCGGTCTGATCCAGCCGAGCGTACGACAGATCCGCACAGCCTTGTCGACCGTGCGAGCCGCCTTGACGACGACTACTCGCCCATCCGCAACGAGTCGGACATCCAGGCCGTCGGTGAGGTGGACTCTTTGCTGGGGGAGCGCATCAGCGGCGAACGCATGGGCGCTACCTTGCACCGCCTCGGGCTCTTGGCCGCATTCCTCGCCTCGGGTTCGGGGCAGGTGCCCGGGGGTGAGTCCGACGAACTCGACGGACTGCAGAAGGAAGCCGAGTGAACCCGAGCGCAAGGCGACTGTCGCAGTGGCTGGGCGAGCCAATGCCCCTCCGCAAGGTGGCAGATCTCCTTGGAGTCGACGCAGCGAAGGCGTGCGGACTGGTGAGGGCGGGCCGCTTCCCCTGCCGTGTCACGAAGGAGAAGGGGAAGTACGTAGTCCTTCCCGCCGATGTGTTGGTGGCCATGGGGCTCGATGATCCGATCGTGCGGATCGTCGACCTGCTGGCCGGAGCCGAGTTCGCGAGGAGATGGGACTGAGGGCTGGCCGCCGCCGGGCCGAGTGCGACATCGGAGGGCAGGTCGCGCGAACGTCCCACCCTCCGGGTGACGTCGGCATGGAACGGGTTGGTAGGGCGCATGCGGATGGTCGGTGCGCTGCTGATCCGTCGAGCGGCTCCGCGTCGGCGGCTTCGGTCGCACGAAAACCCCCAATAGCGCGGATGGTGACGTCCAACAGGAACGTCTTGCCGGGGCCGCGGTGTCCGGTGACTGCCCTGCCGACACCGCGTGGCCGTCCGGGGCGTTCGTGGGGACTCAGGGAGCAGGTCAGAAGCGGTTCTCTTCTCCTCTGCAGGGAGGGAACCGCCTGATCCGTTCCCCACTGCACCGAATCGGGTCCGACGAGAAGCGAAGGAGCAAGATCATGTACGACTGCGAGGGATGCGGACGATCCCGGCAGGGGTTGTTCTTCGGCTCCGGGATCGGAGAAGCGAAGTGGTGGTGCCGGCGCTGCCAGAGCACCGATCAGAAGGAACTGATCAGCTCACTGGATGACCACGCCCGGGGCGTGCTAAACCGTGACGCCGACGGCGTGCGCTGGCCCTACGGCCCGAACATCTACGTCCAGATGCGCGCGGACCTGTTGGGCTGGGCGGACCGGCACGACCTCAAGAGTGGCAACACGGGGTGTTCGTCCGGACTCCACTGGCTCGACAGGGGCCGCTGCGCCAAGAGGGAATGCCAAGGCAGGCCGGGGTTCTACGACCACACGACCACGTGGCTTTCGCGGACCACCGGCAGGCCCGCTCTGGTGTTCAACCAGCCGTACAGGCAGGTGGACCCGGCCGAGGTTTGGGATTACATCAGCGAGTACCCGTCTCTCACGGCCGCGGTCGGGCCGGAGAGTTGGTACGGCGCAGGTACCAGCGGTGTCTACATCTGGAATGACGGCAACCGTTCGGTGGCTGTTCGGCCGCCCCGCCAACCGCGCATCGAAGGGTTCCACCTCGCGGTGGGCCTCTCCGGAATCGTGCCCGGTGAGGCACTGGCGGAGGAGTGACTATCACTACTGGAAGCGCCTGCTGGAAGACGCGGGGGGCCGGAACGGGCGGCTGCGTGACGCCCGACACACGGCCGCCACCGTGCTCATGCTACTCGGTGTCCCGGCCCGCGTCATTGATCAGATCATGGGGTGGGAGCCGGGCACGTCCATAAGCATGCGGGCTTCGTACCTCCATGTGCCGGACGCCATCCTCGAGGACGTCGCCCGGAGGATCGCCGAAGCCATCTCGGGAACCCCCGAGACACCCGCTGTGGACAAAAACCAGGACAACGAGGGCTGAGAACCGTCGAAGGGCCCCACCGCGAACGGTGGGGCCCTTCGACATCGTGCCCGGTGAGGCACTGGCGGAGGATACGAGATTCGAACTCGTGAGGGGTTGCCCCCAACACGCTTTCCAAGCGTGCGCCCTAGGCCACTAGGCGAATCCTCCGCGGCAAACAATACAAGACGTTGAGGAGTGCTCGCGAACTCGTTCCCGACCCCTGCCATCGGGTACTGTTTGGGCAGCCCCTCACGCGGCGCTATCTGACTGAACTCCCCCAGGGCCGGAAGGCAGCAAGGGTAGGTTGGCTCTGGCGGGTGCGTGGGGGGCGCTCGCGTTCCCGGGGGCTGGCGGAGCGCACAGGGGCCGGGTTGTCAGTGGGCGCCTATAACCTCGTATGCGTGTCGTCTCTCGCGTTGTACCGCCGCTACCGCCCGGAGTCCTTCGCCGAGGTCATCGGGCAGGAGCATGTCACCGACCCGTTGCAGCAGGCGCTGCGGAACAACCGGGTCAATCACGCGTACCTGTTCAGCGGGCCGCGCGGATGCGGGAAGACGACCAGCGCGCGGATCCTGGCCAGGTGCCTGAACTGCGAGCAGGGACCCACGCCGACCCCGTGCGGTGAGTGCCTGTCCTGTCGCGACCTCGCGCGCAACGGTCCCGGATCCATCGACGTCATCGAGATCGACGCCGCTTCCCACGGTGGCGTGGACGACGCCCGTGAGCTGCGCGAGAAGGCTTTCTTCGGGCCCGCGAGCAGCCGTTACAAGATCTACATCATCGACGAGGCCCACATGGTCACGTCGGCCGGGTTCAACGCGCTGCTGAAGGTCGTTGAGGAGCCCCCGGAGCACCTCAAGTTCATCTTCGCCACCACCGAACCCGAGAAGGTCATCGGGACGATCCGGTCCCGGACCCATCACTACCCCTTCCGCCTCGTGCCGCCCGGCACTCTGCGGGAGTACCTCGGCGAGGTGTGCGGCAAGGAGAACATCCCCGTCGCGGACGGTGTCCTGCCTCTCGTCGTGCGGGCGGGACAGGGTTCCGTGCGTGACTCCATGTCCGTCATGGACCAGTTGCTCGCCGCAGCGCGGGAGGACGGTGTGACCTATGCCATGGCCACCTCCCTCCTCGGCTACACCGACGGCTCCCTCCTCGACTCCGTCGTCGAGTCCTTCGCCACCGGTGACGGCGCCGCCGCGTTCGAGGTCGTCGACCGCATCATCGAGGGCGGCAACGACCCGCGCCGCTTCGTCGCCGACCTGCTGGAGCGACTGCGCGACCTCGTGATCCTCGCCGCCGTACCGGACGCCGCCGAAAAGGGCCTCATCGACGCCCCCGCCGACGCCATAGAGCGGATGCAGGCCCAGGCCGGCACCTTCGGCGCAGCCGAACTCAGCCGTGCCGCCGACCTCGTCAACGAAGGCCTGACCGAGATGCGCGGCGCCAACTCGCCCCGCCTCCAGCTCGAACTCATCTGCGCGCGCGTGCTGCTCCCGGCGGCGTACGGCGATCAGCGCTCCCTCATGGCCCGCCTCGACCGCATCGAGCGGGGCGTGAACTTCTCGCCCGGCGGTGGCGCCCCCGCTATGGGATACGTCCCCGGACCGGAGGCTCACGGGGGAGCGGGAGCGGGAGCGGGGGCGGCCCCCGGTGCCCCGACGGCCTACGCCCCGCCATCGCAACCATCCGCGCCACCATCACTGTCGGCGGCTCCCGACCCGGCTCCGGCTGCGGTCCCACCCGGCGGCGGACCGGCCGCAGCCCGCGCGGCGGTACGGGCCGCGGGCACGGGCACGCCTGCCGGCGGCGGCACCCCCGGGGGCGGGCTTCCTGGCGGAGCAGTCGGCACCGGCGGCTTCCCCCCCGGCGCTACGGCGGACTCGGCGCCCCCCACTGACCCAGCCACGTCCGCCGGCCCAGCCACGTCCGCCGGCCCAGCCACGTCCGCCGGCCCGGGCACTCCCGCCAGCCCCGCCACACCTGCTGACCCCGTCACGCCCCCTGCCCCGGTCTCGCCCCCTGCTGCCGCCCCGGACCCGACCTCCGCCCCGGACCCGACCCCCGCCCCCGGCGCCTGGCCCACCGCCGCTTCCGCCGGTGGCGGTCGTCGGCCCGGTGGCTGGCCCACCCCGGCCTCAGCGGGCGGCGGCGCCCAGCCCTCGGCGGCATCGCAGCGACCCGCGGCCACTCCGGCACCGGCCCAGGCCACCTCCGCGGCCTCCGCCCCGGGCCCCGGACCGGGCGCCTACGCTCCCCCGGCCGGCGGCCTCGACCCCCGCCAGCTCTGGCCCAACATCCTGGAAGCGGTCAAGAACCGCCGCCGCTTCACCTGGATCCTGCTCAGCCAGAACGCCCAGGTGACAGGCTTCGACGGCACCACACTGCAGATCGGCTTCGTCAACGCCGGAGCCCGCGACAACTTCGCGAGCAGTGGCAGCGAGGAGGTGCTGCGCCAGGCGCTCGCCGAGCAGTTCAGCGTCCAGTGGAAGATCGAGGCGCTCGTCGACTCGTCGGGCGGAGGCGCGGCACCCCCCGTGTCCGGCGGCTTCAACAGCGGCGGCGGCGGTGGCTACGGCGGAGGCGGCAGCGGAAACACGGGTGGCTACGGCGCCCCCGCCCCCCAGGCCTCGCCGTCCCCCCAGCCGACGACCACCCCGGACCGGCCCGCGTCAGGACCCTCCCCCACGCCGTCCCCGGCCCCCCGCCCCTCCGCACCGGAACCCCCGCCGGTCTCCATCGAGGACGACATCCCCGAGGACGACGACCCCGACCTCAACGAGTCGGCCCTCTCCGGGCGCGAACTGATCGTGCGAGAGCTCGGGGCGACGGTCGTCGAGGAGTTCACGAACGAGTAGACGAGAGTGGGCGAGCAGAGGACGGCGAGGGGGACGGGCGAAGAGAAACGGAGAGGGGTGTAGGCCGGCGGGCACAGGAGCAGCCCTCGGAGAAGCGAGCAGTAGGCCTCGCCTTGGAGGAACCTACGGTCCAGCTCCCTCCACCCCTTGGGAGCCCTCCACAAAAACCCCGTTAGGCTGACCCCGTGAACGTCCTCGTCATCGGTACCGGTGCCCGCGAACACGCCCTGTGCCGCTCCCTGTCCCTCGACCCCGACGTCAGCGCCGTGCACTGCGCTCCCGGCAACGCCGGCATCGCCGAGGTCGCCGAGCTGCACCCGGTCGATGCTCTCGACGGCGATGCCGTGTCCGCGCTCGCGCAGCGACTCGGCGCCGACCTGGTCGTCGTAGGCCCCGAGGCCCCGCTCGTCGCGGGGGTCGCCGACGCCGTGCGCGAGGCGGGCATCCCGGTCTTCGGCCCGTCGGGGGAGGCCGCGCAGCTCGAGGGCTCGAAGGCCTTCGCCAAAGACGTCATGGCCGCGGCCGAGGTCCCGACCGCCCGTTCCTACGTCTGTACGACCCCCGAGGAGGTCGCCGAGGCCCTCGACGCCTTCGGCGCCCCGTACGTCGTCAAGGACGACGGTCTCGCCGCGGGCAAGGGCGTGGTCGTGACCAGCGACATCGAGGCCGCGGCGGCGCACGCGAACTCCTGCGAGCGGGTCGTCATCGAGGAGTTCCTCGACGGCCCCGAGGTCTCCCTCTTCGCCATCACCGACGGTGACACGGTGCTGCCCCTCCAGCCCGCGCAGGACTTCAAGCGCGCGCTCGACGGCGACGAGGGCCCGAACACCGGCGGCATGGGCGCGTACTCCCCGCTGCCCTGGGCCGATCCCAAGCTGGTGGACGAGGTTCTGCAGACGGTCCTTCAGCCGACGGTCGACGAGATGCGCCGCCGCGGCACGCCCTTCTCCGGCCTGCTGTACGCCGGTCTCGCGATCACTTCCCGAGGCGTCCGGGTCATCGAGTTCAACGCCCGTTTCGGCGACCCCGAGACCCAGGTCGTCCTGGCCCGCCTCAAGACGCCGCTGGCCGGCGTCCTGCTCGCGGCGGCCACCAGCAACCTGGCCGACCTGGCACCCCTGCGCTGGAGCGAGGACGCCGCGGTCACCGTGGTCGTCGCCTCGCACAACTACCCCGGCACCCCGCGCACCGGCGACCCGATCACCGGTCTCGACGAGGTGGCCGAACAGGACGCCCCGCACGCGTACGTCCTGCACGCCGGCACCAAGCGGGACGGCGACGCCGTCGTCAGCGCGGGTGGCCGGGTCCTGTCGGTCACGGCCTCCGGCCAGGACCTGAACCAGGCCCGCGAGCGCGCGTACCGGGCGGTGGCCCGTATCCGGTTGGACGGTTCCCAGTACCGGACGGACATCGCGGCGAAGGCGGCCTCAGAAGCCTGAGAAATCCGGCGAAAAAGAGGAAACCACAGCAAACAGTGAACCCCGCAGGCCCCGGATCCGTCTCAGGATTTGGGGCCTGATCGTTGCTGTACGTCATCCACCTTTCCCCAAAGCCATTCCATCGAGTGACCGGGCCTCCATACGGCTGACGGGGGCTCGGGGCCCAACTAGGGTGCGGCGCAAGCGGTCCGGCACTTGGCCCACCGGCATTGCGATGTCAGTGGTGGATGCCACAGTGGGGGAGTGAGCAACGCCAGGACAGCTGGACATTCAGGACGGCAGGCAGGGGGTGAGGTCCGGTCGTGACCGGTATGGGTGTGGAGGCAGGCGCGCAGGCAGCGCGCTCCCGGGCCCTCGCCGTGCTGCGCATCCGCAGCCGTGCGCTGGCCGTTGCGCTGCTGCCCGCGGCGATCGCCGTGGTGCTGCTCGCCGGAGGATCCACCGGTCATCTGGTGGGCGGGTTCTGGGACACCGCGCGGCCGGTGATGACCGTTCTCGGAGCTCTCGTACTGCTCGCGGCCGGGGCCGTCGCCCTGGTCGTGGTCCGAGCCCGGCCGGCGGTCAGCCCGACGGTCGCGATCGCTGAGGAGTCCGCGCCCGACCTGTACCGCATGGTGCGCGACCTCGCCGACCGCCTGGAGGTCCCGGCTCCGTCCGCGATAGCGCTCACCCCGGACTGCGACAGCTGGTTGGAGGACCGCACCCACCCCGCCAACGGCCAGCCGCCGCAGGAGGGACTTGACGACGAGATCGCGGGTGCCCGCGGCCCACACCGCCGGGTCCCGGCCGCGCCGGTGCTGGTGATCGGCTCTCCGTTCCTGTGGTGGATGCGCGTCGGTGAACTCCGCGCGGTGCTCGCCCCGGTCGTCGCCGGTACGGGACCGTCGGCGCACCCGGACATAGCGGCGGCCCGCCGCTTCGTACGGGGCCTGGATGCGGCGGTGGCCGTCGGCTCGGCCTCCGGCCGCTGCCCGCTCACCCGGGTGCTCTGTGCGGGCGTCGCCTGGGTGGCCCGGCTCCTCCTGCGCAGCTGCCGGGAGCACGCGACCCAGATGGAGCGCGGTGTCGCCGCCGCGGCCTCCGAGCGTGCACAGGCTGTGGACTACGGTCTCAGGATCGTCGCCCAGGAACAGGTGGGCCTCGCGTACGCGGGCTGGGACCGTCTGCTGACCCGGGTCGCGCTCCCCGCCTGGCGGATGGGCCGCTGGCCGTCCCGACTGGACGCGGGCGTGGTGGCCGCGCTCACCGAGCTGTCCCGCCGTGACCGCCTGGCCGAGGGGTTCGCCTCCCGCCTGGGTGAGCGCCCCGCGTGCGACCTGCTCGAAGAGCCCGGCGCGATGGACGAGGCCGCCTCCCTGCTCGCCGCCCGCCTCTTCCACGGCGGCCCGGCGGAGACCGGCCCGGACTGGTCCCCCGTGGACTGGCAGGAGTATCCGGACGAGGTCGTCGACCGGAAGTGGCGCCTGGACGCGGCCCGCCTCCACCGTGTGCTCGACGCCCAGGGCGTCGTCCGCACCCCGGGATCCACACCCCCGGAATCCCACGCCCCCACGCTCTCCCGGGTCCTCGACCACTTGTCGACCCCCCAGCCCACACAGCCCCCGGCACCGACACCTACGCGCCGTCAGGCCTCCATTCCCACAGATCTGGTGCCGATCGAGCTCGACGATCAGGTGACGGGAGTACCTGCGGCCTCGTCGGAGGATCAGGCGCTCACAGCGCCCGTATCGGCCCTGCCGGAGGATCAGGCGCTCACGGCGCCCACGCCGACCGCACCGACTGATCAGGCCACCGGAGACCCCTCACCGACCGCGCCGGCCGAGCAGACGACGGCAGCTCCCGTACTGGATGCGTCGGACGACCTGGCGGCCGCACGCCTCGCCCCGCCCCCGGCGGCCGATCACCCACCCACCGCAGGTCCCGCACCGGCCCCGCCGGACGGTCGTATGACCGGAGACCCTGTACCGCCTGCACCGGCCGATCAGGCGGCCGCAGGTCCCGCACCCACCCCGCAGGACGATCGGGCAACCGGAGACCTCGTACAGGCTCCGCCAGCCGAGCAGACCACCGCGGACCCTGCATCAACCCCGGCGGCCGACCCCACACCAACCCCGCGGAACGACCCCGCCCCGGCCCCTCACCCCGACGCTGCAGTCGACTTGGGCGATGGCTATGCGGATGACATCCCAAGGGCCGACGGCGAAGCCGAGACCCTGGCCGCGGCACTCACCGCCGAGCTCGCCCGCGAGGAAGCCGCAGCTCCCCCGGCCGGCAAGGCCTCCGACACCACCCTGTGGGACGACGCCGCCCTGCCCCTCTTCCCTCTCCAGCCGCCCCGCACCGCCCGCGAACTCCTCACCGACCACGTCACCGCGATGGTCTGCTGTGCCGCGATCGACACCGCGGGGGCTGCCCCGGGCCTGGACTGGCTCGACGGCCCGTCCCTCCTCATCAACGGCGAGCGTGCCGCGGACCTCGCCCCCCGCGTCCTCAGCCTCGTGGAGGACGGCGATCCGGTCCCCCTGCGCGCCTGGCTGGTCAAGTCGGGGATACGCCCCGAAAAGCCGGTACGCCTGGTCTGAGGGTCACCTGTCGGACGACCCTCTCCCACCCGAGGGCCCCGCACACCCGGTCGTCCCCTCTCCGATCAGCCCCCTCCCCAGAACCACTCGCAGAGCGCCCCCGTAGCGGACCCCCCAATTCCACTTTCGGCCAATCCGCAACGAATAGTGACAGCCTGCGTGCGCAATGTGATGTGCTGGGACCGATCGCGCACATGGCAAGGGCACGCGCCATAGGACAGGCGCACGACAGCGACAGAACACGCACCAGAACAGGCAACAGAACAGCCGCACCAGAAATCGCGCACGCAGTGACCACGCCGAGACCACTCCGAGATTCGGACGGCGCACAACCGACCACGGGGGCACGAGGGAGGGGAGCGACCATGAGCCCAGGACCGGAACCGGAGCACATCCGCCGCTGGGAGTCGGGAGCACTCGCGCACGCCGTGACGGACCCCTTCGGCCAGGGCCCCGTCCCCTGGCTGCGCGGCAGCGAGACGTACTTCGACGACACCGGCCAGGTCGTCCCCTGGTATGTGGAGAAGGACCCGGCCCACACCCCGAGGGAGGGCGCCCCGCGCGTCCCCTCCCCGCGCACCGCCCCCGGCGGTGGCCCCCGTTCCGCGGACGACGTGCGCCGCCAGATCAAGGGCTTCACGTCCACCGGCGCGGTCGCCCCGGGCGAGGCCGTCGACTTCCACATCACCGTCGACCCGCCCCAGGAGTTCGGCGTCGACATCTACCGCATCGGCCACTACGGCGGCGACGGCGCGTCGAAGATCACCACGAGCCCGCGCCTCTCCGGCATCGTCCAGCCCGCGCCGCTGACCGCCGACCGCACGGTCTCCTGTCACCACTGGTGGCTGTCCTGGCGGCTGCAGATCCCGTCGTACTGGAGCATCGGGGCGTATGTCGCCGTCCTCACCACCGCCGACGGCTACCGCTCCCACATCCCCTTCACGGTCCGCGACAACCACCCCGCGGACTTACTGCTCCTCCTGCCCGACGTGACCTGGCAGGCGTACAACCTCTATCCCGAGGACGGCCGTACGGGCGCGAGCCTCTACCACGCCTGGGACGAACAGGGCCGGCTCCTCGGCGAGGCCGACGCCGCGACCACGGTCTCCTTCGACCGGCCGTACGCGGGCGCGGGCCTGCCGCTGCACGTCGGTCACGCCTACGACTTCATCCGCTTCGCCGAGCGCTACGGCTACGACCTCGCCTATGCCGACGCCCGCGACCTGCACGCCGGCCACCTCGACCCCGCCCGCTACCGGGGCCTGGTCTTCCCCGGCCACGACGAGTACTGGTCCACAGCCATGCGCCGTACGGTCGAGCGTGCCCGGGACAGCGGTACCTCCCTGGTCTTCCTGTCCGCCAACACCATGTACTGGCAGGTCGAGTTGGGCCCCTCGCCGTCCGGTGTCCCCGACCGCCTGCTCACCTGCCGCAAACGCAGCGGTCCTGGCAAGCCCGTGCTCTGGCGCGAAGTCGACCGCCCCGAGCAGCAGTTGGTCGGTATCCAGTACGCGGGGCGGGTCCCCGAGCCGCACCCCCTGATCGTCCGCAACGCCGGTCACTGGCTGTGGGACGCGACCGGCGCGCACGACGGCGACGAACTCGCGGGTCTGGTGGCGGGCGAGGCGGACCGCTACTTCCCGCGCACCCCGCTCCCCGAGCACGACGACCGCATCCTGCTCGCCCACTCGCCGTACGCCGACAGCGAGGGCGTCATCCGCCACCAGGAGACGTCCCTCTACCGCGCGCCCTCCGGCGCCCTGGTCTTCGCGGCGGGCACGTTCGCCTGGTCCCCGGCGCTGGACCGGCCGGGCCATGTCGACACCCGCGTCCAACGGGCCACCGCCAACCTCCTGGACCGCATCTGCAAGCGTGACTGAACCCGCTCGACAGCAGCCCCTCCGCCCGATCCGCACACCCCAGGTCCAAGGTCAGCGCCCCATACGGGACAATCGACCCGTTGGACATAACCACGGGGAGGAACCGTGTCCGGATTCGTAGAGAAGCCCGAGCCGCTCCAGGTTCCGGGTCTGGTGCACCTGCACACCGGCAAGGTGCGCGAGCTGTACCAGAACGAGGCGGGCGACCTCGTGATGGTCGCCAGCGACCGTATGTCGGCGTACGACTGGGTGCTGCCCACGGAGATCCCCGACAAGGGGCGCGTCCTCACCCAGCTGTCGCTGTGGTGGTTCGACCAGATCGCCGACCTGATGCCGAACCACGTCCTGAGCACCGACGTGCCGGAAGGCGCCCCCGCCGACTGGGCGGGCCGCACCATGGTGTGCAAGTCGCTCCAGATGGTGCCGGTCGAGTGCGTCGCCCGCGGGTACCTCACCGGCTCCGGCCTGCTGGAGTACGACGAGTCCCGCACGGTCTGCGGCCTCGCCCTGCCCGAGGGCCTGGTCGACGGCAGCGAGCTCCCGGCCCCGATCTTCACCCCGGCCACCAAGGCGGCCGTCGGCGAGCACGACGAGAACGTCTCCTACGAGGAGGTCGCCCGCCAGGTCGGAGCGGACACCGCCGCCCAGCTGCGCCAGGCGACCCTCGCCGTCTACTCCCGCGGCCGGGACATCGCGAAGGACCGCGGGATCATCCTCGCGGACACCAAGTTCGAGTTCGGCTTCGACGGGGACACCCTGGTCATCGCGGACGAGGTCCTCACCCCGGACTCCTCCCGCTTCTGGCCGGCCGACCGGTGGGAGCCGGGGCACGCGCAGCCGTCGTACGACAAGCAGTTCGTGCGCGACTGGCTGACCTCGGCGGAGTCCGGCTGGGACCGCAGGAGTGAGCAGCCTCCTCCGCCGCTGCCGCAGGAGGTCGTGGACGCGACCCGCGCCAAGTACGTGGAGGCGTACGAGCGTCTGACGGGCCTGAGCTGGTCGTAACGCGAAAGGCCCCCGGGTGACCGGGGGCCTTTGCAGTGGAGCGAACGACGAGGTTCGAACTCGCGACCTCAACCTTGGCAAGGTTGCGCTCTACCAACTGAGCTACGTTCGCATGCGCCGTGGCGCGAGAACCACTATACCCAACCTCGTTCCCGTGCGAGACGCACTGCCGTGTGCCGGTTCTCGGCACCGAGCTTGGAGACCGCCGACGACAGGTAGTTCCGGACGGTTCCCTGCGACAGCGCGGCGCGTTCCGCGATCTCCGCGACGGGCGCCCCGTCGGCGGCGAGTTCCAGCACCTCGGCCTCCCGCGCGGTCAGCGGTGAGTCCCCGGCGGAGATCGCGTCGGCGGCCAACTCGGGGTCGACGTAACGGTTTCCCGCGTACACCGTGCGGATGATCTCGGCGAGTTTCTGCGCGCTCACGGTCTTCGGGACGAACCCCCGCACACCGGCCTCCAGGGACCGCTTGAGATGCCCGGGCCGACCGTGGCTGGTCACGATCAGCACCTTGCACGACGGCAGTTCCGTGCGCAGGGATGTGGCGACCTTCACACCGTCCGCGCCGGGCATCTGAAGATCGAGTACGGCGACGTCGGGCTCGTGCGCCCGGGCCATCGCCAGCGCTTCGGGGCCGGTCGCCGCCTCCGCGACGATCGCGAGGTCGTCCTCCAGCGAGAGCAACGCGGCGAGCGCGCCCCGGATCAGATGCTCGTCGTCGGCGAGCAGCACCCGCACGGTCACGGGACCACCTCCGCCGCTACCCGAAGCAGCCGTCACGCCACCACCACCTCCATCGCCACCCGCACGGTCACAGCGCTTCCTCCCGAACTACCGGAGGCCGTCACGACAGCACCTCCGCCGCTACCCGAAGCGGCCCTGACCGCACCACCAGCCCCATCGCCGCCAGGAGCCCTCACACCGCCACCTCCCTCGTCACCGGGACTGCCACCTTGCTCGTCACCGGAACCCGTCACGAGACCACCGCCTCCCTCATCGCCGGAGCCTGTCACGAGCCCACCGCCTCCCCCGCCTCCAGCGGCACCCCCTCCGCCAGCGGCACCTCCGCCACCAGCCGGAACACACCTTCGTGCACCCGACCCGCCTCCAGCGTCCCGGCCACGGCCGCGAGCCGTTCCCGCAGTCCGGCGAGTCCGGAGCCGCCGGTGGCCGAGGCCCGCAGCGCCCCGTCGTTCTCGACGGTCAGCACCACCCGCTCCTCCTGTGTGAGCACGGTCACCGTGCACCGCTTGGGGTCGCCGTGCCGCAGGACGTTCGTGGTGGCCTCCCGCACCACCCAGCCGAGCGCGGACTGCACCTGGGCGGGCAGCCCGGCCGGCTCCCCGGTGACCTCGCAGTCGATGCCGGCGGCAGTCAACACCCCTTGCGCTCCCGCGAGTTCGGCCCTGAGGTCGGCCTCCCGGTATCCCCGTACGACGTCTCGCACCTCGCGCTGTGTCTCCTGCGCGATCCGCTGCACCTCGGTCATCTGGTCCACGGCCTCGTCCCGCCCGCGTCGCGTCAGCTGCACGGCCAGCTCGCTCTTCAGCGCGATCACGGCCAGGTTCCGGCCCACCACGTCGTGCAGGTCCCGCCCGAACCGCAGCCGTTCCTCGGCAACGGCGAGCCGGGCACGGGTCTCGCGGGCGGCGTCGAGTTCGTAGACGGCGTTGAGGAGCCACACGGAGAAGACGGAGGTGGAGGCGAGGAAGGCGGCGCCGAGGAGCACCGCGAACCCGACGGCCAGCGAGGCGGGAAGGGCCATGCCGAGCGGGAACCCGCCGAGCGCGGCGCCTCCGGCGAAGCCGCACACCGACGCGACCGCCCTGCGGCGCCTGCGGATGGCCAGCACGCCGGTGCCGGCCCCGAAGACCAGCACCCCCGCGAAGACCGAGCCCGCGGCGGTGTCGACGTCGTCGCCGCGCGGTCCGCGCTCGGCGATCCCGATCGCCACGGAGGCGACGAGCACGGTCACCGCGCCGAGCACCCACAGCATCCGCACCGGCTGCTCGCGCCGGCCCCGGGTCCAGTCGAGCGCCCGGGACGCGGTCACCGCGCAGACCGCGGAGTGCGCGGTGACCAGCAGGAGCAGCCAGACCCCCAGCGAGCCGGTCATCTGCCCGACGACCGGCAGCCCGATCGCCACGACCTCGATCAGCGCGAAGAAGTGGAACGACCAGCGCGTGTACGTCTCCACCTTCGCCGGCGTGCTCTTGCTCCGCCACCAGCCACCCGAACCACGCATTCCCCTGCCCCCCGTACCGTTCAGCGCCGGGGCTCCCAGCGGAACCACCGCTGCACAGCAAACACGGCCGGCGCGATCCAGGCCAGCGCCGTCAGTACCGCTCCCAGCGCCTCGTAGGCGGAGAGGTCGCCGCTCCAGCCGCCGCGCACCAGGGTGATCACCGGGCTGAGCGGCAGCAGTTCGCACACCGAGGCGAGCCGGTCGGGCAGGAGTTCCCGCGGGACGGCGACCCCTGAGCCCATCATCGTGATGATCACCAGCGGCAGGCCGGTGACCTGAGCGCTCTCCACGGTCCGGGTGAAGCTCGCGGTCAGTGCGGCGAGGGCCGCGCTCATCAGCAGGCCGAGGAGCACACCGAGGACGGCGAGAAGGGGCGCCTTCGGTGCGGCCATGTCCAGCAGTACGGAGCAGCCGACGGAGAGGAGCACGCACTGCAGGAGGCTCGTGACGGTCGCGGGCAGGGCCGCCCCCGCCATGATCTCGCCGTCCCGCAGTTCCCCGGTGCGCAGCCGCTTGAGGACGAGTTCCTCGCGCCGCCCGACGAACACACCGATCAGGGCCATGTAGACGGCGAAGAGCAGGGAGAACCCGACGGCTCCGGGAATCAGCAGGTCTCCGAGGCTGAGCCCCGCGTCCTTAAGGTCGACGTCCTGCATGCCGGCCCGCAGGCTGAAGGGCAGCACCAGCGGCAGGAACACCGCGGAGAGGATCATGCCCTTGCTCCGCAGGAACAGTGTCAGTTCGGCCCGTCCGAGCGCGGCGACGCGTCCCGCCGGTGTGGTGGTCGCACGCTCCGTGGCGCTCGCCGCCGCACTCCCGATCGCGCTCATGCCACCCGCTCCTTCTCGTCCTGTGCGATCCCGAGGAACGCCTCCTCCAGGGACGCCGACCGCACGTCGAGACCGTGCAACTCGACCCGGGCCGCATCGGCCCACACCAGCAGCCCGGTGGCCGCCCGCTGAAGCTCCCGTGTCCGCAGCCGTACGACCCGCCCGTCGATCTCGTGCCCGCACACGCCCAGCGCGTCGAGCGGCGGGAGATCGCCGAGGTGGTAGCTGTCCGGCAGCCGGAAGGAGATCCGGGACGGCTGCCCGGCCGTCACCTCGGCGGTCGTCCCGGTGGCGGCGATGCGCCCCTCGTGGAGGATGGCCAGCCGGTCGGCGAGCTCCTCGGCCTCTTCCAGGTAGTGCGTGGTGAGCAGCACGGTCGTGCCGCGGTCGCGCAGGTCCCGCACCAACTCCCAGGTGTCCCGGCGCCCTTGGGCATCCAGCCCGGTGGTCGGCTCGTCGAGGAACAGCACCTCGGGGTCGCCGAGCAGCGCGAGGGCCAGGTCCAGGCGGCGCCGCTCGCCACCGGACAGCTGCTTGACCCGTACGCCGGTCCGCCGGGCGAGCCCGACCAGTTCCAGCACCTCCAGCGGCGGCCGGGCCCCGCTGACGCAGCTCGCCCACATCCGCGCGGTCTCGCCGACCGTCAGCTCGGACGGGAAACCGCCCTCCTGGAGCATCACCCCGGTGCGGGGGCGTACGGCGGCCCGCTCGGCGTACGGATCGTGTCCGAGGACGCGGATCCGCCCGTCGGTGGGCGGGGCGAGCCCCTCCAGCAGTTCCACGGTGGAGGTCTTGCCGGCGCCATTGGTGCCGAGCAGGGCGAAGATCTCTCCGCGGGCCACGGAGAACCCGATTCCGCGCACCGCCTCGAACCCGCCCCCGTACACACGCCGTAGGCCGGTGACCTCAATCACGTGTTCGTGTTCGTCGGTGTTCATGAACTCAGCGTCCCGGCGGACCGGGTGCGGCAGCAGTGCGTGGTGTCACCACTCCGTATGACAAATGTCAGACGGAGTGGTGGACATGGGGGGCGGACATGAAAAGACCCCGGTCGTGATGACCGGGGTCTTCTCTGTGGAGCGGACGACCAGGTTCGAACTGGCGACCTCAACCTTGGCAAGGTTGCGCTCTACCAACTGAGCTACGTCCGCATTGCCTCCGACCGGCTTTCACCGATCGGCGCGAACACCAGCCTACCTGATCCTCTCCGGAGGGGATGCCCCCGGAGTGATCCGATCGACGGTGCAGAGCGGGTGACAGGAATTGCACACTGCGCCTTCCCCCTGGAAGGGGGATGTTCTACTACTGAACTACACCCGCGTGTACTCCGTGAGCTGGGCCTTTCGGCCTCGCCCCTCGGCGTGCTCCAGACTCTAGCTGACCAGGTGGGGTGCAACGCAAGTCGGTTGTCCCGAGGGGCGGGTGACCCGGCGTCGGCCCAGCGCACAGGGCACGTTCACGCCCCCGCGCCCGGGAGACCGGGCCCTCGGAGCCACGGCACAGGGCGGAACCCCTCAAACCCAGGACGCGCAAAACCCAGGGCGCTCAGAGCCGGGACGCTCAAAGCCGAGACGCCAAGGACCGGGGCTCCAGAGCCAGGCCTCCAGAGCCGGGACTCCAGGGCCGGGACTCCCCGGCCCTCGGCTCACTGGGCCTCGGCGAACGCCTCGTAGACCTTCTTGGGGATGCGTCCGCGGGCGGGGACGTCCATCTTGTTGGCCTGGGCCCAGGCCCGGACCGCCGCCGGGTCGGGAGCGACCTCGGTCTGCTTGTACGCCTTGCCCGACCTGGACCGCTTACGGCCGGCCTCCACGTACGGCTCAAGCGCCTTACGCAGTTTCTCGGCATTGGATTGATTCAGGTCGATCTCGTACGACTTGCCGTCGAGTCCGAAGGCGATCGTTTCCGCCGCTTCCGAGCCGTCGATGTCGTCAGAGAGAGTGACCACGACCTTCTGCGCCACGAATATCGGTCCCTTCGTACGGCACGTTGCCAATTCATTTGTACAGTGCCCGACAATGCATTGTGAAGCTCGACTAAATCCTTCCGCGTGTCCGAGCGCAATAGGTATCGGGTGTCGATCCGAGATCTTTCCCGGAAATTTTCGTCGACGTCCGCCTTCGTGCCGGACCGTGATGACCGTCACGTAGATTCCTACAACTCAACGCGCGTAGAAATTTTGTGCGGGTAGTCTGAAGGAACCTGCTCAGCACCACACCACCGGGAGTGCCAGTGGCACGCGTCGTAGTCGACGTCATGCTCAAGCCGGAGATCCTCGACCCCCAGGGCCAGGCGGTGCAGCGTGCACTGCCGCGACTGGGTTTCGACGGCATCTCCGACGTACGTCAGGGAAAGCGATTCGAACTGGAAGTTGACGGACCGGTCGACGAGGCCGTGCTCGCCCGCATCCACGATCTTGCGGAATCCTTCCTCGCCAACACCGTGATCGAGGACTTCACCGTCAAGGTGGAGGAAGTCGCGGAGGCCGCGAAGTGACCGCTCGTATTGGCGTCGTCACTTTCCCCGGCAGCCTCGACGACCGGGACACCCAGCGCGCGATCCGCCTCGCGGGCGCCGAGCCGGTCGCCCTCTGGCACAAGGACAAGGACCTTCACCAGGTCGACGCGGTCGTCCTTCCCGGTGGTTTCTCCTACGGCGACTATCTGCGGGCCGGTGCCATCTCCCGCTTCTCGCCGGTGATGGAGACGGTCATCGAGCAGGCCAGGGCAGGACTTCCGGTCCTCGGTATCTGCAACGGCTTCCAGATCCTCACCGAGGCCCACTTGCTTCCCGGCGGGATGCTCGGCAACGACCACCTCCACTTCATCTGCCGCGACCAGAAGCTGCGGGTGGAGAACGCGGACACCGCCTGGACCGTCGACTACGCGTCCGGCCAGGAGATCCACATCCCGCTGAAGAACATGGACGGCCGGTACGTCGCCGACGAGTACACGCTCGACAAGCTGGAGGCCGAGGGGCGGGTCGTCTTCCGCTACCTGGACGTCAACCCCAACGGCTCGCTGCGCGACATCGCCGGCATCACCAACGAGGCCGGGAACGTCGTAGGCCTCATGCCGCACCCGGAGCACGCCACCGAGCCGCTGATCGGCACGGGCCGCACCGACGGCCTCCCGTTCTTCACCTCGATCCTCAAGAAGCTGGTCAACGCATGAGCCGGACGCCTCTGGACACGGTCGAGCACGCGGCCGCGACCCCCGACGTCGAGCTGCCCTGGGCCGAACTCGGCCTGAAGAAGGACGAGTACGAGCGGGTCGTGGAGATCCTCGGCCGCCGGCCCACCGGTGCCGAGCTCGCCATGTACTCCGTCATGTGGTCCGAGCACTGCTCCTACAAGAGCAGCAAGGTGCACCTGCGCCAGTTCGGCGAGAAGGCCCCGCAGAGCGACGCGCTGCTCGTCGGTATCGGCGAGAACGCGGGCGTGGTGGACGTCGGCCAGGGCTACGCCGTCACCTTCAAGGTCGAGTCGCACAACCACCCGTCGTACGTCGAGCCCTACCAGGGCGCGGCCACCGGTGTCGGCGGCATCGTCCGCGACATCATCGCGATGGGCGCCCGTCCGGTGGCGGTCGTGGACCCGCTGCGGTTCGGTGCCGCCGACCACCCGGACACCAAGCGCGTGCTGCCGGGTGTGGTGGCGGGCATCGGCGGCTACGGCAACTGCCTCGGGCTCCCCAACATCGGCGGCGAGGTCGTCTTCGACGCCTGCTACCAGGGCAACCCGCTGGTCAATGCCGGTGCCATCGGTGTGATGCGGCACGAGGACATCCACCTCGCGAAGGCGTCCGGCTCGGGCAACAAGGTCATCCTGTACGGAGCCCGTACGGGCGGCGACGGCATCGGTGGCGCGTCCATCCTGGCGTCCGAGACCTTCGACGACACCAAGCCGTCGAAGCGTCCCGCGGTCCAGGTCGGCGACCCCTTCCAGGAGAAGCTCCTCATCGAGTGCACCCTGGAGGCGTTCAAGGAGAAGCTGGTCGTCGGCATCCAGGACCTCGGTGCGGCGGGCCTGTCCTGCGCCACGTCCGAGCTGGCGTCGAACGGCTCCGGCGGCATGCGGGTGACGCTGGACGACGTACCGCTGCGCGACTCCACGCTCTCGCCCGAGGAAATCCTCATGAGCGAGTCGCAGGAACGCATGTGCGCGGTGGTCGAGCCGTCGAAGGTCGACCGGTTCCTGGAGATCTGCGACAAGTGGGACGTCATCGCCACCGTCATCGGTGAGGTCACCGACGGCGACCGGCTGGAGATCTACTGGCACGGCGGCAAGATCGTCGACGTCGACCCGCGCACGGTCGCGCACGACGGCCCGGTCTACGAGCGCCCCTACGCCCGCCCCGAGTGGCAGGACGCCCTCCAGGCGGACGACGCCAACAAGCTTGCCCGGCCCGGGAGTTCGGCCGAGCTGAAGGACCAGGTCCTGAAGCTGGTGTCGTCCCCCAACCAGGCCTCCAAGAAGTGGATCACGTCCCAGTACGACCACTTCGTGCAGGGCAACACGGTGCTGGCCCAGCCGGAGGACTCCGGCATGATCCGCATCGACGAGGAGACCGGCCTCGGTGTCGCGATCGCGACGGACGGCAACGGCCGCTACGCCAAGCTGGACCCGTACGCGGGCGCCCAGTTGGCGCTGTCCGAGGCCTACCGCAACGTGGCGACCACCGGCGCCAAGCCGCTCGCCGTCTCCGACTGCCTGAACTTCGGCTCGCCCGAGGACCCGGCGGTGATGTGGCAGTTCGCGGAGGCCATCCGCGGACTCGCCGACGCCTGCCAGCAGTTGGGCACCCCGGTCACCGGCGGCAACGTCTCGCTCTACAACCAGACGGGCGACGTGGCCATCCACCCGACCCCCGTCGTCGCGGTCCTGGGCGTCATCGACGACGTCGCCCGCCGCACGCCGGTCGCCTTCCAGGAGGAGGGCCAGCTGCTGTACCTCCTCGGCGACACGCGTGAGGAGTTCGGCGGCTCGGCCTGGTCCCAGGTGATCCACGACCACCTCGGCGGTCTGCCCCCGAAGGTCGACCTGGAGCGCGAGCGCCTGCTGGCCGAGATCCTGATCTCCGCCAGCCGGGACGGCATGATCGACTCCGCGCACGACCTCTCCGACGGCGGCCTGATCCAGGCGGTCGTGGAGTCGGCGCTGCTCGGCGGCAAGGGCGCCCGCCTGATCGTCCCGGACGGTCTGGACGCGTTCACGCTGCTCTTCTCGGAGTCGGCGGGCCGCGCGGTGGTGGCGGTCCCGCGTTCCGAGGAGCTCCGCTTCAACGACATGTGCGGCGCACGGGGCCTGCCCGTCACCCGCATCGGTGTCGTCGACGGCGATTCGGTCGAGCTCCAGGGCGAGTTCGAGCTGGCGCTGGAGGAACTGCGGGTCGCGCACGAGGAGACGATCCCGGCACTGCTCAAGTAACCGGCAGCCGTACGACCCCGAAGGCCCCGCCCGTCACACCGACGGACGGGGCCTTCGCCATACCTCCCCGCTTGCCGCGCCGACTCCGAACCACCGAGCGCGGCACCGGACTTGGGCATCCGCGGCGCCGACAGGGCCATCAGCCCCGGTCCGGGCCGGACCGTGAGCGGCCGAGCGGCGTGCACACGGGCCGGTGCGGGAGCCCCCCGGCCGCGCAGAAGGGCACGCGGGAGTACGGCACCCCCGCCCCGACTAGGCTCACCGCCATGCCCACGGTCAGGAAGCGCGCCCGTACCTACGACCCCGTCAAGATCCGCAAGGCCGTCGAGGCCCAGCTCGGGAACGTACGGGAGGCCGTGCGCACCCTGACTCCGGAGCAGCTGGCGCTGCCGACGCGCCTGGGGGAGTGGACCGTACGGGAGCTGGTCGCTCACGTCGGGATGGCCGTCACCGCCGTCCACCGGGCCCTGGCTCTGCCCGCGCCCGCCCGGCAGGACGCCACACTCCTGGACTGGCCCTTCGCCACCGCCGCCAGTTCCGCGGCCATCGCCGACTTCACCCAGGGCCTCGCCGCACAGCACCCGGACCTCGACGCCTACCTCACGGACGTCGACCGCACCCTGACCGAGCTGCTGGACGCGCACCCCGGCACCCGGCTCCTGCAGACCAACGTGGGTGCGCTGCCCCTCGCCGAATACCTGGTCACCCGTACCGTCGAGCTCGTCGTCCACACCGACGACCTCAACGCCGCCGTGCCCGGCCTCGACGTCCCTCACGACCGCCAGGCCCTCGCCGCCTGCACCCGCCTGCTAGCCGACGCCCTCGCCACCAAGGCACCCGGCGGCTCGACCGAGGTGCGGATCCCGCCGTACGCCGTCGTCCAGTGCGTCGAGGGGCCGAAGCACACCCGGGGCACCCCTCCGAACGTCGTCGAGACCGACCCGCTGACCTGGATCCGGCTCGCCACCGGGCGGCGGACCTGGCAGGACGCGCTCGACGAGGCCGAGGTCAGCGCGAGCGGGGAACGGGCGGACCTGGGCGGACTGCTGCCCCTGATGAGTTGACGGCGAGCATGACAACGGACTGATAACGGCACCGAACCCGCGGCCCGCCTCGTGCGTCAAAGAACCATGAAGCGGACGACCTACGTGAAGTACGCCGCCGCAGCCCTGGCCGGCACCGCCGTGCTGGCCGCCTGCGGCACGGAGTCCGGCAGCGGAAGCGGCGCTGTCGGCGAAGGGGAGACCAAGAAGGCCCCGGTCATCGCGGACACCCGCTGGATTCCCCAGAAGGTGACCGTGGACGGCAAGGACTATCTGCTCCCGGAGGTCAAGGGCTCCTCGCGCGAGGCGGAGATCATCTTCAAGCCCGGCGCGGCCGAACCGGACGTCGGCGGCGGCGAGTCCGGCGGCAGGGTCGGCTGCAACAGCATCGGCGCCGACGCCGAGATCGTGGGCGACACCGTGAAGATCTCCGACCTCGCCATGACGCTGATGGGCTGCCCGGGCCCGGTGGGAGAGTTCGAGCAGAAGTTCGTCGGCGTCTTCGACAACGACCTCAAGACCGCGGTCCAGGAGCGGAACGGCGTCCGGACACTCACCCTGACCAGCCCGGAGGGCGACAGCATCACCCTGCGCGACGGACCCGCTGTGACCCCGCCCCTCAAGGGCACCCGCTGGGTCATCCAAACGGAGACGGACACCAAGACGGACACCAAGGCGTACCTCACGCTCACCGAGGACAACGCCGTCACCGGCAGCCTCGGCTGCAACACATTTCACGGCAAGGCCACCGTCAAGGGCGGCACCATCGAGTTCGGGCGCCTCGCGACCACACGCATGGTGTGTTCCGGCCCGGTGATGAAGACCGAGCGCGAACTCACCGAAACCCTCTCCGGCAAGGTCTCCTACCAGCAGGAACGGGATTCTCTGACCCTCACGACGGCTTCCGGGAAGGATCTTCGGGCCCGCGCGGAGTAAGAAAGCCCACTCTCCGCGAATTCGGACCAGTGGTCGATCTCGCCTACACTCGGAACCGTGCCACGTGGTGACGGACGACTCAACCACGACCTGCTCCCCGGCGAGAAGGGCCCCCAGGACGCTTGCGGCGTCTTCGGTGTCTGGGCTCCGGGCGAAGAGGTCGCCAAGCTCTCCTACTTCGGGCTCTACGCCCTCCAGCATCGAGGCCAGGAATCCGCGGGAATCGCGGTCAGCAACGGCTCACAGATCCTCGTCTTCAAGGACATGGGCCTCGTTTCCCAGGTCTTCGACGAGACCTCGCTCGGTTCGCTCCAGGGTCACATCGCGGTCGGTCACGCCCGCTACTCGACCACCGGCGCCTCCGTGTGGGAGAACGCCCAGCCGACGTTCCGTGCCACCGCGCACGGTTCCATCGCGCTCGGCCACAACGGCAACCTGGTCAACACGGCGCAGCTCGCCGAGATGGTCGCCGACCTGCCCAAGCAGGAGGGCCGCAGCCCGCGAGTGGCCGCGACCAACGACACCGACCTGCTCACCGCGCTCCTCGCGGCCCAGGTCGACGAGGACGGCAAGCCGCTGACCATCGAGGAGGCGGCCCACTCCGTCCTCCCGAAGGTGCGGGGCGCCTTCTCCCTCGTCTTCATGGACGAGCACACCCTGTACGCCGCCCGCGACCCGCAGGGCATCCGCCCGCTGGTCCTCGGCCGCCTGGAGCGCGGCTGGGTCGTCGCCTCGGAGTCCGCCGCCCTGGACATCTGCGGCGCGAGCTATGTCCGCGAGATCGAGCCGGGTGAGTTCGTCGCCATCGACGAGAACGGCCTGCGCACCTCCCGATTCGCGGAAGCGAAGCCCAAGGGCTGTGTTTTCGAGTACGTCTATCTCGCCCGCCCCGACACCGACATCGCCGGCCGGAACGTGTACCTCTCCCGCGTGGAGATGGGCCGCAAGCTCGCGAAAGAAGCCCCGGTCGACGCCGACCTGGTCATAGCGACACCGGAGTCGGGCACACCGGCCGCCATCGGCTACGCCGAGGCGTCCGGCATCCCCTTCGGCGCGGGTCTCGTGAAGAACGCCTACGTCGGCCGTACGTTCATCCAGCCCTCGCAGACCATTCGCCAGCTCGGCATCCGCCTGAAGCTGAATCCACTCAAGGAAGTCATCAAGGGCAAGCGTCTGGTCGTCGTCGACGACTCGATCGTGCGCGGCAACACCCAGCGGGCCCTGGTGCGGATGCTCCGCGAGGCGGGCGCGGCGGAGGTCCACATCCGGATCTCCTCGCCCCCCGTGAAGTGGCCTTGCTTCTTCGGCATAGATTTCGCCACCCGCGCGGAGCTCATCGCCAACGGCATGACCATCGACGAGATCGGCACCTCGATGGGCGCCGACTCCCTCTCGTACATCTCCCTCGACGGCATGATCGAGGCGACCACCATCGCCAAGCCGAACCTGTGCCGTGCCTGCTTCGACGGCGAGTACCCGATGGAGCTCCCGGACCCCGAGCTGCTCGGCAAGCAGCTTCTGGAGACCGAGCT
Source organism: Streptomyces sp. NPDC031225 (assembly GCF_055570355.1). NCBI lineage: Bacteria > Bacillati > Actinomycetota > Actinomycetes > Kitasatosporales > Streptomycetaceae > Streptomyces > Streptomyces sp. NPDC031225. The sequence continues at coordinate 90,613 of NZ_JBVIHJ010000028.1, read as the reverse complement.
GGCCGCAGGGCCCGCCTCCACGGCCGCGGCCGACGCCATCCGTCGCCCGTAGACAGCCCGTCCCACCTGCCGTACGACACGAAGGTTCTCTACTGCCATGTCTGAGACAACTGGTGCCAGCTACGCAGCCGCGGGCGTCGACATCGAAGCGGGTGACCGCGCCGTCGAGCTGATGAAGGAGTGGGTGAAGAAGACCCAGCGCCCCGAGGTCCTCGGCGGCCTCGGTGGTTTCGCCGGCCTCTTCGACGCCTCCGCCCTCAAGCGCTACGAGCGTCCCCTCCTCGCCTCCGCCACCGACGGCGTCGGGACCAAGGTCGACATCGCGCGGCAGATGGGCGTCTACGACACCATCGGCCACGACCTCGTCGCGATGGTCATGGACGACATCGTGGTGTGCGGTGCCGAGCCGCTGTTCATGACCGACTACATCTGTGTCGGCAAGGTCCACCCCGAGCGTGTCGCCGCGATCGTCAAGGGCATCGCCGAGGGCTGTGTGCTCGCCGGCTGCGCCCTGGTGGGCGGCGAGACGGCCGAGCACCCCGGTCTGCTGGGCCCGGACGACTTCGACGTCGCCGGGGCCGGGACGGGCGCTGTGGAGGCCGACCGGCTGCTCGGCGCGGATCGCATCCGTAAGGGTGACGCCGTCGTCGCCATGGCGGCCTCGGGTCTTCACTCGAACGGGTACTCGCTCGTGCGGCATGTGCTCCTGAACGAGGCGGGCCTGGCCCTGGACGCCCGGATCGACGAGCTCGGCCGCACCCTCGGTGAGGAGCTCCTGGAGCCCACCAAGATCTACTCGCTGGACTGCCTGGCCCTGATCCGCACGGCGGACGTGCACGCCTTCTCGCACGTCACCGGTGGCGGCCTCGCCGCCAACCTGGCCCGGGTGATCCCCGACGCCCTGCACGCCGTCGTGGACCGCTCCACCTGGACCCCGGACCCGATCTTCGACCTCGTCGGCAGGACGGGGCAGGTCGAGCGCCTGGAGCTGGAGAAGACCCTGAACATGGGCGTCGGCATGATCGCGATCGTCCCGCAGGACTCGGCTGACGTGGCCCTGGAGACTCTGGCCGACCGCGGGGTCGAGGCATGGGTGGCCGGTGAGATCACCGACCGCGAAGACCGCACCACAGGCGCGGAACTGGTGGGCGACTACGCCTGAATTCAGCCCCTCCGGCGTTTGAGGAGCGGGGTCCGGGGCGGAGCCCCGTGACGCCAGCACGAAACCCGGTCCGGCGCCAAGGCTCCGGACCGGGTCGGCAAACGGCTAAGCCGCTGCAAGCACTACGCGCCGCGGCGATGTTGCGACGAAGGACCGGACTGGTCGTCCTCGTCCTCATCGTCGTCGTTATAGAGATCCGCGTACTGGGAGTACGGGTCGTCCTCGTCCTCATCGTCCTCGAACGGCTCGCCGTTAGGCGGCTGGCTCGAAGTCGTCGAAGCGCCCAGCTCATTGGCCAGACGCGACAGATCAGTCCCGCCGCTGCTGTACTTCAGCTGGCGGGCGACCTTCGTCTGCTTGGCCTTTGCCCGGCCGCGCCCCATGGCTCGACCCCCTCGGATACGGGGCCCGGCGGCCCCAGAGTCTTGACACGCGTTCATGATCTGGAACGGGCTCTCCGCAGAGAGACCGGTCCGTAGGGCTTCCACGGTACCTGAGCCCACGCCCATACGGTACGTCGCCCACAGGACGTGGCCGAACCCAGAACCCTCGGGGAGCCCCGTCCCCGCTGGTCAACCGCGATTTTAACCACTTCTTGGCGGCCGACCCGCCGACGAACGTGAGAGTTCTCTCCAAGTGTGCGCCGACGGGTACCGGCCAGACGTCAGCGGGCCCGTTCCACGGCCGCCTCATGCATCCGCTGCTCGGCGATCCGGTCGGCCGCGGCAGCCGGCGGAATCCCGTCTTCCTTCGCACGTGCGAAGATTCCGAGCGTGGTGTCGTAGATCTCGGCGGCCTTGGCCCTGCACCGTTCGAAGTCGAACCCGTGCAGTTCGTCGGCGACCTGGATGACTCCGCCGGCGTTCACCACGTAGTCCGGCGCGTAGAGGATCCCGCGGTCGGCGAGGTCCTTCTCGACGCCCGGGTGGGCGAGCTGGTTGTTGGCCGCCCCGCAGACGATCCGGGCGCTCAGCGCGGGAACGGTGTCGTCGTTCAGGGCGCCGCCGAGGGCGCATGGGGCGTAGATGTCGAGGCCCGCGCTCCGGACGAGCGCCCCGGTGTCGGTGACCACCCCGACGGACGGGTGGCGCTCGGCGATCCGCTGGACGGCCTCCCGCCGCACGTCCGTGACCAGGACCTCGGCGCCCTCCTCCAGGAGGTGTTCCACGAGGTGGTGCCCGACCTTGCCGACGCCCGCGATGCCCACCCGGCGCCCCCGCAGCGAGGGGTCGCCCCACAGGTGCGCGGCGCTGGCCCGCATGCCCTGGTAGACGCCGAAGGCGGTGAGGACGGAGGAGTCGCCGGCGCCGCCGTTCTCGGGGGAGCGGCCGGTCGTCCAGCGGCATTCACGTGCGACGACGTCCATGTCGGCGACGTAGGTACCGACGTCGCAGGCGGTGACGTACCGGCCGCCCAGCGAGGAGACGAACCGGCCGTACGCCAGGAGCAGTTCCTCGCTCTTGTCGCGCTCCGGGTCCCCGATGATCACGGCCTTGCCGCCGCCGTGGTCGAGGCCGGCCATGGCGTTCTTGTACGACATCCCGCGCGCGAGGTTCAGCGCGTCGGCGACGGCCTCCGCCTCGGTCGCGTACGGGTAGAAGCGGGTCCCGCCGAGGGCGGGACCGAGCGCGGTGGAGTGGAGGGCGATGACGGCCTTGAGGCCGCTTCTGCGGTCCTGGCAGAGCACGACCTGCTCGTGGCCGCCCTGGTTCGAGTGGAACAGGGTGTGCAGCACGTCGGCAGGGGCGCCGGTTACATCGGTCACTGTGGTGACTCCTGGGTACGTTGCGGCGGTGGGTCACCGGCTCCCGTAAGGGTGGCGGGGCCGGTGGGCACGAGATTAGGCCTTGTGACGGCCCGCGGTCGTGCAGTGCTCAGGATCACCTTTTCCCCAGGCACGGGCGTGCGACGATTTGCATGGTTTTCCCGCGCGTTTGTGTGCGGGTTCCGCAGGTTTTCCCGGCAGGCGGCGGGGGAGAGTGCAGGCGTGCCCAAGGTGTCCTCGGTGATCGTCCCGTATGCGACCTATCTGCGCGTGTACGAACCGCTGGCTGCCTTTCCCGAACCCGAACGCGGCCACTGGGCCGGCTACGCCCGGCGCCCGGACCGTCCGTCCTACCAGGACGAACTGCGCCGCTCGCTGGCCGACCTGCTGCCCGTCCCGCCTATCCCGGTCCCGGTGCACGAGAGCGGCGACGCCTTCGTGCTCGACGTGGACGGCGTGGTGTGCGTGTGCCCGTGGCGCACCCGGCTGCGCGGCTGGCTGGCCCTGGAGGAGCTCGGGGACGAGCTGCCGGGGCCGGTCCTGGACGCGGTCCTGCCCGAGCTCGTACGCCGCCAGAGCGCCCAGGACTACGAGCGCTGGCTCGCCCGCAACCCGGACGCCCGGCCCTGGATCCGCACCGCGACCTGGCAGGTGCCGCTGAACTGGTTCGTGCTGGTGGCCGACGACGAACGGCACTTCGACAAGGGCTCCGGCGACGTCCCGCCGACGCTGCGCTACCGCACGCCCATGGTGCAGGCCCGGCGGCGCGTGGCGCGGGCCCTGCGGACCCTCAAGGACGCCATGGACGAGGGACCGCTCATCGACGGTCTGATCGACGTCGGGCGCTGGCTGGAGGAGTTCCACCCGCGCTCGCTGGTCGAGGTCGACTACGGCGGTCTGGTGCATGTGCTCCCGCACGGCGAGCTGGAGGACGACCACTCGGCGGCGGACGTGGCCGAGGGCATCGAGGCGCTCAGGCGCGGCGACGGGGCCGCGGCAGGGGAGGCCTACGGGCGGCTCGTGGAGCGCTGGCGGGCCGTCAGGGAGCGTCGCTCGGCGAACTGAATGGGCTTCCTGTGCGGCATGTCACGAACTGGCGTTTGACCTGACGCCCGTTTTGGGGTTTGGTCCTCGCTCAAGGTGTTCCAGCTTTCCTGCAGTCGCGCCGACAACGGACGTAGGTCCCGATCCGGGCGTACGCCTCACGGAGTGTCAAGCGTGACGGACCGCACGTACCCGGCTCTTGCATCTCTTGCCCCTCCTCATGCCAAAATAGGACAAGGGGCCCGGGGGAGGTTCCGCTTTGGGGGGTCTGGTGACTCCTGATCGCTCTGTGACTGATCGTCACAGTGGCGTGACTGTCCGCTATGGCATGGTCCATCGGCTTCCGTCGCCGATGAACACCTGGGGGGCAATTCCATCGGTTTGGCCGACGCGGCTGGACAGATGGTGTAGTTGTAGTGCCGAGGACAAGCCGTTCGTCCTATAACCGACTCGACCCGCATCCGCCATTTCGGGCAACGCGGGTCAAGGTGCAGAATTTAGAGGAAAGAACCGAGAACGATCGGTTCTCCCGAGGAGGCCGCTCATGACCGCTCGCACCCCTGATGCCGAGCCGCTGCTGACCCCGGCTGAGGTCGCCACGATGTTCCGCGTGGACCCGAAGACGGTCACGCGGTGGGCGAAGGCCGGCAAGCTCACGTCGATTCGCACGCTCGGCGGACACCGCCGTTACCGCGAGGCTGAGGTCCGCGCTCTGCTCGCGGGCATCCCGCAGCAGCGCAGCGAGGCCTAACAACTGAATAACCGGGCAAATCGACTGGTCCCCCAACCGGTTGAGGCGCCCGAACCCTGGCTACAAGCGACGCGGGTCCTGCCCCAACGGGGCCCAGTCTCCACCTCGTCGTCGATCGCGCTGGACTCCGCCGAGTCCGGCGCGATCTTTTTTGTGCGCGAACCGTGGGGGTCCGGCACCGCTGTGAGCGGGCTTGTCGGAGTCTGGGGAGGGGTGTCGGATCTCCTGTGGGGCGGCCGCTGACCGGAGCCTGACGGAGGCGCGACCAGTAGTGCAATTGCACATATAAAATTGACCAGTTGTAGGAGAGTGGTAAGTTCCACGGTTTCAAAAACTCATACGGTGACTCCCGTCACATGCCAGAGTCCTTGTTGCTTCCGGTTCATGTGCACTAGAGGGGGTCACGCGGGGGAGGGGCTCTCGTCCTCCCTGTCTCCCTCCGGGGCCGTGGTGGTCTGCGGCGCGGAGTCCATCGCCAGCCGCAACAGGCGGTGGCAGATCGCGCAGTGGCGGGTCAGATGCCGATACGACGACGCGGCCGACAGGTGCGCGCGGAGCAGGGCCCGCGTCTCGTGCCTGGCCGTTGCCGCCATACGCCACCTCCAGGGGCTCTGCGAGGAACGCGCCCTGGTCTCTGGGTACCGGGCTCTGGGAGCCCCGTCAAGATGGCATGAGTGGCACCGGCCCCCTCGGCCCCCGCACGGCCACGCAGAAGACCTGCTCACCCCGTCACCGGACCGCAGACACGAAGAAGGCCCGCATCCCGTTGCCGGGTTGCGGGCCTTGCTTCTTGCTGCGGTCCTGACGGGATTTGAACCCGCGGCCTCCACCTTGACAGGGTGGCGAGCACTCCAAACTGCTCCACAGGACCAGGTTTCGCGGCGCTTATTGCTGCGTTGCGCTGCGAGAAGGACTGTACAGGAGCGGGCGGGCCTGGTCGAACTCACCGTGCGTGCGGGAGCCGTTACGGCGCGAGCGTGTCGATCGCCTTCACGATCCGCTTGTCGGAGACGGGGTACGCGGTGCCGAGGGCGTGGGCGAAATAGCTGACCCGCAGCTCCTCGATCATCCAGCGGACGTCCAGTACCTGCTGGGCGACGGGCCGCCCCTGGGGGAGCTGTTCCAGGAGCCAGGCGTACTCGTCCTGCATCTCGTGGACCTTCTCCATACGGGTCGTGTCCCGCTGGACGTTCGTCGCCATCTGCTGGAGCCGGCGGTCCGCCGCGACCAGGTAGCGCATCAGGTCGGGCAGGCGGCGCAACCCCGTCGCCGTCACGAACCCCGGCTTCACCAGCGCGTCCAACTGCGCCCGTACGTCCGCGAGGTTCGCCAGCAGCGCGGGGCTCCGTACGGTCTTCAGGCGCCGCTCACAGGCCTGCCAGGCGGCGAGCACCTGCTGCACCTGCCCGACCGTACGCACCGTCGTGTCGACGATCTCCGCCCGCACCTTGTCGTAGAGCTTCCGGTAGGACTCCTCGTCCCACGCCGGGCCCCCGAAGTCACGGATCAGCTTGTCCGCGGCGGCGGTCGCGCAGTCCTCGAACAGGGCCTGGATCGAGCCGTGCGGGTTCGCCGACAGCGCCAGCTTCTGGGGGTTCGTCAGCTTCTCGGAGGCGAACTTCGCCGGGCTCACCGGGATGTTGCGCACGATCAGCCGCCGCGTGCCCTTCCACATCGCCTCGGACTGCTCCGCCTCCGTGTCGAAGAGCCGCACGGACACCGTGTCGCCGTCGTCGACCAGAGCTGGATAGGCCTTCACCGGCTGACCTGCCCGGCGCGTCTCGAAGACCCGGGTGAGCGTGCCGATCGTCCAGTCCGTGAGGCCCTTGCGCTCCAGTGACTCGCCGCCCTCCCGGGAGGCGGTCGCCGCCGCGGCCTGCGACAGCGCCTGACGCGCCTTCGGCCGGAGCCGCAGCCGCAGCGTCTCCAGGTCCTTGTCCTCGGCCAGCTTCCGGCGCCGCTCGTCGACGATCCGGAACGTGATCCGCAGATGGTCCGGAATCCTCGACAGGTCGAAGTCGTCCGCGTCGAACGGCACGCCGACCATGCGCTTCAGCTCACGGGCCATCGTGACCGTCAACGGCTCCTGGAGCGGGACGGCCGTGTCCAGGAACCGCTTCGCGAAGTTCGGCGCCGGCACGTAGTTGCGGCGGATCGGCTTCGGGAGGGAACGGATCAACTCCGTCACCAGCTCCTCCCTGAGGCCCGGGATCTGCCAGTCGAAGCCCTCGTCCGTCACCTGGTTCAGGACCTGGAGCGGGATGTGGACGGTCACGCCGTCCGCGTCCGCGCCCGGCTCGAACTGGTACGTCACACGGAACTTGAGCTGGCCCTGCCGCCACGAGTCGGGGTAGTCGTCCTTGGTGACCGCCTCCGCCGACTCCCGGATGAGCATCGCGCGCTCGAAGTCCAGGAACTCCGGCTCCTCGTGCCGCTTGTGCTTCCACCACGAGTCGAAGTGGGCCCCGGAGACGACGTGTTCGGGAACCTTCTCGTCGTAGAAGTCGAACAGCGTGTCGTCGTCGACCACGATGTCCCGGCGCCGCGCGCGGTGCTCCAACTCCTCGACCTCGCTGAGGAGTCGGCGGTTGTCGGCGAAGAACTTGTGGTGGGTGCGCCAGTCGCCCTCGACCAGGGCGTTGCGGATGAAAAGCTCCCGGGAGGCCTCCGCGTCGATCCGGCCGTAGTTCACCTTGCGCTGCGCGACGATCGGCACGCCGTACAGCGTGACCTTCTCGTACGCCATCACCGCGGCCTGGTCCTTCTCCCAGTGCGGTTCGGAGTACGTCCGCTTCAGCAGGTGCTCCGCGAGCGGCTCGACCCACTCGGGCTCGATCCTGGCGTTGACCCGGGCCCACAGGCGCGAGGTCTCCACCAGCTCCGCCGACATGACGAAACGGGGCTGCTTCTTGAAGAGCGCGGAGCCCGGGAAGATCGCGAACTTGGCGCTGCGGGCGCCGAGATACTCGTTCTTGTTGCCGTCCTTCACGTCCTTCATGCCGATGTGCGAGAGCAGACCGGCGAGGAGGGAGACGTGGACGCTCTGCTCGGCCGCGTCGTCCTCGTTCAGATGGATGCCCATCTGCTTGGCGACCGTGCGCAGTTGGGTGTAGATGTCCTGCCATTCGCGAATGCGCAGGAAGTTGAGGTACTCCTGCTTGCACATGCGCCGGAAGGAACTGGAACCCCGCTCCTTCTGCTGCTCGCGGACATACCGCCACAGGTTGAGGTAGGCGAGGAAGTCGCTGGTCTCGTCACGGAAGCGGGCGTGCTGCTGGTCGGCCTGGGTCTGCTTGTCGGCCGGGCGCTCGCGCGGGTCCTGGATGGAGAGCGCGGCGGCTATCACCATGACCTCGCGGACACAGCCGTTCTTGTCGGCCTCCAGGACCATGCGCGCCAGCCGCGGGTCGACGGGCAGCTGCGCGAGCTTGCGGCCGGTCTGGGTCAGCCGGTTGCGTACGTCCTTCTGCGTCGGGTCGAACGCGCCCAGTTCCTGGAGGAGTTGGACGCCGTCCCGGATGTTGCGGTGGTCCGGCGGGTCGATGAAAGGGAACTTCTCGATGTCGCCGAGGCCGGCCGCGGTCATCTGGAGGATGACGGAGGCGAGGTTGGTGCGGAGGATCTCCGCGTCCGTGAACTCGGGGCGGGCCTCGAAGTCCTCCTCGCTGTACAGCCGGATGCAGATGCCGTCGGAGGTACGGCCGCAGCGGCCCTTGCGCTGGTTGGCGCTGGCCTGCGAGACCGCCTCGATGGGCAGCCGCTGGACCTTGGTGCGGTGGCTGTAACGGGAGATCCTGGCGAAGCCCGGATCGATGACGTACTTGATGCCCGGCACGGTCAGGGACGTCTCGGCCACGTTCGTCGCCAGAACGATCCTGCGCCCGGTGTGCTGCTGGAACACGCGGTGCTGCTCGGCGTGCGAGAGCCGCGCGTAGAGGGGGAGGACCTCCGTGAAGCGGTAGTTCTTCTTCACGAGCGCGTCCGCGGTGTCCCGGATCTCCCGCTCGCCGGAGAGGAAGACGAGGATGTCGCCCTTGCCCTCGCCCTGGAGCTCCTCGACGGCGTCGCAGATCGCGGTGATCTGGTCGCGGTCCGAGTCCTCGGAGTCCTCCTCCAGTAGAGGCCGGTAGCGCACCTCCACCGGATACGTCCGCCCGCTGACCTCGACGATCGGCGCGTCCCCGAAGTGCCGGGAGAACCGCTCGGGATCGATGGTCGCCGAGGTGATGACGACCTTGAGGTCAGGCCGCCTGGGCAGCAGCTGAGCCAGATACCCGAGCAGGAAGTCGATGTTGAGGGACCGCTCGTGGGCCTCGTCGATGATGATCGTGTCGTAGCCGTACAGCTCGCGGTCGGTCTGGATCTCGGCGAGCAGGATGCCGTCCGTCATCAGCTTGACGAAGGTCGCCTCCGGGTTCACCTGGTCGGTGAACCGCACCTTCCAGCCGACGGCCTCGCCGAGCGGGGTGTCCAGTTCCTCGGCGATCCGCTCGGCGACGGTACGGGCGGCGATACGACGGGGCTGGGTGTGCCCGATCATGCCGCGTACGCCCCGGCCCAGTTCCAGACAGATCTTCGGGATCTGGGTGGTCTTGCCGGACCCGGTCTCACCGGCGACGATCACGACCTGGTGATCACGGATGGCGGCCGCGATCTCGTCCTTCTTCTGGCTGACCGGCAGCTGCTCGGGGTAGGTCACCGCGGGCGTGCGCGCACGCCGTGCGGCGGTCCGCTCCGCGCCCTTGCCGACCTCGGTCTCGATCTCGGTCAGGACGGCGGCCCGCGCCTCCGGCTTGCGGATCTTGCGCGCGCCTTCGAGCCTGCGCCCGAGCCGGTGCGCGTCACGCAGGGACAGCTCGGTCAGGCGGGCGGCGAGCTCCGCGAAAGCGGGGGAGCCGGGGGCGGGGGCAGGGTGCGTAGACATACGCGGTCCAGGATCTCATCCCGGGGAAATTAGTGGCGAACGGTTTTGGCGCCGGGTGGTGCGGCCGGTGCGGACGCGACCGGGACACATACAACAAGACCCCGATCCGGGGATCGGGGTCTGTGCTGTGGCTGGGGCCGGGGTCGAACCGGCGACCTACCGCTTTTCAGGCGGTCGCTCGTACCAACTGAGCTACCCAGCCGAGAGGTTCCAGAAGAAACCTCAGCGGTCCTGACGGGATTTGAACCCGCGGCCTCCACCTTGACAGGGTGGCGAGCACTCCAAACTGCTCCACAGGACCAAGCTTTGTGCGCGAACAGTCTCGCACACGATATTGCGTACCCCCAACGGGATTCGAACCCGTGCTACCGCCTTGAAAGGGCGGCGTCCTGGGCCACTAGACGATGAGGGCTACAGGCCATCCTGGGCGCTTCTCAGCGCGTCGGGGACGTGAGAAGCATATGGGATGCCGGGAGGTATCGCCAAAACGGTTTAAGGGGAGCCCGAGGGTGACGGCGTGGCGCCCGGCTGGTTGTCCTCCGGGAGGTGGCGGCTGACCTCCGCCGTCGTCAGGCCCAGGCCGCCGAGCTTGATCTCGTCCCAGGCCTGGAGGCGGCGGGTGTCGCGGTCCAGGTAGAGGATCGAGGCCTCGATGGGGTCGGGGTACCTGCCCTCGACGGCACGCAGTCCGCTGCCGCCCGTCGAGCCCTCGACGCGCAGCCGCGTGCCCTTCTTCATGACCTCCATCTCCTGGTGGTGGAGGTGGCCGGACAGGATCATCGGGACCTCGCCGTCGACCTCGCGGGCGGCGGAGGGTTCGTGGGCGATCGCGAGGTCGACCGGGGTGCCGACCGCGCGCTGCTCGCGCAGGGCCGCGGCCAGGCGGGCGCCCGCCGCCTCCTGGGACTCGTCGGCGCCCGGGTTCGTGGAACGGTCCGGGGTGAACTGGGGGTCGCCCATGCCGGCGAAACGCAGGCCGGCGATGGTCTCCGCCTTGCCGTTGTCCAGGACGTGGACGCGCTTGAGCCCCTCCATGTAGCGCTGGGTGGTGAGGGAGTCGTGGTTGCCGCGGACCCAGACGTAGGGGGCGCCGAGGTCCGGGATCGGGTCCAGGAAGCCGTTCTCCGCCGCCGTACCGTGATCCATCGTGTCGCCGGAGTCGACGATCACATTGACCTTGTACTGCTCCACCAGCGAGGCGATGATCTTCCAGCTCGCGGGGTTCAGATGGATGTCGGAGACGTGCAGGACCCGGATGGTGGTGGGGTCGGGCTGGTAGGCGGGGAGGGTGGACGTGACGTCGTAGAGCTTCGTCACGTTGGTCACCAGGCGGGCCAGTTCCTTCTGGTAGACGTCGAACTCGGTGACGATGCTGCGGGCGTTGCCCACCAGGGAGGGCGCTGAGGAGAGCAGTCCCGAGAACTTGGGTTCCAGTACCGATTCCGGGTTCCAGGTGGCGTAGGCGGTGCCGCCCGACGCGGCCAGGAGGGTCAGGGCGAGTCCGCCGGCGGCCAGGGCCCTGCGGGGACGGCGGTAGACCGCAAGGCCCAGGGCCGTGGCGCCGGAGACGACGGCGACGCAGGAGCGGACGGCGAGGTCGAGGGTGCCGTGCTCGACGTCCGCCGCGACCTCGTCCTGCAGGCCGGAGAGGCGTTCGGGGTGGTCGACGAGGGCCTGGGAGCGCTCCGGGTCGAGCTGGTCGACGTTGACGTCGAGGCGGACGGGGGCCTGGTGGCTGTCCAGCTGGAGCGCGCCGAGCGGTGAGATGTTGATCTTCGTGCCGCCGGTCAGGGACGGGCGCAGGGTCATCGTCGTGTTCATCGGGCCGACCGGGACCCGGACGTTGCCGACGATGAGCAGACCCAGCCAGGCGCCCATGAGGACGACGGCGACCAGGCTGAGGGCGCGGGCCCAGGGGTGGGGCGGGTGGACGAGCTCGGCGGACGGGTGGGCGCGGCGGCTGCCGTAGTGCCGGGCGAGTGCGCGTGCGGGTGAGCGGAGGGCGTCGAGGGCGGTGCGGCGGGGCAGGGCTGCGACGGGGACGCGTGCCATTGGTCCCGTATGCCCAAGTGCACGCGCGGATATGCGGGCGCGCCCCTGACTCTCGTACGGGCGTTCTGTACCGGAGAATGGGCTTGTGCTGGAGATGACGCGCGAGGAGTTCGAGGAACTGGTCGCCGACGCCCTGGACCGGATTCCGCCGGAGTTGGCGCGGCTGATGGACAACGTCGCGGTGTTCGTCGAGGACGAGCCGCCCGCGGACGATCCCGAGCTGCTCGGGCTGTACGAGGGCACTCCGTTGACGGACCGGGGGGAGTGGTACGCGGGGGTGCTGCCGGATCGCATCACGATCTACCGGGGGCCGACGCTGCGGATGTGCGGGACCCGCGAGGAGGTCGTCGCGGAGGCCGAGGTGACGGTGGTGCACGAGATCGCCCATCACTTCGGGATCGACGACGCGCGGTTGCATGCACTCGGGTACGGCTGAGCGGTTCGCGTGTCCTCTTGTGGGCGGCGGGAGTTGGGCACGTTGACTCTTTGACGACCGCCCTCGGAGGTGGCTGCTCGTGCGCCCCTTGTACGTACCCGTCCGTCTGGCCGCCACGGTCATGGCCGTCGCCGCCGCAGCGGGCTGCATGAGCGTGGGCGGGGACGACGGTGGAGACAGCGCGAAGCCGTCGCACTCCGCCGGTGAGCGGGGCGGGGAGGCGCCGGACGGCGGAACGGCGGTCTCGGGCGGTTCCGCGGGGTTCGGCGGGGCCGCCTCGGACGGCAAGCACGGGAAGCACGGCAAGGGCAAGGACGGCGAGGAGTCGGCCTCGCCGTCGGCGTCCGCCTCGGCGGGGGCGAGCGCGTCCGCCCCGGCGAGGCCCGGGCAGTCGGTGAAGCCCGGGGTGCCGACGCCGACCAGGGCCGATCCGACACCCACCCGTTCAGCCGATCCGGAGCCGCCGGTGCCGAGCGAGCCGCCCGCGTCGCCCACGCCGTCTCCGCCGCCGGCCGAGCCGTCGTCCTCGGCGCAGCCGGAGACGGGACCGCAGCTGAGCCAGCGGGAGCCGGCGCCCACTGCCGGGTCACCGGTGTGACACCGGACACCGGCGTCTACCGCCGCCGGATCACCGGTGTGACACCGGACGCCAGCGCCCTGGCCGGGCTGCCGAGTGACCTCGGATACATGCGCGGGGATCGGTTTGCCTTCGGGGGTGGTGGGTGCGTATGGTTATAGATCGTTTGATCATTTGCCCGGCGCCAACGCAGAAGCGCGCCGTGTGGCGCGTTCTCTCCTTTGCCGTGGCTGACCGCATAGAGGCGGTCGTATTGCGAATCACGGAGTTGACGGGCGCGTGCCGACGAGACTCCGGAAGGTTTCGCATACGCATGTCCATTTCCAGTTCTGACCACATCGTCATGCCCGAGAACGAGGGCACCGACGAGGCGGTCTCCCAGACCCTCGAGGCCCCCGAGGCCCCCGAGACCACCTTCGCGGACCTCGGTCTCCCCGAGGGTGTCGTCCGCAAGCTCGCCCAGAACGGCGTGACCTCCCCCTTCCCGATCCAGGCCGCGACCATCCCGGACGCCCTGGCCGGCAAGGACATCCTGGGCCGTGGCCGCACCGGCTCCGGCAAGACCCTCTCCTTCGGTCTGCCGCTGCTGACGAAGCTGTCCGGCGGCCACACCGACAAGAAGAAGCCCCGCGGCATCATCCTCACGCCGACCCGTGAGCTCGCGATGCAGGTCGCGGACGCCCTCCAGCCCTACGGCGACGTCCTCGGCCTCAAGATGAAGGTCGTCTGCGGCGGCACGTCGATGAGCAACCAGATGTACGCCCTGGAGCGCGGTGTCGACGTCCTCGTCGCCACCCCGGGCCGGCTGCGCGACCTCATCAACCGCGGCGCCTGCTCCCTGGCGAACGTCGAGGTCGCCGTCCTCGACGAGGCCGACCAGATGTCCGACCTGGGCTTCCTGCCCGAGGTCACCGAGCTGCTCGACCAGATCCCGGGCGGCGGCCAGCGCATGCTGTTCTCGGCCACGATGGAGAACGAGATCTCCACGCTGGTCAAGCGCTACCTGAGCAACCCGGTCACGCACGAGGTCGACAGCGCCCAGGGCAACGTCACGACCATGTCGCACCACATCCTGATCGTGAAGCCCAAGGACAAGGCGCCGGTCACGGCCGCGATCGCCTCCCGCAAGGGCCGCACGATCATCTTCGTCCGCACCCAGCTGGGCGCCGACCGTATCGCCGAGCAGCTGTGCGACTCCGGTGTGAAGGCCGACGCGCTGCACGGCGGCATGACGCAGGGTGCCCGCACCCGCGTGCTGGAGGACTTCAAGAAGGGCTACGTCAACGCGCTCGTCGCGACCGACGTCGCCGCCCGCGGCATCCACGTCGACGGCATCGACCTCGTCCTGAACGTCGACCCCGCCGGTGACCACAAGGACTACCTGCACCGCGCAGGGCGTACCGCTCGCGCGGGCCGCACCGGCACGGTCGTGTCGCTGTCCCTGCCGCACCAGCGCCGCCAGATCTTCCGGCTGATGGAGGACGCGGGCGTCGACGCCGGGCGTCACATCATCAACACCGGTACGGCCTTCGAGCCCGAGGTCGCCGAGATCACGGGCGCGCGTTCGATGACCGAGGTCCAGTCCGAGTCCGCGGCCAACGCGGCGCAGCAGGCCGAGCGTGAGGTCTCGCACCTCGCCAAGGAGCTGGAGCGGGCGCAGCGTCGCGCGACCGAGCTGCGCGAGGAGGCCGACCGTCTGGTCGCCCGCGCCGCCCGCGAGCGTGGCGAGGACCCGGAGACGGCGATCGCCGCGGCCGCCGAGGCGACCGTGGCCCAGGAGGCGGAGGCTTCGGCCGAGGCCGTGGTCGCCGAGCAGCCGGCCGAGCGTCCCGCGTACGAGCAGCCGCGTCAGCGTCGTGACGAGCGGGGCAACTACGAGCGTCGTGACGACCGTCGGGACGACCGGGGTGGCCGTTCCTTCGAGCGTCGTGACGACCGTTCCTCCGGTGGCTTCAACCGTGACCGTCGTGACGAGCGTCCCTCGGGTGGTGGCTTCCGCCGCGACGACCGTCGGGACGACCGGGGTGGCCGTTCCTTCGAGCGTCGTGACGACCGCTCCTCGGGCGGGTTCAACCGTGACCGCCAGGGCGACCGCCCGAGCGGTGGGTTCAACCGTGACCGTCGTGACGAGCGTCCCTCGGGTGGCGGCTTCCGCCGCGACGACCGCCCCTCGGGTGGCTTCAACCGTGACCGCCAGGGCGACCGCCCGAGCGGTGGTTTCAACCGTGACCGTCGTGACGAGCGTCCCTCGGGTGGCGGCTTCCGCCGCGACGACCGCCCCTCGGGTGGTGGCTTCAACCGTGACCGCCGCGACGAGCGTCCGTCCACCCACCGGGGCAGCGACCGTCCCTTCAACCGTGACCGTCAGGGCGACCGCCCCACCGGTGGCTTCCGCTCCGGCGGCCACGACCGCCCCACCGGCCGTCGTGACGATCACCGCACCACGGGCACCGGCACCGGCACCGGTTCCTTCGGCCGCCGCGACGACAAGCCGCGCTGGAAGCGCAACGGCTGACACAGCGTGAGCTGAGCTGGGGCCCGTACGACTTCGGTCGTGCGGGCCCTTTTCGCATCCGTATTCGACTATCGAACCCTGTGGGGCAGTTGTTAACATCTGTTGATCGCGTGACGGAGTGTGGCCAAGGGGGAAGACGAGGCCTGCCGACGCGCCTTTTCTTACTTCCCTGGGGAGGGACCCTTGACCCGGCGTGCCCGGATCGCACTCACTCTTGCCTCGCTGGCCGCTCTGAGCGCCGGCACCCTGACCTCCGCGGGCCCGGCGGCCGCGGACACCGCCCCGACACCGATCACCACGGACGGCGTGTGGGGCATCGACTACGCGGGCGGCTATCTGACCAGCGTCGAGCACCGGCCCGACGGCGAGCAGTACGTGATCGGCCGACAGCTCTCGGCCGACGGCTCCACCGTGCTGGAGCAGGCCACTCGCGGATTCGCCGGCACCTTCGCCAACGGCACCCACCTGCAGCGGGTGCCGTGCGACGCGGGAGGGTGCGTGCCGCTGCGCTCCCTCAGCACGCAGAGCGCCGGCTACTTCCGGGTCGACGCCTCGGGCAACGAGCGCGCCCAGATCTGGGTCGAGCCCGACGCCTACCGCTCGGCCGAACCTGACGTCACCGGCGGCCGTTTCGTGGACGCCACCGGCCGCTACTACGTCTACAACGCCGCCTCCACCGGCAAGCAGTACGTCGATGCCGTGAACCGGTACCGCGCCGAGGACGACCGTCTGACCCGCTCCGTCACGGCGGCCTCCGTGTGGGGTTCAGCCCTGTGGACACCGGGCTCCGGCAACGGTGTGGTCACCCAGTACGACCTGGAGGGGAAGAAGACGGTCGCGACCGTCTCCACCGGAGCCCCCTGCACCGTCAAGGAGCTTCAGGTCATCGGCCGTTGGATCTACTGGAACTGCGGTCCGACGGGCGCCGCGGGCGTGTACGACCGTACGGCGAAGAAGAACGTCAAGGTGCCCTCGGGTCCCGCGCTCGTCGGTGACGGCTACCTCGTCCAGCACGACCGTGCCGCCGGGAAGCTGATGCTGACGGACTACCACTCCGGTACGGCCGCCGCAGCACGCGTGATCGCCGACCTGCCGGGCGGGAACACCGCCGACCAGCGGCGGCTGACCTGGTCGGTGGACAAGCTCGGCGGGGGCATCGCCTACGTCGGCACGGACCACGCGATCCGGATCGTGCCGAGCGGGGTGCCCACGCAACCGCTCGGGAAGATCGAGTCGGACCTGGACAACGACTACTTCGACGCCTCGGGCCGCAACGGCGGCAACATGGCCTGGATGAGCACCTGGCAGCTCAACAAGCCCGCGAGCTGGATCTTCACGGTGAAGGACGCCCAGGGCCGCACCGACCGCACCCTGAGGGGCAGCGGTACGGCGATCGACCTGGCCTGGGACGGGAAGACCGACGCGGGCGCCTACGCGTACAACGGCGTGAAGACCTGGATGCTGACCGCGGCCGCCGCCGATGGCGGGGGCACGTTCACGACGAGCGGCAAGGTCGCGCTCAACGGGGGCCGCCAGGGCCACCACGACATGGGCGGCTACGCCTACGGCGAGCTGGTCACCCTCAACTCCTCGGGCACCCTGAGCCTCCAGTACACCAACGGCGGCGGCACGTTCGACTGGAAGCAGAACGCGTCCGGCTGGCCCGCCGGCACGGTCGCCGTGCCCTTCGGCGACATGGGCAAGGACCGCTGCGCCGAGATGCTGGTCCGGATGCCGAACGGCGAACTGCGCCGTTACGCGGGCAAGTGCGGCGGTGGTTCGTACGCACCGGCGAGCAGCCACACCTCCCTCGGCACCGGCTGGAACGCGTACAACGTCCTCACCGCCCCCGGCGACCTGACCGGCGACGGCCGTACCGATCTGCTGGCCCGCAAGGCCTCGACCGGGGACGTCTATCTCTTCGCCAACGACGGCGCGAGCAAGCTCAAGCCGGGCGTGAAGATCCGCAGCTGGGCGACGTACAAGAAGATCGTCGGCGCCGGTGACCTGAACGGCGACGGCTTCGGGGACGTCCTGGTGCAGGACAAGGCCGGGACGCTGTGGCGCTACGACGGCACCGGCACCGGTCAGGTGAAGGAGCGGGTGAAGGTCTTCTCCAACTGGGGGACCTCGTACAACGTGGTCGTCGGCGTCGGAGACATCACCGGGGACGGGAAGAACGACCTGGTCTCCCGGGACACCGCGGGCAACCTCTACCGCAACAACGGTGACGGCAAGGGGTCGTTCGGGGGGCGTACGAAGATCGCGGGCGGGTGGCAGGGCTACAAGGGCGTGTTCTAGGAATTCGGTTGGGTCTTTTCTAGCCAAGTTGTGACGTGTGTCACGCCCCCGGGATGGGAATCGCTGGGGGCATGACAGATGACATAGCGAGCGGGCCCTCGGAGCTATCCGACGAAGAACGGCTTGCCCAGCTCGGCTACACGCAGGTCCTGGCCCGCCGCATGTCGGCGTTCTCCAACTACGCGGTCTCCTTCACCATCATCTCGGTGCTGTCGGGCTGTCTGACGCTGTACATGTTCGGCATGAACACGGGCGGCCCGGCCGTGATCACCTGGGGCTGGGTCGCCGTCGGCCTGATGACGCTGTTCGTCGGCCTGTCGATGGCCGAGATCTGTTCGGCGTATCCGACCTCGGCGGGCCTGTACTTCTGGGCCCACCGGCTCGCGCCCCCGCGTTCGGCCGCCGCCTGGGCGTGGTTCACGGGCTGGTTCAACGTGCTCGGCCAGGTCGCGGTGACGGCGGGCATCGACTTCGGCGCCGCGTCCTTCCTGGGCGCCTATCTGAACCTGCAGTTCGACTTCAAGGTGACCCCGGGCCGGACGGTCCTTCTCTTCGCGGCCATCCTGCTGCTGCACGGCCTGCTGAACACCTTCGGCGTGCGGATCGTCGCCCTGCTGAACAGCGTGAGCGTGTGGTGGCACGTGGTCGGCGTGGCCGTGATCGTCGGCGCGCTGACCTTCGCCCCCGACAAGCACCAGTCGGCGTCCTTCGTCTTCGGCGAGTTCGTCAACAACACGGGCTGGGGCAGCAGTGTCTACGTGGTCCTCATCGGCCTCCTGATGGCCCAGTACACCTTCACCGGCTACGACGCCTCGGCCCACATGACCGAGGAGACCCACGACGCGTCCACGGCCGGCCCAAAGGGCATCGTCCAGTCGATCTGGACGTCGTGGATAGCCGGATTCGTGCTCCTCCTGGGCTTCACCTTCGCGATCCAGTCGTACAACGGCGCACTGAAATCCCCGACGGGCGCGCCCCCGGCCCAGATCCTGCTCGACGCGCTGGGAGCGACAGCGGGCAAGCTCCTGTTGCTGGTCGTGATCGGCGCCCAGCTGTTCTGCGGGATGGCGTCGGTGACCGCCAACAGCCGCATGATCTACGCCTTCTCACGCGACGGCGCGCTGCCGTTCTCGAGCGTGTGGCACACGGTGAGCCCCCGCACCCGGACCCCGGTGGCGGCGGTGTGGCTGGCAGCGGTGGGGGCGCTGCTGCTCGGGCTGCCGTATCTGATCAACGCCGCGGCATACGCTGCGGTGACCTCGATCGCGGTCATCGGCCTCTATATCGCGTACGTCATTCCGACGCTGCTGAGACTGCGCAAGGGCGAGGAATTCCGGCGAGGGCCGTGGCATCTGGGCCGCTGGTCCCGCCCGATCGGCGTGGTGTCGGTGGCGTGGGTCGGCGTGATCACGGTGCTGTTCATGCTCCCGCAGGTCTCCCCGGTCACCTGGGAGACCTTCAACTACGCCCCGATCGCCGTCCTGGTCGTCCTGGGCTTCGCCTGGATCTGGTGGCAGGCCTCGGCCCGGCACTGGTTCCTGAACCCCGAGCACGAACGCACCAAGGCCCGCGCGGCGGCCCGCGCGAACGCCCCCGAACCGGTTGATCCCTGACCTTCCCACCCGTTCCGTCCCGTCGACGCGGCCGTGTCCCCGATACCCGATCGGAGACACGGCCGCGTCCGGCTATGCTCGGGGAGGCAACATCGCCAGGGCCCTTAGCTCAATTGGCAGAGCAGTGGACTTTTAATCCATTGGTTGTGGGTTCGAGTCCCACAGGGCCTACGGTGCGGGTGGCGGGGGTAACCCCTCTGACCTGCGGTGCAGCGCTCGGGTCGGCGTCGGTCGGCTCGGGCGCTGCTTCGGTTTCGGGGTTCTGCGTGAGCGATGCGTGAGCGGATGTTCGAGCAGAGCAGCGAGGCTAGCGTCGGCTGGTTGGTCTTTCGGTCAGGCTGCAATGCGCTGATCACTCGCAGCCGTCAGGGAACCAGGGCTGCGGCGCCTCTCTGCGCCCGTACAGCCCTTGAGGCGCTGGGGGCCCAAACAACGAGTGGGATCCTTCGCGGATACGCGTGGGAGGCTTGGCAGCGGCTCGGTGCGAAGCCTCCCGACCCAAGATCTAGTCCCTCTCGATGACGAACAGCACCGTCAGGATGTGCTCAGCTGTTCCCAGCAGACAACGAGCCATGGACAAGTCGCCGGCCGAAGCGTGCTTGATGGCCTGGGCGCGCGCAGTTGCCTGCGTTTGCAGGGAGATGATGTTGTCCACAAGGGTGCACGCCATCTTCGCTTCGTCCTTGTGCCCGCGCATGATGTAGCGGATCCGCACGGCGCGGGTGAGCCGGCCGTTGGACGACCGCCATTCCTTCTCAGGACGCCCCGACGTAGGCAGCCACTTCTCAACCTCGCTATCCGGGGCTGCCGCACGGATAGCCCTGTCGATGGATTCCACAGCGCACTGGGCGGCCATCTCGGCGGCGGCCGGAGGGGCCTGGCGGACGACATGCCATCCGCCCTCGAGCATCTCCACGACCTTCGTGTCGATGGACGTCAACGCTCTGCGGAGGTCTTCCAGTACGTCGAGACGCCCGGCCTGCTGAGGGGAGAGCAAATCGTCGACGCGGTCGGCGACTTCCACCTCTAGGTCAGCGTCGCCCAGGACAGTCTCGGAGCTGAGTGCGTCCGCTCCGAGCAGCCCGTTCACTCCCAGACCAGCGTGCAGGGAGGAGTCGAGCTCGAAGCGCGTTGGACTGTCTCCGAGGCTGCCCAAGTAGTCCCGGTACAACGACAGAGGACGGCTGCTGATCTCCGACAGCAGGCCGCGGCCGGAGTCCATCCGCGCCAGCCAGTCCGTCATATACACCTGGCGGTGGACCGTGAGACTGAGGCTCTTGCGGAACTCTTCCGTAGCCCACACCGGGGGCATCGGTACCTTGAAGACGGGGCCCTTGATGATCTCGCCTATGACGCTCTCGATCTGAAGAGACGTCCGCCAAGCAGACAAGGTGCCTGGTCCGACTGCCAACTCGCTGAGCGCGGCCGTCGCCTTCAGGTACTTGAGATGTTCCCTCCCTGCCACTTGGTCCATCGAGCGCAGTCCTGCGGCAAAGCCTGTGAGAGCGCTCGGGAACATACTCTTCTGGACGTCGGCCAGGAACTTCTTGGTACCCAGTAGGTCTTGGTCCTGCAGCAATTTCGCAGCCTGGAACGCCGGCCCTGCTTGCAGCTGGCGGAAGAGATCGCCGTAGATCCTGCTGGTGTCGATGATCTTTGCGACCGCGGCCACTGCCGGGTCAGAACTCGTCGATGTCGGCTCGACTTCGTTGCCGATGCCGGGTACCTCGTCGTCTTCACCATCGTCTGCAGCGGCCTGAACGACCATCAGACTTCCCTCCCTTGATCACATACTGCGATCTACGGAGGATACGCCCCTCATCCGGACTGTTCAGAGCATTACGCTCGGCCAGGTAGGGCGCAAACGGCTCTACGTCAGGTACGCAAGGAGCCAGCCGACGCACCTTGCTCGCCTCGGCGTCACAAGACCGTAAGACCCGGTTGGGGCGGGATCCGGAAACCGGCACCGAACATGCTTACTTGGCGCCATTTCGAGGGCGGCGGGGGACCAACGCAGCCGCCTTCTCCGCGATCTCACGGTCGAGCTCAGGGAGCAGGCTCGTATACGTGTCCGAGGTCAAGGTGATGGTGGAGTGCCGCAGCGTCTCCTTCACCGTGTGGATGTCGCCGCCACCTCCGTGCGTGAGCGTCGCGGTGACGTGGCGTAGGTCCCGCAGGGTGATGGGCGGCAGGTCGGTCGTGGCGAGGATGCGGCGGAAAGACTCGGAGACCGTCCCGGGGTGCAGCCAGGAGCCGTCTTCCTTGTTGAAGACCTTGCCGGTGTCCTGCCAGGCTTCACCCCACTCCGCGCGCTCCTTCTCCTGGCGGGCTTTGTGGTCGCGCAGTTCGGAGATGGTCGTGCTGTCGAGCGCGATCGTGTTCGCGCTGCCGTCCGTCTTGGGTTCCGACTCGTAGGGATCCCAGCCGTCCACCACGATCTCCTTGGCGGGAGTGATGAGGCCGGCGTTAAGGTCGATCTCGTGCCAGTCCTGGCCGACCGCCTCGCCGCGACGGAGACCGCGGGCGCCCATGAGGTGGAAGATCGCGTACAGACGGTCGCCCTCGGCTGCGTCGAGGAAGGCACCGAACTGCTGCGGGGTCCACACCATCACGGGGCCGGGGATGTCCCCCGTCTCGCGCCAGCGTTGGACTCGTTCATCGGTCCAGAGAAGCGGCTTCGGGCGCTTGCCGGACTCCAACTCGACGTGGGACGCCGGGTTGAAGGTGATGAGCTGCTGGGCGATTGCGGAGTTCAGGGCTGCGCGCAGGGTGCGGCGGATCGCCTGACGGGATGCCGGGCCGGTGATCTTCCGGAACGGCTTCATCTCCGCCAGCTTGGCTCGCTCGGCCGCGAGCAGCTTCCGCTCGGCTCCTACGGGGCGGCCGGGCTTACTCGGCTTGCAGCGGGCGATCTGCTCGCGGCGGGCCTCGTTCTCGGCCGCGATGACCTCGTTGTCGTCGGCTATCCCGTCGAACATCTCCACCAGGTGGCCGACGTTGAGGCGGTCGAGGCGTACGTGGCCGATGCGCGGCTTCAGGTAGACGCGGATGTGGGAGGCGTAGCCGTTGAGCGTGGTCTTGCGGCGCTTCTTCGCGGCGAACCACTGGTCGAGCCACTCGCCGACGGTGAGGCTGCCACGGAGGGCCAGGCCCGCCCTCAGACGGCGTCGGGTCTCCTCGATGGCCGGGAGCGGGGTCTTCTCGACCGCGACCTCCTCCAGCATGTCGACGAGGCGCTGAAGGCTGTCGGGGTCGTCCTTCTCCGCGAGGGCGAGCAGGGAGCGGACGTGGTCGAGGTCGGCCTGCGCGTCCTTGAGGGACTCGTAGCCGGCGCGGCTGAAGGAGCGGCGCGTGCCGTCTTCGCGGGGCGGGAGTTCCTGACGTATGGAGTACGAGCCGTGCTTGCGGCTGGAGAGCTTTGGGCACTTCTTGCCGAGCGGTTTTCCGGTGTGGGGGTCGCGGCAGTAGCAGCGGCGGTGGGTGGAACCCTTCAAAGATCGTTCTCCTCGGTGGTGCTCGGGCCGGTTTCGGGTGGGTCGACGTCGGCGAGTTCCGGCGGCAGGTGCGGTGGGGTGCCGCCGTCTTCGCGGATGAAGGCGCGGGCACTGCGGAGCCGGTACTTGGCTTCCAACGCCCTTTCTGCGTAGTCGGCTTGGGCGAGTACGGCTTCCTCGCGTTCTGCCCGGTTGGGTGCTGTCTCGGCCTTCCAGCGCTCGTGCTTCTCGCCCTTCAGGGCGGCCAGGGCGGCGCGCTGGTGGTGAATGTGGGCTCGGAAGGAACGGATCATGTCGTCTTCCATGCCGAAGTCCTCCGTGTCGCCGGTGAACCAGCGCATGGCATCCCAGGTCCGCTCGGAGTGCTGCAAGGGGAGTCGCTGGACTCGGTCGACGTAGCCGACGGGGTAGAGCAGGCAGATCGGGTAGGTCCGCAGGGCTTCGGCGAGGACCATGACGTCGACCAGGGGCAGGTTGGCGCGGCGACCGGATTCCATGTTGGCGATCACGTTGCGCGGGATCGGGTGGCCGATCTCCTCGCAGCGGTCAGCCAGGTCCTGGGCGCTCATGCGCAGCTCCTTCCTTCGTCTGCGGACCTCGGCGGCCACGGTCGCCATCACTTGGTCCACCCACTCCGGGACGTCGTCCTCATCCCTTCCAGCATCCAAACCGCGTTGTGTCATGCAGACACATTAGCTTCCCTAACGTTGATTCCATGGCTTGGAGACGAGCGCGATTGCCGTGTTCGCCGAGGGCTCAGTCATGGATGGAGCGCGTATGCGCGAGAACGAACCAGTCGGCCGAGTGAAGGGCATGAGCCGAGAGGAGCTGTTGGAGCTTCCCGCCGCCGTTGACCTGGAGACGGGCAACCGGGCGCTGGGGCTCGGGCGGAGCAAGGGGTACGAGCTGGCGAAGCGCGGCCAGTACCCGTGCAAGGTGCTGCGGCTGGGCAACGCCTACCGGGTGGTGACCGCCGACCTGCTGGCTCTTTTGGGGCTGGCCGCGTGAGGGCGGGGAGCCATAGCAGAGCGTTCTGCGCTGAGCTGACACAGAAATGCTGGACTGTTGCCGGGCGTGGACGTACGGTCCGTGTTCCCTCGCGGTCGCCTGGTGCCCGCGAGAACGGGACGGGCCCCCGGCGGTGCAACGCCGGAGGCCCCAGCAACCCCGTACGGCCCGTGAAGTACCAACCCGGCGGCAAGGGCGTGCAAGCCCGCCACCGCCAGACGAGGAGCTGCCCTGTGGAACATGCGGGAGCTGAGCCCTATTCCGACTCCAACCCGGCTTCGTGGCCGCCGGTCGCCGTCCCCGGACAGCCGGTCGACTGCGCTGCGCTGCCTTCACCGGATGTACCTGCAAGCCCAGTTGAGGCGTCGGCCCCGTCGCCCACCTCCGAGGGCGCGCAGGTCCTGGCCGACCTCCGGGCACAGATCAAGCGGTATGTGGTGATGCCGAGCGAGGAGGCACTCACCGCGGTGACGCTGTGGATCGCGGCGACGCATCTGCAGCGCGCGTGGCAGCATGCGCCGCGTCTGGCGATCGTGGCTCCGGAGAAGCGGTGCGGCAAGTCACGGCTGCTGGACATCGTGACCGAGACGGTGCGCAACCCGCTGATCACGGTCAACGCCAGCCCGGCGGCCATCTTCCGATCGATCGACGACGAGGACCCGCCGAGTCTGCTGGTCGACGAGGCCGACACCCTCTTCAGCACCGTGAGGGCAGCGGAGAAGAACGAGGAGGTGCGCGGCCTGATCAACGCCGGGCACCAGCGCAACCGGCCCACGCTCAGGGTGACCGGGCCCGAGCACAAGCCCACCGCGTTCCCCACGTTCGCCATGGCGGCACTCGCCGGGATCGGTGATCTGCCGGACACGGTGATGGACCGGTCGGTGGTCATCCGGATGCGGCGCCGCGTGACGGGCGAGAAGGTGGCGGCCTTCCGCACCACCCGGGACACCCCCGCCCTGCACGCGATCCGCGACCGGCTCTCCGCCTGGCTCCAGCCGCTGTACGCCCAGGCGCTGGAGATGGAGCCGCCCATGCCGGTCGAGGACCGCGCGGCCGACACCTGGGAGCCTCTGGTGGTCATCGCCGATCTCGCCGGAGGCGAATGGCCGGCGCTTGCCCGCACCGCCTGCCGCGTCATGACCGGCTACGAGGCCGGGCAGGACGAGGAAGGCGGCCTGCGCACCCGCCTCCTGACCGGCATCCGCCGGGCCTTCGCCGCCGAGAACGACCCGGCCGTGCTGGGCACGAGGCGCCTGCTGGAGTACCTCAACGCGGACAAGGAAGCGCCGTGGTCCGAGTACGGCGCGGGCGGTCTGACCCCGCGCGGCCTGCAACTGCTGCTGAAGCCCTACGGCATCAGCTCGTCCAATCGCCGCTTCCCCGACGGCACCCAGGCCAAGGGCTTCGCCCGCAACCAATTCCTCGACACCTGGGCCCGCTACTGCCCGGAGCCGAAGCCCGCGGCCGAGCCCGTCCAGCCGCCGGGTGAGCCTCTGCCCGGCAGCGCAGCCTGACCCGACTCGACTCGTCGCACTCGTCCCCGCGCAGGTCAGCGCGGGGACGAGTGAATGACCCGCAACGAGTCATCTCGACATCACCAGGCCACTCGTACCTGCTCTGACCAGGCATGCAACGAGTGGTACGAGACACCGCACCTCCCGGCGGCCATCCCACGCCCTGCCGCCCGACCGCACAGGAGTGCCTCGCTTGACCTTCCCCAGCATCAAATTCCCCGCCGTATCGGGCGCCGCAGCGATACGCCTGGGCATCGCCCTGCTCGCCGTGTTCGCCTTCGCCCTCTCCTACGACGCCCTGCGGCAGATGGCCGTCGCCATCCACGTCCGCTGGCTCCTCACCTACGCCTTCCCGCTCGTGATCGACGGGTTCATCGCCATCGGCGTCGCCGCCCTCGTGATGCTGCGGGCTGCCCCGACACGGTCCCGCGTCTACGTATGGATACTCGTCGGCGTCGCCACGGTGACGAGCATCTGGGCCAACGCTCTGCACGCCGTCCGCCTCAACCAGCAGACTCGCCCGGGAGATGGGCTCCGCCTCGACGACCTCACCGTCGGCGCCCTTTCCGCCATCGCGCCACTCGCTCTCGCCGGCGCCGTCCACCTCTACATCGTCATCCACCGCCACCCCACTGCTCACGGCCATGCCGATGTGGCGCGGCATGCTGCCGATGTGGCTCCGGACACTGCCCAAGTGGCTGAGAACCCGCAATCCTCCGCCCAACCGCAGGATCAAAAGCCCAGCGAAATCTCTCCGGAACGGCTTGTCCTCGCGCGCACGGCGCCGCTGGGACGCAAAGGGCGTGCCTCGCGCCGCCACATCGAAGCCACCTTCCGCAGAAGGGACTTGACCATCGGCAGGACCGAGGCGGACAAGCTCAAGGACGTCCTTCAGGCCGAACTCGACGAAGCCGCCTCCCAGCAGCAGAGGGAACTCGACACGACCCCCGCCAAGGCCGCCTGACCCTGCGCTCACGCTGACGGCCCCGCCCTCCCGGGCACACCCCGTGTCCCCGTGCAGCCGAGCACAGGGACGTCGGGGTCGCGTACAGCGAAGCAACCTGCACCAGCACCTCACGGAGAACCACGCCATGCACGATCCGCACCGCGAACTCCCCACCCCCCTGCAGGAGATGACCACCGGCCTCAACCACACAGCAAGGTATCCCGCTGGACCGTCCAGGGACGGCCGCAGCGGGGGAGCCTCCGCCCCGGGGGTGGCGGAGGCACTCGGGCACCAGGGGGTGCCCGAGCAGGAACAGCCCATCGATGCCACCGCCGTCGCGCTGCCGCGTGCCGCCGAAGCCGCCGCGCTGCACCGCGTCGCCCGACGTCGCAGGCCCGATCCGAACGGCCAACGCAAGGAACGTGTCGACGCCCGCTACAGCGTCGAGGAGAAGGCCGACATCCAGCGCATGGCCCGCTCGCTGAACATCGCCGGCGCCCACTACGTCGGCGCCGTCGTCATGGCCCACGTCCAAGGTGACCTCGCCCTGCCCGGCCAGCGCACCGAACTCGACGACTACATCGACGAGCTCACCGCCCTGCGCCGCGAGGTCGCCAGGATCGGCCACAACCTCAACCAGATCACCAAGAAGCTCAACTCCGGCGGCCACCCGCACCCTGGGGACACCGCTGCCCTGGCCCAGACCGAGCGCACCCTGGACGCGGTTGGCACGGCCGTCCGCCACATCGCGGCCGCTGCCAACCAGGCCGTTGCCAAGCGGGCAGCCCGGTGATCGCGAAGATCAGCGGCGGCAAAGTGACCGCGGGCCTGATCCGGTACCTGTTCGACACGAAGAAGGCCAAGGACCACACCGACCCGCACCTGGTTGCCTCCTGGGACGGCTTCGCCCCCGACCCTGGCCGCGCCGATGACCCTGACGCGGCCAGGAGGCTCCTCGTGGCTGACCTCGACCTGCACGTCAAACAGGCCCGACGGCTCGGCCGTGCCCCGGAACGGCACACGTGGCACTGCTCGATCCGGGCCGCCGAGACCGACCGCCACCTCAGCGACGAGGAGTGGGCCGCCATCGCCCGCCGGGTCGTGGCGGCCACCGGCATCGCGCCCGACGGTGATCCGGACGGCTGCCGGTGGGTCGCCGTCCGCCACGCCCCCGACCACATCCACATCGTTGCCACCAGGGTCCGCGCGGACCTGCGCACCGCACGCCACTGGAACGACTACCTCACTGCCGACCGCGAACTCGCCACCATCGAGAAGGAATACGGCCTCTTCCAAGTCGTGCGCGGGGACCGCACGGCCGTCAAGCGGACCACCCGCGCCGAGCAGGAGAAGGCTCACCGCACTGGCCAGGCCAAGCCCGCTCGCGAACGCCTGCGCGCCACCGTGCGCACCGCGGTGGCCGCGGCCTCCACCATGGAGGAGTTCGTCCACCTGCTCAGCCACATCGACGGAGTACTCGTCGAGATCGTGCACTTCCCCTCCGGCGACGTCCGCGGATACAAGGTCGCCGCCGAAGACACCACCACCGCCGACAACAAGCCCGTCTGGTTCTCCGGCTCCGAACTCGCCCCCGACCTGTCCTTCCCCAAGATCCGAGAACGCCTGGAGAACACCGACCCGCAGGCCGGCGACCAGCCGAGTCGGCGCAGGCCGAACACGTGGCACCAGGCCACCGCTTCCACGGAACGCATCCCGCGCCACCTCGACCGGACCGACAACGAAGCCTCCCAGGCCCACCTCGCCGCCTTCGGAGAAGCCCTCGACGCCCTTCCTCTCCTCGCGCCCCAGGCCCTTCGGCCTCAGCTCCGAGAGGCGGCAACGGCGTTCGAGCGCGCCACACGCTCCCGCATCCAGGCCGAACACCAGCACGCCCGCGCCTTGCGTGGTGCCGTGCGGGCGATGCTCCGTGATCCCGTACCCAGGGACGGTGCCGCGCTGGCGATGTTCCTTGACGCCGCGATCCTCGTCGTCATCGCCGCCGCTCGCTGGCACCAGCTCCGCCACCACGACCAGCAGGTCGCCGCCGCCCACCAGACCCTGCTGCACCTCCAGGCGGCCTACGACCAGGTAGCCGCCGCACCACTGGCCGCCCTTGCTCAGCGCCGACCGCTCCAGCAGGCGGTGGACAGGCATATCCGCCACCTGCACCAGGCCGTGCCCGACCACGTCGAGCAGATCACCGAAGATCCGGCCTTCGATGCCCTCACCACGGCCCTCGCCGAAGCCGAGGCGGCAGGCCACGATCCCGAACGGCTCCTCCAACAGGCCGCCGACCAGCGTGCCCTGGACGACGCCGACTCCCCTGCACGGGTCCTGACCTGGCGCGTCCAACGTCTCAGTGCACGGCCGGCACTCAGCCTACGAGCCCGAGCAGCACAGGCTCGCAGCGCTGCCGCGCGGCACACTGCTGCTCCGGTTCCCATGACAGCAGCCGCCCCAGCCCCGCAACACTCGGCACAAGCACGGCCGCGTTCCCGGTGAGGCCCGACGACCGGATTCCGGCGGAAGTCCGCCTGCGCCGTCGGTAATCCAGCAACTCGAAGGCACCTTTCGGTCATTGTTCAACCCGAATGCCTCCGTGCGCGGCTTGTGCTGGTTTGCGGTATGGCAGCGCTTCCCATGGACGAGGACGATGCCCCTCTGCGTCCGCCGTATTCAGGTGTCGCGGTGGGGCATCGGAGACACGGGGGTGGGGGACTTGTCCTACGGGGAGCATCAGTCTGTCTTTTCGGCGCCCGCAGTGCCGTTGGGGACTGCGGGCGATGCGCGGGAAGTGATCAAGCATGGGGTTTATACCGAGGGGGTCACCCGCCGGTTGAGCGCTGCGGCCTTCGCCCGTACGGACTGGCTGGCTGTGTTGCGCGCCGAACTGGCGCGGCTGTGGAAGGAGTTGAAGACAGCAATACGGAAGCGGTTTCGGTGGCTGTTTCCTCCCAAGGAGGCGGAGAAGGCCGCCGGTTCCTCCGAGCCGGTACCGCCGGCTGTCGTGGTGGGTGAGGATTACGCGGTCTGGGTTCGCCGGAGAATCAAGAAGTCGAAGCGGCCGGTCCCTGTGTACGGCTTCCACCAGGAGCCTGTGGTGGAAGCCTCAGACCGCGCCGTACGCCATATGTGGAAACGGCGGGGGGCCGTCGCCGCGGTGGTCGCGGTTGTCGTCTGGCAGGCCATCGCCGGCAGCCTGACGGTGGGGTGGGCCGCCCTCACCCTGGTCGTCGGGGTGTGGGGCGTCTACATGATCGAGCGCTACCTGGCGCAGATACGCCTCAACGCCCTGTTGGCCGGTGAACTGCACGCGGTTCCGACAGCCGTTCAGGCCCATGCCCTGCCGTATATCCGCGAGCGCCGCGACAGCGGCAACCGGGACCGGTTCCTCGGGGCGGGTCTTCAAGCATGGCCGCTTGCGGTCATCGGCATCGACGTGGAACCGGCCCCGGAGAGCCAGGGCGATGGAGACGACGACAGCGGGCTGCCTTCGGGCCTCGGTTCGCCGGCGCAGCGCTCAGGCCAGCCCGACATGGCCGAGGTGGCAAAGGCCGTTCTGGATGCGCTGGCCCAGCACAACAAGCCAGTGGCCCGCAAGCCGCTGAAGCACTTCACCGTGGCTCAACTGCACACGCATGTCGCGCGCCGTCTGGACGACCCGGCACCCGCTCACCATCGCGATCATCCCATCCCGCGCATGGAGGTCATCGGCATCGCCGGCATCCACTACAAACGCTGGGACCAGATCGACGACGACGCCTGGCGCAGCCTGCACGCCCTCGCCGAGGACAGCATCGGCGACAAGCCCGCCGAGGAGATCGCCCGCCGCTATATCTGGGCCCGGGTCACCGCCTGGAACGGCGATCTCATCGCCGCCGTCCTGGTCCACCTCGCCTACCAGGGAGGCTTTCTGCGCGTTACTGTCCGGCCGCATATTATGTGCCCGCTCAACCCGAAGGTCGCCGGTCTCAAGCCCGCCGACCCGCGCAGCCTGAGATGGCTCGGCCGCACCGCGTTCAACGCCCTCGGCGACATCTACATCGGAGTCGACAGGCTCCTACGCCGCACCGGCCGCAAGCGCCCCGAACTCGACCCGGGCAGCGGACCGGTCAGCCTCCGCGAGGTCTACAGCGTCCGCTGGATCGAAGACATGCACACCAATGACGACGCCCGCTACTACGTGCAGATGATGCAGCGCCGCGTCTTCGACTCCACCGAGATCTTCCTGCGCGACCACAACGTCGACATCGCCGCCTACCAGCAACAGGCCACCGCTATCTACAACTTCGGCGTCATGAACGGCGGCACCATGGCCGGCCCCGTACAGGCCACACCGTTCTCCAACAACCCCTCCATGACCAACTGACCCGCACCCCACCAGGAGTCCCGCATGGCCATCCGCCGCCAGCCCGACCCGGTCCCCAACGGACCCAACTTCGGTGTCATCAACACCGGCAACATGACCGGACCCGTCCAAGCCGCAGCGTTCTCCCAGAACGTCAGCCAGACCAACAACATCACGAACGAGGCTGTCGACAAGGCCCGCGACAGCATCGACGACCTTCGACGGCGTCTGGAAGAACTACGTGGCCAGTACCCCGAGGTAAACGCCGCCCTGCGCGACCTCGCCATGATCACCCCGCGCCTGGACGAACCCGACCGCGATCCCGGCACCCTGCGCTACATGCTCCAGAACCTCGTCGAACGCTGTGGCGGATTCCCCAACCTCCTGGCCGCAGCCCAACTCGTCCAGTCCACCGTCATGGCACTACTGCCGGGATCCTGACCATCTCCCAGCTGCGGCTACCGAGCGAGCCGAGGCACAACGAGGTCCAGGGCTTCCTCCCAGCGGTAGTGGTCGGCCCCGCCGCCAGCCTTCGGCTTGTGTGGCTCGCACTAGCCGATCAGGACGCCCGTCTCGTGCAGCCGCTCCAGATCCTGCCGGTACGCGGGGTGGGCGGGGACTGGGCTGAGCGGCGACCCCGGCCGACAGACCACGATCTTGAGGAACGGCTCGCCAGTCCGCACGTCCATCAGGCTCTCTCCTTAGGGGTCGTGCGTCCGGACTCGGAGAGGCGCGAGAGGCTTCCCCGGATCACACTGTCGCTGGCGCGCAGAGCCGCTGTGAGTTCTCCTTGCAGCTCGTCCGGGATGGCCCCTGCCTTGAGGGCACAGGCACGCACCAGCGCGCGGCAGTCCTGCGCTTGCCGATTTGTGGCGATCGCGGTGAACAGAGGGTGCGCCAGGTTCTCGCGGGCCGCGTAACCGTCTTGGGCGTCCGTCGTCCTGCGGTGGAGGGCGTTGACGATGCGGTGAGCAGCGGGCGTCTCCGCGGAACCGATCGAGTCCAGGGCGGTAAGTCCGAGCCGGATGTCGAACACAGTCATCCCGGCTTCGCTCTTCCGCTTGGAGTAGGTCGTAACCAGGCCCGCCAGCTGGCCGTCGATCGGTTGCCCGGCATCTCGGCTGCACAGGACGGACAGGCTTGTGGTGACGGCTTGCTCCCATGGATCGCCGGGCATCGTGGCGGTAAGGAGAGCAGTGGCTCGTGCCGTGTCACCTTCAACGAGGGCGGCCATTACGGCGACTTGGCGCCCGTCGAGCATCCGCCGGCCTACGCCACGGTGAGCTTCGATGTGTGTCAGGGCCTCGGCCCAACGTCCCTCGGTGGTGAGGGTCCGCGTGCCGTCGGCGAGGAGCACACGCCACAGCCACGCCCGGACCTCTTGGCGGTCCTCGTCGGTCGTGGTGAGGTCCGCCGGTACGGTGACGCCCTCGAACCGGGCGACTGTGCCCGCCTCGACGGCCATGTACAGGTTGAGGAGTCGCTGACGGCCCTCATCGGCGTGACCGGCGCGGATCTGGAGGCGAGCGAGGTTGACGACCGGTTCCAGCCCTCGGATCGCGCTCATGCCGGGCAGGGGGCAGGCATGAAGGTAGGCGGCGGCGTGCTGGTGGCACATCTCGCGGGCTAGGGCGGGGAGGTCGAGGTCGGAGGCGATGAGCGCGGCCTGGTTGTAGACGGCCGATGCGAGCCCCTGGTCGGTCTTTTTCACCGCGGTGTCGGCCAGGTCGACGAGTGCGCGTACGCGTTCAGGCAGGGGCAGGCAGGCGGGTCGGAATCGGGCGACGAGCGGGAAGCGCTGGGCTATGGGGCCGTGTGGGTCCATGTATCCCCCGGGTCGTGAGTGAGGACTGCTGAGGTGGCGGTGCCCGCTAGCCGTACGCCGACGGGCACCGTCCGCTACCCGTGAGGCGTTATTGCCAGTCGACGACGATGCGGTTCAGCGGGGTGTCGAGGGCGAAGAGACCGGGGCGCTGCTCGATCTCGGGGGCGTCGAGGGGCTGGATCTCGAACGTGGCCTCACGGTCGCGGTAGTCGCGGTCCCAGGTACGGATGGTGTCGGCGACCTTCGCGGCCAGTTCGTCGCTGCCGGGGCCGTGGCCGATGACGCCGAACTCCCAGAGCCTGTCGCCCTCGGGGGTCTTCTCCTTGGACACGCGCCGGGCGAGGTAGGTGACGGCACCCTTGTCAACGACCGCAGTTGAGGAGGGGTAGGGGTCCTCAGTGAGCAGCGTGCCCTTGGCGCTCTGGGGGAACAGCATCCGGATCAGACCAGAGGGGAGGGAGCAGGTGACGAACAGTTCCATCCACTCCGGCGACTCCATGGCACGGACCGTCATGCCGGTCCACTCCTCGGTGCGCGGCTGGTCGAGTACATCTGCGAGGGCATCGACGTCGATGCTGAGCCCGGCGGGGGCCTGGAGTCGTACGGCGCCGTCCGTGCTGAGCGGAATCACTCGGCGGTCGTCGTCGGCGATGCCTCGCCGAAGCGGCATGAAGGTGTTCATCTCGCTGCCGAGGGAGACCCATCGGCCGTCGCGCTGCTCGTAGGCGATGGAGCGGGACACCGTGCCCTTGAGGCGCTGGGGGACGAGGAGCCGGCCGCCCTGCGCGAGCTGCTGCAACCACGCGTGCGGTACGCCGTGCGCGCCGACGGTGGCGATGATCCGGTCGTACGGCGCTGCTTCGGCGTAGCCGAGGGCCCCGTCGCGGGTCACGGCCTCTACGTTGCTGATTCCAGCGGCGGCGAGGTGCGTGCGAGCACCCTCCACGAGGTCGTCATCGACGTCGAGGGTGGTCACGTGTCCGGTGTCGCCGACCAGGTGGGCGAGCAGACCGGCGTTGTAGCCGGTTCCGGCGCCGAGTTCGAGGATGCGCTCGCCGGGCCGGGCTTCGAGCTGGTCCAGCATGAGGGCGACGACGCCCGGCTGGGAGGCGCAGGAGATGGACGTGCCGTCGATGTCGTACTTGATGTGCACCGGTGCGTTGGCGTAGGCGTCTTCGTGCGACGCCTCGGGCACGAACACGTGGCGGGGCACGGTCCGCAACGCGGTCTCGACGGC
Source organism: Streptomyces sp. NPDC031225 (assembly GCF_055570355.1). Taxonomy (NCBI): domain Bacteria; kingdom Bacillati; phylum Actinomycetota; class Actinomycetes; order Kitasatosporales; family Streptomycetaceae; genus Streptomyces; species Streptomyces sp. NPDC031225. The sequence continues at coordinate 57,101 of NZ_JBVIHJ010000028.1, read as the reverse complement.
GGGCGTGCGGGCGTGTCCGTCCGCGCGGAGCTGGTCGACCAGGGCGTTGCGGAGGCGCTCGGCGTCCGCCGTGGGGGTGGCGATCGTGTCGGTGTTCACCGCGCTGACGCTATCGATGTCAGCCGTTGCCTCGGTGGCCGACGCGGTGTGGTCACTCGTTCCCATGACTACCTCTCGTGCGATGTGGGACAGGGCGCTCTGGTCGTCCCGGAGGAGACCGGCGCGGTTGGCGTGGAAGATCACGTGGTGGGCGATGACGGCTCGCAGGCCGCGAGTGAGAGCGCCCTGGCCTGCGAGGTCGGCGAGCGTGGCACCGGCCCGTTCGAAGGCGGTCACCCATTCCTCGTGAGCGTGGAGTGGGCCATCCGGGCGGCAGAGGCTGTGGGCGTCGGCGGTCATGAGCTTGCGCATGGCCGGAGCCAGCTCGGCGACTCGTTCGGGTGGTGGTGGAGCGGTGGCCGGTCGAAGGGCCGCTACCTTCGCCCATACGTCGCCCTGTTCGAACCAGTCGAGTCCAGCGCCGCGCATCATGGCGCTCGCGAGCAGGACGGCTGTCTCCCGGCGTCCCAGGTGCATCGGGCTCGGCTGGTAGGTGAGTAGGTGGTGGGAGTCGCTGTGGAACAGTTCGTGGGCTGCGTCCATGGCCTCGGGTCCGCCGAACGTGTCGGTCTCGGGCTCGTAGACGCAGGGCAGGCACGACACGGCCACGCCGTCGCCGATGAGATCGCTCAGGAGCGACTCGATGGCTGGTGAGGGCTTGTCGCCGAGGTAACGCAGCGGCCAGGGCTGCTTGTTCATGAACCACCAGCCGGTGAGCTGCCCGTCGGCCTCGGCCTCGATCAGGGTGGGGCCGAGGCGTTCGGCGATGGTGCGCCGGGCAATCTCGCGGTCGACGAAGGTGATGTTGTGCTGCTGCCAGCGGTCGGGAGGCATTGAGGTCCTTCGGTCGGTGGATCAAGCGATGAGGAGGCATGCGTCCCAGGCGGACCGAGGTGGTTCGGCGGTGCTGGGCGGGAGGAGAGCCAGGGCTATGCCCGCGACGCCGTCGAGTAGGCCAGGGCCGCGTTCTTCGTCCTGGATGAGCGCCGTGGCCATGAGTTCGGGGTCCGTGCCCGGAGGGGTGACCGCATCCAGGAGGGCCGGGATCGCGGCGCGGAGTCTTCCCGCGGTCGAGGGATGGGCGTCGTCTGCCATACGCGCGGCAGCGTGGGCGAGGCCGGCGAACCCGTGGCAGAGGCCGCTGTCCGTCGTGGCCTTCAGCTGCTCGGGTTCGGTGAGGGCGGCCACGAATGCGTTCTCCGCGTCGATCTGGCGGCTGGTATCGCCGAGGGCCAGCGCGGCAAGTTGCTGGGCGCGGGCGAGGCCGGCCGTGCCGTAGCACCAGGATGGCCGCCGGGGCGCGGACGGGGCGAGACGCCCGCTTCGCAGCTCGCCCTGAGTGACCCAGTACGGCCAGACCGGTCCGCCGTCAGTCTTCTCCTTCCAGCGGTCCAGCCAGGCCAGGATGGTGCGCAGTGCTGCGTGGTGCCCATCGGTGACGGTGCCGTTCCGGGCGGCGAGGGCCAGGAGCGCGAGCACGCCGCCGATGCCATGGGCCATACCGGTGTTGGCGTGCCCGCCGGGGAATCGGTCGTCCGGGCTGCCCGAGGGCCCGGTCTCCGCCCACCAGCCTGGCATGGGCTCGCCGTGGTGGGTGATCGGTTCGGTGAGGCGTACGCAGTAGTCGAGGACGGCGCGCATCGTGGAGCTGCCGGGGTCTCGGCGCAGCAGATAGGCGCCGTATCCGGTAAGGCCCCGGATGGCGTCGAACTCGGCGAGCTGCGGCAGGCGTCCGGCGTCGATGCGACGGTGTGCGGCGTCGAGACGGCTTCCGACGTCGACTGCGATCTGGGCGTCCATCGCGTCGAGGGCGCGTTGGTAGGAGTCGGGAAGGTGGTCGGCAGCGCAGGCCAGGGCGTGGGCGAAGGCGGGTACTCCGTAGAACGGGTGACTGTCTGGGCCGCTGGTGAGCGGCTGCCGGGACGCGGCGGCGAGCCAGTCGTGGGCGCGGTGCCACGGGCCGAGGTCGTTCGCGGCCAGCTCGATGTGCAGGAGCGCGATGCCAGGCGGGCCGTACGCAAGGTGCTGCCGGTCCGAGGACAGCGTCCTCGGACCGAGGAGCGCCGTGTCGGGGTCGGCGAGCCGGACGGCGATGGCGTCGACCAAGCCGAGCGCGTGGTGGATGGTCACGAGGCCCTCCCCTTGGTGCGGGCGGTCCAGGCCAGGGCGACGGCGCGCGCCAGGTAGAGGCACACCTCTTCCTCCGGGAAGTTCACGGCGACGTGGCGCACGAAGTGGACGTGCAGCAGGGAGGTCAGGACGTCGTCGACGGCGATGCCCTGGGTGTCCGGGCCGGGCAGGTGCGGCCGGTACCTGGCGAGCGCCGTATCCCGGTCAGCCCATCCCGACACGATGGCGTTCCCGCCCGGGACATGGCGCAGCGCCGCCCAGTCGTCGGATGGGTCAGCGAGCCGTACGGCGTCGGTGAACTGCGGGCGCCGAACGGGAGCGGGGGCTGTCGGCGGGATGTGGTCAATCAGCCACCGCATCCCGGCTGCGGTGCTGCCGAGGAACGCGGAGGCGATAGCGACGGTGTGGGCCGCCACCAGCGTGCGGAGTCCGGGGCGCTGTGGCTGCGCAAGCTGGGCCAGGATGGCGCGCGAGTCCGCCCAGAAGACCTCCTCGGCGGCCTCCCATGCGGTGCCGGAGCCCCAGCGGCCCATCTCACGGTATGAGGTGGGATAGCGCAGGTCGGCCAGCAGGCCGATTCTTCGTAGCTCGTCGGCCCAGGTGCTCACCGTTCGGGCCGCGTCGGCGAAGGCTTCCGGGTCGGGGAGGGCAATGCGTACGCGAAGGTGTTGGTCCGGGTCGCGGAAGCGGATGAACCACCACGGCGGGGTGCCGAGTTGTTCGAGGAGGCCGGGCAAGTACCGGGAGAGCAAGACGTCTTGGCGGCAGGGGGCGCCGTACAGGGCGGCCAGAAGAACCGAGGAAGCGGCAGGCGTCTGCATCTGGGCCGCAGACAGGGCACGGGCCCGGCTGGGGGCGGGAAGCGGTGGCCACGTCGGCGGCCGGGTCGCCTTGAGCGGAACTACGACCTCGTGGGCTCGCCCGCCGCACCAGCCGTACGCCTCCGGTTCCGGGGCCTCGACCAGCACAGCCAAGCGCTGACGGTCGAGGTTCTGGCGCAAGAGTGTCCGGTGGCCGGCCTCGTCGAGGTCGAGGAAGAGACGTCGGTCGTCCTCAACGAGATGGACGCGGCGCGGCAGCCTCCGCCGGGCACGCCAGTCGGTGAGCGCGGCGTCCCACTCAGCCCGAGGGCGGACGCGGCCGGGGAGTTCGGACGCTTCCAGCCGCCAGCGTGCCAGGGTCAGCACGGTCCGGCCGTACCGCAGACGTGGAAGGAACGGCATCGCCGCTGCGGTGCCCCAGTCGAAGACGGTGCCCTGCGCGCACTGGGCGCGGGACAGTTCGGTGAGGAACCGCACCAGCGGCGGGGTGTGGGTTCGCAGGTTCAGCGCGTGCATCCCGACGGCCTCCACGCGGTGTCCGCGCTCGGGGGCGGCGAGGTACATGCGGCGACCGTCGCACCCCACCGCCAAGTCCTCCGGGGTGAGGACAGCGTCCTGCGGAGCGCGGTGTTCCTGAAGGCTGATCACAGTGGGCAGGACCTGTAGGGAGCGGGTGACGTGGGCGCTCTCGGGGAGCAGGGGCGGGAAAGAGAGCTGCGCGGGCACGGTGTTGCCGTCCGCGGCCGGGAGGTCGGCGAGCTCGGCGGCCAGGGCCTCGCGGTCGGCGGGGGTCAGCACGCTGAGGAATCGGCCCGTGGAGACGCCGACACCACGGGACACGCTCACGACCTCCAGTCGGAACTGCCCGTGCTGCAAGTCCTCCAGGCTGGCCGCGTGCACCCGCACCCCGATCTCCAAGTGCGGCGGCAGCCGTGGCTCGTCGGGACCCGCGTCCAGGGCCTCAATCTGTTCGTCCGTGAGGACCACTTCGTCACGGCCGTCGAGCGCGGCGGCCTGAGCCAGCCGTACGAGGGCGTCATCCCGAGCGGAGACGCGGGGCCTGCGTGCGCCGGCCGGAGCGCCTGGGTAGCCGTCGGGATAGCCGGTGCCGCTGTCCGCGACGACCTCCACGAGCGGCACCATCGTGCCTATGCCGTACCGCTCGTAGAACCGCTGGTGGTACTTGTTCCAGGCGGCGGTCCCGTACGGACGGCCGCTCAAGCGGGTCAGGATGAGAGCGGCGCGCTCGATCTCTCGGGCGACCGCTGCCGGCAGAACGATCTGCGCGTCCAGGCGGAGGTCGAGCGCGACAGGGTGGCGACGCAGGCCGGGGACGAGATCTCGCATCCGCGCCGCGACGCTGTCCCGGCCGCCGTGCGTGCCGCACTCCTCCAAGCCCGCCCGGACGGCATGGAGTTCGCGTACAGTTTCCGCGACCGGGGCGAGGCTTCCGGCGTCGATCGCGTCGAGTTGGCCCACCAGATACCCGAGGGCATCGGTCTCGGTGCTCGGAGCGTGCAGGCCCGTGATCAGCACCCGCCGCCGGATCAGCTCCGTCAGCAGTCGACGCGCCTTCTCGGGACCGGCCTCGGGGAACTCCGCCTGGAGCTTGTCCACGAGGGTGCCGAACCGGATCGGCAGTCGGGTCGCGGCAAGGACCGCGCGCACCGGTCCTGTCAAGGCCAGAGACGCCTCGACCGCGCGCGTCCGCTCGTCCTGGACATCGGGCTGGAACGGCACGATGAGCCGGTCTCCCCGGTACGTCACGGTGTTGTTGCTGACGATGGGCAACCGTTCGAGGAGGTCCGGGCACGACTCCAACCGTGCGGCCACGGCTGCCAGCCACTCTGCCCCGGCGCGGCCGACGGCCACGTGCTCCTCGCCCCAGGCGGCCCGCGCTCGCGGACCGAACTCCGCGGTGGCCACGCCGGCGAACAGGCCGAAGGGCGTAGCCCGGTGCTGCGCCCGCAGCAAGTAGCGGGCCACGGACAGCGCCGCGCGCTGCACATCACGGAGGGCAGGGTGCTCGGCCGTGCACAGGGTCCGTACCTGCGCGGCCAGGCTCGGACTGGAATGCTGGAGTGCCTCGGCGACGTCCTTGTTCGCCCAGACCGCGCGCAGCCACGCCACACGGGCAGACGAACCACCGGGCGAGCCGTCGTCGAGGTCAGGGCACGGAGGGACCGGCAGGGACGGCCGGGCCACGGCGCGCACAAGAGCAGTAGAGCTGGTGCCGAACGCTGCGGGCGGAGCAACCACCAAGTACCTCCGTAGGTGAGGGACGGGCGGCTGGTGGGGGGGGGGGGGGGGGGGGGGGGGGGGGGGGGGGGGGGGGGGGGGGGGGGGGGGGGGGGGGGGGGGGGGGTGCCCCCCCCCCGCCCCCCCCCCCCCCCCCCAGACCGGGGTGACCTGGGGTCCGGGTCAGGCGACGTTGGTGGTGCAGGCGCCGCAGGTGGACCCGCAGTTGTCGTCGGTCAGGCTGACCAGGCCCGCCGGGTCGGCGATCTCGACGAGGGAGACGTCCAGGTCGAAGCCGTCCGACGCCCCCGGGATCTGGGGGCGTACTTCGGTGCGGCTGGGAACTACGGTGCTGCGCGTCATGCTTCAACTCCTCGTAATCGTTGTGGTGTTACTGGGCTGGAGTGCCCACCAGGTGCCGTCACGGGAGCATTGCCACGCAGCTGCTCCGCGGACGGCTCCTGGCCGCCCGGCACGAGGGGTGTGCTCCGCGTAGGAGGTCCTCGCGGGCTGCCTGCCTCGCGCCGGGAAGTCGTGTGCCGGGAGTCTGATCAAGCGGATGCCGGTCGCCGCTCCATGAAGTAGGCGAGAGCCTGGGCCTTGAGACGATCGAGGCACGGCTCGCACGCGTAGAAGGGGGCGTGCTGCCCGTCCCACTGCACCGGGCCGAGCCAGATCACCAGGACTCCCGTACGCCCGCAGCCAAGCCAGCAATCACCGGTGATCCACGGCCACTCCATGGAAGGACGTCTCCTTTCTCAGCTCGTCGGGATGGTCGATCTGGCGGCCTGGCAGTGGGGAGCCCAGGCCCAGAGCTGGAACGGCAGGCCCCGGTGGCGTATCTCGCCCAGTCGTCGACCGCTCGCTCCCAGTGGCTGGGTGCAGAGAGCGCAGTCCATGGCCATCTGCTGGCGGGGCCGGAGTTGGGCGAGATCCGGAAGTGGCGACGGTGCCGTCGCCAGGATGCTCACTTGCCGCCCTCGGTGCGGAGTTCCGCCCAGACCTCTCTGCCCCAAGGGCGTCTGTCCGAGCCGTGCAGGTCGTAGCCCCAGAGGTCGGCGACAGCGTCGACGAGGAGCAGCCCGCGCCCCGACTCGTCGTCGTCAGCCGCTTGGCTGAGGATGGGAAGACGCGATGGTTCCCGGTCCACGACCCCGACACGCAGTCGTGTCGCACTCGGCCGCCCGACCGTGAGGCTGATCTCGGGACACGGAGTGTGCCTGGAGGCGTTCGCGATCAGCTCCGTGACAATCAGTGCGGCACGGTCGGCGAGGCCGTCCAGGCGCCACACACCGAGGACGTCTCGGACGAGTTCGCGGCCGATCTCGGCCGTGGACGGCTTGCACGGGAAGGTCTGGCTGTACGTGGGGTGGCCGACGGAGATGGCCTCAACTGGTGTTCTCAGACTTGTCATTGGGGTGGAGCCTTCGTGTCGTCTCGGCGCCCGGCCCGCCCCCACGGGGGAACCTCGGGGGCGGGCCGGGCCGTCAACAGCCGCCAGCACGGTGGGGCGCGGCGGGCGACCAGCACCCAGACAACTCCCTTTCCCAGCAGGTTGGTTAGGACGTTCAGATGCTCAGTCGACGGACCGACCTAGGGTGTTTTGGCTTCTCCTTTACCTGGCGGGTGAGGATCGCGCGGGCTACCGTGCCCGCATGGACACCACCCGCAACACCGTTCTTGAGGCGTGGATGACCGAACACGGATACAGCTCCAACAGCCTCGCCGAGGCCGTGAACAGGGCCATTGAACGGTTGACCGGGCACCCTGGAGGGCTCGACGGCTCATCGGTCCGAGCATGGAAAGCGGGCCGGGTCACGTGGCCAAAGTCAGCTGCCCGCAAGGCACTTGAGGAAGTCACCGCACTACCCGCCGTCGCTTTAGGGTTCGTGCCACGGGGCCGGCCTTCGTCCACCCCGGCCTCACCGCAGCAGGAGGACCCCGACATGAAGCGCCGTACCCTCGTCGGCAGCATCGCGGCGGCTGCCGCCGCAGCGGCCGCTCCCGGCACCACATCACCGCGCCGTATCGGCATGAGCGACGTCAACCGCCTGAACAAGCGTTTCGCCGAGATCATCGCCAGCGACCACCGCCACGGCGGACAACTCGGCATCGAGCAGCGGGCCGCCGCCCTCGCTGACGAGGCACTCAACCTCCAGAACGCCGGCAGCGCCACCCAGCGCGTACGCAGCAATCTCTACGCCTCAGCAGCCGCCTTCCGCTCCTCCGCGATGTGGGCCGCCATCGACGGGCGGCGCTACGACATCGCCAAGGCGCACATGCGCGAGGCCCAGGCCCTCGCTGAGATGTCCGGCGACCAGGCGATCAAGTTCCGCATCTGGAGCCATGCGGGAACCATGTACCGGCACATGGGCCGCCCCGCCGACGCGTTCGCCGCCAACGACGTCGCCCGCAACCTGCACCTCACCCGCCGTGACCCTCTGTTCGCGTCCCTCGGCCTGGCCCGCCAGGGCGCCATCCACGGCGCGGCTCAGGACCGCACCGGCACCCGCCGCGCCTTCGAGCAGGCGCAGGACGCCATGCTGCGCGCCGACCCTGCCGACTACCGGCCGGTGTGGATGCTCGCCTTCTACGACCAGGCCGAACTGGACTCCCTGGCCCTGTCAGCGCACTTGGCGCTCGGCGACTACTCGACCGCCGAGTACCACGCCCACCGCTGCCTGTCCGCCCTCCGGCCCCACATGATCCGGTCCCGGGCCATCACCACCACCCGACTCGCCCATGCCCAGCTCGCCCAGGGTGCCCCCGACGCCGCCACAGCTACCGCGATGAAGGTCCCCGCCGAAGCCGCCACCCAGCACGCCCGGGTCACGCGCATGCTGCAGGAGTTCGGGGCCGCGCTGCGCGCCACCGTGCCGGGTAGCACCAGCGCGCAGACCTGGACCGAGCACGCCGCCACCTGGAGGATGGCCGCATGACCACGGCGCCCGCCATCGAGCTTCGCACGTTCACCACCCTCGACACCGCCCGCGGCGACCTCCTCGATGTGTACGCCGACGTGCGCGCTCCCCTGCTCCACCTGCCGAACTACGCGGTTACCGTGTTCGGCGAGCGACTGGATCGGCACGGCGCGGAGACGGGGTTCACGGCCGTCCTCGCGTACGCGGACGGTCATCCGGTCGGTTACGCCTACGGCAACACCATTGAGCACGGCGACCGGTACTGGCAGCGCACGAGTCCGGCGCCGGTGGAGAAGTACACCAAGCATCCGGCCGTGGCCCTGAAGGAGATCGGCGTCCGGCCGACCTGGCGGAAGACCGGTACCGCACGCCGCATCCACGACGCGCTCCTCGCCACACGCGACGAGTTGTACGTCACGCTCATGGTCAACCCGGCCGCAGGGGACGGAAAGGTCCACGCGCTCTACAAGTCGTGGGGGTACGAGGACATCGGGCAGAGTCAGCCGTCACCGGCCTCGCCGGTCCTGACCGTGATGATCCGTGCCATCAACTGACTGCCACTACTGAGGTTTTCAACCCCGAGCGGATCAAGGTCCGCTGGAAATGTCAGGATCGCGGTTGGGACGGCCACCCCTCAGGCATCAGAAAAGCTTGCAGGTCGCCACTGATGTCCATCCCACGAGTTGCTGGCTTCGGCACGACAAGACCTTCCAGGGGACTGTCGTCCGGATGGTGGAAGACGCTGCGGCAAGCGTCGAACACGATCTTCTGGTTGAACGAACGCGCCAAGCTGGTGTGAGGGCGCAACCGGTAGTCCTCGCCCTCCTCGCCATTGATCACAAGGAATGCTCGACGGTCGAGTGGCATCAGGAAGCCCGCAGCCGTCGCAAGGCCAACCCCGTCATCCGGGTGCGCGTCTGCCGAGGGCACCAGGGCAACAGGACAATCGGACGTCACCAGGGCCCTCCGCTCGAACCGGCAGAGACCCCAAGCCCTGCTGTGAAAGTGCGCAGCCGCCCGGGGCATCAGCTCACCGATGAGCTTCATATGCGCATTGGCGTGCTGCTTGACGGAGTAGGAGTCGAAGTCCGACAGCTGCTGCCAGCGAGCCTCCACTTCCTCCTCGGTAGGCGGACGCCCCAGCCGCTCTTCCATAACCTGCCGCATCTGCGGTTTCCCCTTGACCGCGATGTTCAGCTTGAGCAGGAAGTCCGCAATCTCGTTGCCCTGCTGGCGGACCGCCGGTACGCGGACGTGCTGAAGAGCCGCCCACTTCGCCAAGGCCATGCGGTGTTCCGGAGTAGGTGGCCACTTGCCTTCATCGACGATGGCCCTAATGGCCTGGATGCCAGCGTTTTCGAGGTCACTCAGGGCGTCCTCGAACTCGTCGGTCCACTCGCCGGAGGCTGTCTCCATGAGGTAGAAGTCCCTGACGACCGTGGAGCGTTTCACTGGCTCCCTGCGGCTACTACCGTCCTCCAGCCGTACCCGCATGATCTGCTTCTGCTGGTCAGCGAAGCGCAGCAGGTAGGATTTCGGGACCGTGTGATTGGCCCTCTTCAGGCCCTTCTTGGAACTTCCCATACGATCACGATACGGAGAGCCCCTGACAGCGTCATGGGCTTTAAACCTATGACGCTGCAGGCATTCACCCCGTCATTCGAGGTGCCTTGGCATCCGGCGGAGGCTCTGGCCCGTCGCTCATTGCGCTCTTGAAGGCGTCCGACGGGCCGTCGGACGTCAGGTAACCCTCTGGCGGTCGGCTGACCTGCATCTCGCGGTCACGCATCGGCGGCAGTTCAACCCCCTCCAGGGGGTTGTCGTCGGGGTGGTGGAACAGTTCCTTGCGCGCGTTGTCCGCGAAGCGCTGGTTCAGCTCTTTGGCCAGCTTGGTGTGCGTCCGTACGAAGAAGTCATCATGCCCGGGTGATGCGATCATGATCGCTGCCCGCCGATCGATTGGCACGAGGATCGCGGCGGCATTGCCGATACCGACGCCCCGAAAACTCGGAATCTTCTCCCCGCGCACCAACGTGACCGGATGGTCCGGAACGAGCAGCGTACGACGATCGAACTTAATCAGACCCCAGGAGCGCGCCATGAACACTTCGTACGCCGTCTTCATGGACTGGCCCATCGCCGCCATGTGGTCGTTGACCGACATCTCGGCGTAGTAGCCGTCGAAGTCCGTCAGTTCCTGCCACAGGGCCTCGACCTTCTCGTCCGAGACGGGCTCTTGGGCGTCCTCTTCGAGACGCTTACGGATCTCCGGCTTCCCGCCCATGGCGATCAGGACCTTGCCGAGATGATCGGCGATCTCGTTGTTTGCCGCACGCGCGGCGGGGATCCGCGCGTGCTGTGCCGCGATCCACTCGGCGAGGACGGCCCGCCCCGTGATCGGCAGGGGCCACTCCCCGTTGACGACCTCGCGGATCACCTTGGCCGCCTTGCCCTCCAACTCGGCGAGCAGATCCTCAATGGTGTCGTCGAGCTGACCGTTCTTGTCCACCATCGAGTAGAAGTTGCGATGGACCGTCACGTCGGCGATGCCAACCGACCGACGCTCACCACCGTCGAGGGGCACACGCATGATCTGCTCGCCGTCGGCAAAGCGCCGGAGTAGCAGGCGCGGGACGGTGTGATGCCGGCGCTTCAACTTCTTCTTGGAGGACTGGCCCATGTCACGACGATACGGGCACCCCCTGACACCGTCATGACCTTTTCTGGAGCGTCAGGTAGATCTCGATCCACCCCGCGACCAGGCCCTACAACGTCTTCAACCCCCACGGGATCGAAGTCATCTGGAAGTGATCACTCTTCACCATGGGAGAGGTTTAGGCCCCTGCTCGCGTGATATTCGCGCGCGTGACGCAACTCGCTGTCCGACAGCGTGACCGCTCGGGCGTTCACCTCTCCCAAGCGGCTTCGCCAGAGGGGCGTGATCGCCACCTTGACCAGGTGTGTAGATCGATCCGTGCGGGCGTTCTTGCCGCCTCCGCCGACCACCCAGAACTTGACGTCGCCCTGCCGCTCCCTGGTCTCGTCGACTTCGACGTTCAGCTCCAGCTCGATAGATTCGTATCGGAAGTCGAGCCCGTCACGGAGAGGGATCTCCATGACCGCCGCGTGGAGTTGCTCGTACGCCGCTTGGATCGCTTCTTTGAGCCCTACCCGATCCATGGAACCTCCGTCTGGGAGTCGTCAGGGCTCCAGACGCGTTCAGCGACGTGGCGGTTCCAGTGCGTCACACACATGCGGGCGCCCATCCTCGTCCCATCCTCAGTGAGATTGTCGCGACGGCTGGCCTGATCCTGCTGATCTTGGGCCTGGCCCGCGCCTACTGCCTGCAGTACGCTCCCGTGGCCGTCGCCTCCTCTACATCGGCTACATCGGCGCCGCCTACTGGTTGACCTCGTCCCGTCCTTCGGTAAACCGGCGGTGATCATCGGCCGCGCCTTTACCGACGTCTTCGCGGGCATCGCACCCGGCTCGCTCCTGGGCTTCATCGGCATGCAGGTCGTCGGCGGCATGGTCGGACTGGCTTTGGTGGTCCTCATCTTCGTACCGGGCCGGAAAGCCGCTGAGTGACACGTACTACGAGAAAAGGGCAGGCGTCGGCGGCCGTGCGTTGCGTCTAATAGAGGGCGTGACTGATCAGGCTTCTCCCGCGTTGTGGCAGTTCATCCAGGACGACGACCCCGACGCGTTCACGCTCATTGTGGAAACCGCGAATGGGCAGTACGTGCGGCGCATACGTCCGGCGCTACCGCTGCCGTCCGGCGTGGAGCACGGCCCGGGTGCCGAGGCGGCGGCACACACCGCCGCCGCCACCTGGGGTCTGTCCGATTTCGTCTTCCAGTCCGCCTACGCCAGCAAGGGCTCCGGTCGACGCGAGCTCGGCGACAGGCTGTTGCTCGCCGGAGGACGTGGCGCGGTGATCCAGGTCAAGGCGCGCACGATCCAGCCCAAGGACGTGGACAGCGAGGTGGCCTGGATCCAGAAGGTGGCGGCCAAAGCTGTACGCCAGGCCAAGGGCACCGTGCGTCAGTTGCGGATGCTGCCCGCTGACATGGCCAACGGCCGCGATCGCACGCTGTCTGTCGATGGCAACGCCTACGAGTGGATCGGGGTGTTCCTGCTGGATCACGAGCAGGTACCCGAGGGCACGATCTGCTCGCTGGAGCCAATCGGCATCCCCGTGATCGCCCTGACACGGCGGGACTGGGACTTCCTCTTCGACCAGCTGCGCTCCACCACCGCAGTCCTGGACTACCTCTTCCGCGCCGCCGTCGAACCTCCCGTAGCCCTGGGTGAAGAGCCCGTGCGGTACTACGAGTTCGCCGCGGCCGACGCCGAGGCACCCCCCGGTCCCCTCAGCCCCGATGTCGCCGGACTCGGCGGAACCCACTTCTCCACCCCGCTGCTCCCGCAGGCCCCGGTGGGGTCGGACCACGCTCACCGGGTGATGCGACTCATCATGGAGGACGTCGCTACCAGTGCCATCCGATCGCAGATCAGTGAGCCCAACCGGCAGCTCCTCCTCTCCGACCTGGACAAGCTGCCGGTCGGAGCGCGCGCTGAGTGGGGACAGTTGCTGCTGGACATGCTGGCCGACGTGCGTGAGGTACCTGCCGACGAGTCCAAGTGGCGCTGGCGCCGTTCCATCGATCCGTCCGGCACCCGTCAGCTGATCTTCGGATGTGCCACGCGCTTCGGCCCCCAAGTAGAGGCTGCTTTCCAGTCGTACGTACTGCTGCGCCACCACCAGCTCCACCAGCAGACCGGCCTCGCCGCACAGAGCTCCACCCTCGGCGTGCTGCTCACCCCGCGCACCGATGGCAGCCGGCCGTGGGACACCACCCTGCTGCGCACCGAGGGCGACAATGAACTGAGCTCCGAGGAAGTGGAGCGGTACACCGAGCTCTGGAATCCCCAGTCTGCCGAAGCCGCCTGAGCGCGGTCTCCGGCGTTCAACTGATGGCAGGGCCGCTCGATGATCACGAAGTCCCGCCACCGGCCGTGATGCTGACTGATGCGTTCGCGCGTGCCGATGACGCGGAAGCCGCCGCGCTGATGCGGCGGGAGGTTGGCGGCGTCGACGTACACGGAGTGCTCGACAACACCGGCGTACGCGCAGCGGTCGGAGATTTTTGTGGTGGCGACCGCCGTGCACGGCCCCAATTTCCTTTGGCATGCCGTGAGGCCGGACGAGCATGAAGCGGAAGGCCAATCACCCTGGCAGCAGCTCCATCATGCGGGACACCCGGCCCCAGCCCTCTCAGATTGCCGCAAGATCACGCCAACTGAAATGGCTTCTTGGGAACCAACCGCTTGAAACAACTCATTGCGGGCAGTACCGTCCAAGAAAGGTATGCAACAGCGCCGCCGGGGGAGACAGCGATGTCCGGCACAAGGCAGATCCTAAGCGAAATCCGCGGCTGGGCACTTCCTGAGCATCTCGAGGAACAAGCTCCGGCAATCTCTTATGATGCGCAAGTCTACCAACGTTGCTGTATCTGCCTGCGTGAAACTCGCACGCATCCCGGCTTCATTTTAAGCACCGACGTAACAAAGAGAAATTGCGTCCAATGTGGCCCCACGCATCACGAGTTGATCACTCACCGGGCGGAATGTTTTTTCTCATGCGGTGACTGCGACACTGAATTCCACCTATCCATATCGGGGTTCGAGGTGTTCGCTTGCGAAAACTGCGGTGGTGGCCGCTTGGAGCTACGGGCTGGCGAGATCGAACCTCCCTTCAGCGCAGAGTGTCAGCAGGGCTATGGCTGGGAGGAAGCACTGGCACCCCCTGAGCAACAGGAAAATATACGGAACCGGCAGAAGCATGTCTGGGGGGTGTCAGCAGGGCGCGACATTGGTGAGCTAGAGAGGGAGATGCAGCTACCCTCGCTCCGCCCAGACTTCCATGAGGAGTTACAGCTATCAGTTCGATTCATACGACGGCTGTGGATGTTCGGCGGTTACGGAGACGAGACAGATACTGCACTCATGATGGAATACGAGGGCAATTTGCATCATAAGTTATTCAAACTTCTGCATGACCCGCAAGAAGGCGTGGAGGCCGTGGAGCTATGCCGCACCGCCTTGCTGACTCTCCAGACCCGAAGGCCATTTGAATTTGCCTATCTGGAGTACAATTTCACCTCGTACGCCTTCAGTTTGTTGCGAGAATTCGGCGATGTTCTGTTGGCGGCGACGTACAGACCTGGCCTGCGAACCGATGCAATCGCAGCCGCCGAGGACGCTCTGAATTTCTTTAGCATTGGTCCGGGTCGCGAAGTTAAGGGGGCAGCGTGGCAGGTTGCGCACCTGCAATGTGCTCTCGGTGATCTACTCAGCCTTCCGGTTCCTACACTGCCATCCTCCATGCACTTACGGTTGGTCACAGCAATGGAGGCCGTCGGAGAACAGGATGTCCGGACAATCGAAGGACTATCCGACCGCGACACTAGACGGGCAATTCAATTCCTTTCAAGCGCACTCGACAGCGGCCAGCTGTCCGACGCCATGCAGTTCTCGGCTCGTAACTCTCGTGCGATCGCGATTCTCGAAATCAAGGAGCCGAGCAGCGACCTCCGCTGTCAAGCGATTGAGGATCTCGAATCGAATCTCGCGGCTCTTGGTTCAGCCCTATGGCAACCGACCGCGTGGGTTACGATCGGGAACTTGGCGCAGCTGTACCTTGGCGAAGAAAAGCTCGATGCAGCGCTTCCCCTGCTTGAGCAGGTATGCGCGATGGGAGGCTTCCAGCGCCGCCGCGCAGTCGACGTGCAGGTTCTGCACGCCCACACTGAGGAGTTTGTCGAGTACTTCGACACCCTCGCTCTCGTGTACTCCCGTCTTGGTCGCTCTCTTGACGCGTTGTGTGCCCTTGAATGGTCCCGTGGTGCCACAATCCGCTTCCATACGATGGGGGAAGACGAACGATCTGCGATCGAGGAGCAAATGTCGCGGCAGCACACGCGCCAGTCCGTGGCTGCGGTGATAGACATGATCGGCGAAGCGCCGGTTATGCATGAATTACCTAGCTTCGTTGAGGACCTGAGCGTTCTTCGTACGCGGATAGAAGCAGCACTTCGGCAGTGGCAGAGCAGCTCGGGAGGAATAGGATTCATTAGCTTCGCTCTGTGGCGCGACGAGGTCCTGGCCGTTGTTGTTGGGACGACTGTCCAAGTTCGCACTTGGAAGGCTGACTTCGACAGTTTCGCCGCAGCGCTGGTCCTCACCCCCGTGAGTCAGAGCACCTGGCGGGAGAAGCGCCTCAGGAAACTCTTTGCCAAGGCGTACCAAGCCCTGTGGGCTCCCCTTGTCGACCTACTGCGAGATCAGGCATTCACTCGCCTGATCATCAGTGCTCCAGGCGCCCTCAGCAGTATCTCTTTTGAAGCTGTTGCCTCGCTGGCCGAGGCCAGCGGCTCCCAATCCAGGAGGGACATCACCTATCTACCGTCTTTCAGCCTGGTAGAGGACCTGCGGGTGAATGGGTCAACTCCTCGTCAGCCCATGAAGGTGCTTATGGTCACCTATCAGGGGTCGGATCTGGCGTCCGCGGTTAAGGAAGCGGAGATGCTGAGGGAGACGTGGGGTGGGAACCTCACTGTGCTCGATACCAGCTTCGCCGCCAAGGGAGAGGTCCTCGAATATCTGTCCGATCAGTGGGACTTTATCCACTTCGCTTGCCACGGCTCATTTGATGAGGACGACCCGTGGAACTCGGCGCTCCACCTGGCAGAGGATGCGCAAGCTGACAGTCGGCGTGTCACCGCAGCCGACCTGCTCGGCGTCAGGCTGCAGAGGTCACCCGTGATCGTTCTCTCTGCATGTTCCTCCGCATTGACAGGAAATAGCGCGATCAACGATGCAGCCGGACTGACAGGCGCGTTTCTCCGTGCGGGTGCGAGAGGAATCGTGGCTTCACGCTGGCCTGTCTACGACGAGACCGCACTGGCCTTCATGGAGTCGTTTCATAAGGCCATTCGCAAGGGGGCGTCAGCCCAGGTCGCAGTGCGCGAAGCCCAAAACGTACTGAAGGGCAAACGGGGTATAGAGGACTGGGCCGCTTTCAGCTACATCGGCGTGCCCTCGTGGTGATAAGGAGAGGAACCCTGTTGGCTGGACAAAAGGAAATCGAGCTCGTCATCTACACGTCCGATGACGCCGAGGTCGATTCGGTTGTCGACAGACTCAAAGATCTCGGTGCGCGACGACTCGGCCGGGCGCGAATCGTCGACCCGATCAGTGTCGTCGTCATCGCAGGCGCAGTCCTCACCATGGTGAACGGCCTCTTGGAGTTAAGAGATCATCTGTTTCGCCAAGGATCCCTGAACACTTCTACAGACGCGTCCGGATCTGAGATCGTCATCATCGTTCGTAACGAAAACGGAAATGAAGTTCCCTTGGTGCAGGCCGACAGAATGATCCTTGAGCAGATCCTCGAAGAAGAGGGAGATGAAGGAAAGGGCACGTGATCGATTCTTTCCATGTGTACTAATCTCTCCGGGTGGCACCGCTTAGCTAGGCGCTGCGCGGCCTGCACGACTTCTTCTTCGCGGCGGCCTGTTTCGTGGTCGTCTTCTTGGCCGGCAGCTTCTTCGCCGGGGCTTTCTTAGGGCGTGCAGATAATTAACTTGCGGGTTCTGCAACTTGACTCCGCAGGTCAGCGAGTCGATCGCTCGCAAGTTGTTCTTCTGCACGCCCTAACGCTGCAGGTGATGCACTCGCCGTCGGAGTTGAGATCGACGGCCTGCGTGTCTACTAGGCAGCACCAGCTAGAATGTTGTGGCGCTGGCAAGGGTGTCAAGCGAGTCTTCCCAGGGGGCAACGTCAGGCAAGGGGTCGGCGTCGCACATGTGAAAACCAAGCGGCCATCGCATATATATTCCCATTCTCCCCAAGTGTCACATTCTTGGGTGATTGCTCATGATCAACCCCTTTTACTGCTACGCTCCGGTCCCTGAGTTCGCACCGGGGGAGGTGCAGGGCCTTGGCACCCACGAACTCCATCCGGGTCTACGGTCACATCAGCGGGCAGTTCGTGGTGGGCGACCACAACGTCGTGGTCAACGCGAGCGGTGACTCACGGGTTGACGTACGTACCGAGCCGCCGCCGCGGGTGCGGGTGCGTCGTCCGCCCGTGGGCCGGTCGGCACTCCACCGCCCCTCCGGGCTACTCGGGCGAGAAGGTGAACTCGCGCATATTGCACGGTGGTTGGGCGACAGACGGCCGGTGCAGGTCTACGGGCCGCCGGGTATCGGCAAAACTGCCCTGCTCGCCGAGCACGCCGCCAGGTGCGCCGGGGCGGGCCGGGACGTGGTGTACTTCTCGGCCGCCGGGCTGCCCGTGGCGGACATCGTCCAAGAACTCTTCGACGCGTGCTACGCCACCGACGACGCTGACGGCTACAAACCCGCAGCCGACCGCCTGCGCAGGCTCATGGGCTCGGTGGATGCCCTGCTCGTCGTGGACGACTTCGACGGCTCGGCGGACGACCTGACCGTACTGGCGGATGCAGTCCCCTCCTGTGACGTACTACTGGCCTCGACCGGGGCGGTATCTGGCGGGGTGTGGCAGGGGCTGCGCCTGGGCGGGCTCCCGGAGACGGACTCCCTGGCGCTGCTGGGCCGGGAACTGGGGCATCCGCTGGGGGCTGATGAGGCAGCGGCGCTGAGGCTCGTGGCCACGGTGCGCGGACATCCCCTGGCGCTCGTCCAGGCGGCGGCCGCGCTGCGTCTAGGCGGCGGCTCCAACGGATTTGCCGCCGAGGAGTCGGCGCTTGCCTTCGGGATCGCCGGTGATCTGAGTGCCGCGGCCGGGCGGTGCCTGGGCCTGCTCTGCGGGTTCGCGCCGCTGGCGGTCTCCTATGCGCTGTTGGGCGCCTGCTCCGGTACGGCGTCCGCGCCGGATCAGACCGCACTCGCGGAACTGGAAGCGGCGGGCCTGCTGGCGCGGGACGGTTTCGGGTACCGGGCGAGCGGTCCCCTCGCCGCCCTCGTGGCCGAACGTGCTGGCACCCTGCGGCAGTCCGCGGAATTCGCCGCCCCGCTGACCGCCTGGGTCGGCGATGCTGTCCGCACCCACCAGGTCGTGGGGGAGACTGGCGTCGTACTGCTCGTCCTCTCCGCGGCGGAGCGGGCGGGCGACGACGCCGGGGTGTGCCGGCTGGCGCGGACGGTGGCCCCGGTGCTGGCCCGCTCCCTGCACTGGGGGGCCTGGCACCAGGTGCTGGAGGTCGGGGGCCGCGCGGCCCGCAGACTGGGGGCCGTCGAGGACGCGGCGTACTTCGCCCGCGAGGACGACACCCGGCGGTGCGCGCTGGGGATCGTCGCCGGTCTGGCGGTGGGCGGCGCCGCGAGCGGAACGCTCGTCGTGGGCGCCGCGGCGGGCAAGGCGGGCGGCGGCGCGGCGGCCACGACCCAGACCGGGAGCGGTGCGTCCGGCACGCTGCTGAGCCCCGTCGCCGCACATCCTGCGGTCGTCGCCACGCTGGCTGCGGCGATCGTCGTCGGCGGCACAGTCACGGGCTTGGCCGTCACCTCGGACGACGTGACGCCGCCCCCGCCCACCGCCACCGGAACACCCCCGACAACGACGAACACCCAGACCTCGCCCACAGTCACCTCACCGACTTCCACGACACGCACCCCCTCGCCGAGTCCGATCCCGACCGTCCCAGCCGCTCCGACGGGTGCGAAGGCCGAGGCGATCGACCGTTTCACGATCCGCCTGACCTGGACGGACAACTCCGACGACGAGACCGGCTTCGATGTGTACAACGGCGACACATTCCGCACGGTCGGGCCGAACACGACAACGTACGACTGGGGCGGCCTCGATCCGGGGCAGCACATGTGCCTGAGGGTGCGGGCCGTCAATCGCCCGAGAATCTCGCTGTACTCGCCCGTGCGGTCGTACGTCTGCGCCACGACACCAGGACAGCCCGATCCGCCTGAGCCGACCGTCCCCACCGCCCCCTCGGGCGTGGCCGTCGAGGCGCTGGACTCCGCCACAATCCGTGTGACCTGGACGGACAACTCCGACGACGAGACCGCGTTCTGGGTGAACAACGGCGATAGCACGCGGTCGACACAGCCGAACAAGACCTCGTACGACTGGGGCGGCCTGGTGTCCGGGCAGTACATGTGTTTCCGGGTCAGCGCCGTCAACAAGGCGGGAGCGTCCCCGTACGTGCCCACGCAGTCGCCGTACTACGTGTGCGCCACCACGCCCCAGCAACCTCCAGTCCCGTAAGGAGCGCAGCGTGCAGACTCCCGACCCTTCCGAACCCCGCTATCAAGTGTGGACCGGTGATGTGACCACCGGTCAGGTCGTTGTCGGCTCGGGGAACACGGTCCTCCACCAGGGGGCGCCAGCCGTCCCACCCGCGGTCGATCCCGTACGGGGCGAACTGGTCCGCGCGCTGGCACAGGTGCGGCACGAGCTCGCCCAGCTGCGCGCCCAGGACCCGGGCGCCGTACCGGACGAGGACGCCGCGGACGCAGTGCGGGCGCTCGACGAGGCCGAGTCGGAGGCGGCCCGCTCCGAGCCTCACCCCGGAGTGCTGCGTCGCCGTGTCCGTGCGATCATCGACGCGCTCGGTGAGGCGGCTGCCCTGAGCGCCGCCGTCGTTGCACTGCAGTCAGCGTTCGATGCTCTCGTCTCCGCCGGCTGACTGCGGGCACATGCTCAGCGGGCATCTGCGCACGTCCGGAAGGTTCATGCGGCGGCAACGACCACCAGCTCGAGTGAGCTGATCTCAAGAGGGAGAGCAGCGGACCGAAGTTGCTGTTGAGAGGACCGTCGTGCGTGAGCGATGCGTGAGCGGACGATGTGGCAGAGGGCATCACGGCGTGGACTGAGCGCAAGGCGGCGCCTACCCTGACCAGGCGGTTTCGGACACCGAAGAAGCGTCCGGACCCACCCGGCAAGATCCCGCCAGGACTTTTAATCCATTGGTTGTGGGTTCGAGTCCCACAGGGCCTACGGTGCGGGTAGCGGGGGTAACCCCTCTGACCTGCTGTGCAGCGCCCGGGTCGGCTTCGGTCGGCTCGGGCGCTGACTCGTTTTCGGGGCCGTACAACGCAGACCGGGCCGGGCGGTGTGGCTGTGCGTCAGGATGCAGGGGGTCAGACCCGGGTGAGGCGGACCGCCACTGTCTCGCTGACCGTCACCGGCCGGCCGTAGTCCGGGTCCGTCGCCGTCGCGTGGCCCTCGACCTCGACGTCCCCCTTCTGGAAGGGGACCGCGCCGGTGGGTACGGCCGTACCCGTCCAGGCGACCGGGGCGCCCGGGGTGCAGGACACCGAAGTGGAGAAGGAACCGCGGATGAGGTCCCGCTTCTTCACCTGCGTGACGTCGCCCGCCACGGTCACCCGCACCGGCTTGTTGCAGGTCACCGTCCCGTGGAAGGCCGCCTTGCCGTTGAGGGAGCTCGCGGTGCCGTCCAGGGCGATGCCGAGGCCGAGACCGAGTTCGGCCGGCGGGGCCGGGTTCTCGATGTGGACCTCGCCGCGCGCGGCCGCGGTGCCTCCCTCACAGTGCTGCTCGAAGGCGGCGTCGAGCTTCTTCACGTAGCCCTGGGGCCCGAACTCCACTGCGGAGACGGTGAAGGTGCCGGTGAGCTGGTTGCAGCCGCGGCCGTTGCCGCTGAGCGACAGGCCCGGTTCGGTCCCCTCGTTGAACGGGTAGCGGGTGGCTCCCGTGTAGGTCCCGGGTGTCAGTGCCTCGCCGGACGGCGCCGCGAGGTCCAGGGACCACCAGTCGCCGTTCGCTCCGTCGACGGAGACGGAGACCACCCCGTTGTCGGTGTTGCCGGAGACGCTCATGCGGTCCCGCGACGCCGTCACGTAGGCGTAGGACTGACCGCCGCTGATGTAGTCACCCTCGTCGCCGCTGAAGCTGAAGGAGCCCTCGCTGACCGGCAGGGCGTGCGCTTCGGCGCCGGAAAGAAGGCCGGTGGTGCCGGTGGCCATGGCCAGTGCCAGCGCGAGGGTGGCGGTGGCACGGGCCAGGACGTGTCTGGGCAGGCTGAGATTCATGGTTGTTCCCCCTGGTGAGATGGCATGGGTCCCGTCCGCCGACGTGATGCTTCCGCGCGCGCGTTCGCACTCTTGTACGTTTATTTCCGTCGGCGAGGCGAGTCTGCCAAGCGGCATGCTGTGCGACAACTGTGTTTCAGGTGTGCTGAGTTGAGGTTTCAGCCAATACCTGGTGTCGGCTTCGTGAGCCGGACAGGCGTGGCTGTGCCGGAGGGTGCGCCTCGCGCGAGGGGCCGTGCGCAGGCGCGGTGCAGAGGGGACCTCACCGTGCGGCCCGCCGGACGCGCTCACTTCGGTCGATGGGCCGGCCACTGTCCGCGGCGACGTTCTTTGTCACAGCTTGATCAGACGTAGCTCCTCGCTTTGATCCGCCGTGTCCGTGGCCTGCCTAGGCTTGGCCGTCTTGTGGATTTTGAGGGGGAGTTGAAGATGGTGCGACGAAGATCGCTCGCTTTCGTCGGGGTGGCCGCGCTGGTGCCGCTGGTCGCGTCCGCCGTGTCCGCGCAGGCGGCGTCGGCCTCACTGACCGTCACCACGCTGGGGCGGCACGGCGCCAAGGTCGCGACGACGATCACCGTCGTCGCCGTGCCGTCGGGGCAGACGTACAGCGTGAAGTCCGGCAAGCGGCTCAGCCTTCCCGCGGGGCACTACCTCGCGATGACCGACATCTGGGAGCACGGCTCGGAGGGGCTGGGCACGGACACCGTCGGTGCGCTGGACGTCAAGGTGTCGGGCAACAGGTCGGTGACGCTCGACGCGCGCAAGGGCAAGGTCGTGAAGGTGTCGCTCGACACGCCGGCCGACGTGACCGACCCGCCGCGGATCAGCGCACAGTTGTGCGCCGGTACCGTCAGCAACATGCCCTCCGCCTTCAGCACCGGCGGCTGGAACTACCAGGGGGCCCTGTACGCCATCCCGAACTCCTCCAGGCTGCTGCAGTTCGGGTACCTGGCGCAGTGGTCGGGCAAGGACGAGTACGTCGCCGTCAAGAACACCACGGGCATCCCGACCGCCCCCGGTGGGTCGTACAAGCGGTCGAAGCTGGCGACGATGCGCTTCTCGGTGCGCAGCGGCACGCAGATGGCCCGTCAGACCGACACCGCGCTCCAGGCGCAGCCGAAGGTCGACGACTGCACGACCGACCTGATGGCCGGAGTGCGCGACGACAGCGCTCCCTACAGCGCCACCGTCCATGTGACTCCCGGGACCTGGCAGCCGCGCGACGACATCTTCGCGGACAACGGCGACGACGTCAGCGGCGGTTCCCCGAAGGTCAGGACGCTGAAGGCGGGACAGAGTTTCACCCAGTCCTTCGGGCGGGCCGCGTGGAGTCCGATGCACTATCTGCCGACGGTCCGGCAGAAGTCCGTCACCTTCATCCCGGAGGCCCTGATCGGCGACCCCGACGTCGGCATCTGGGGGGCCGACCCGACGAAGGAGACGGTGATCCTCACCAAGGGGAGCACCACCGTCAAGAAGCAGACCATGACCAACTGGGGCGGCGATGACAACGGGTTCTCCGCCGGCATCCACTCGGCCGGCTGGTACGACCTGAAGGTCGACGCCCATCGCTACCACCCCGGCATCACCTTCCCCGCCGGCATGCTGTCGTCGCGCGTCACGCTCGACTGGCACTTCAAGGCCGACCCGGCCAAGTCGGTGGTCGCGCCCGTCTTCATGACCCGTTTCCTGCCCACCGGACTCAACAGCCACAACCAGGCAGCGGCGAACACCACCACCACGGTCGACGTCAGCGCCGGGCGCGGCTCCCAGGACCCCGACGTCAGGTTCACCAAGGTGACCGCCAAGTCCGTCAAGGTCTGGTCGTCCGCCGACGGCGGCAAGACCTGGAAGGCGGCGACGGTCAAGCACTCCGGCACGACCTGGCAGGCGGCCGTCCACAACCCGGCCTCCGGCGCGGTGGCCCTGCGCTCCGAGGTGACCGACGCCGCCGGGGACCGCTCGGTTCAGACGGTGTACCGGGCGTACGCCATCGGCTGAGGGCAGGGCTCTCGTCAGGTCACAGAAGGTGGCGGTTGGGTGTCTTGGCCCGCTCCCCGTACTCGGCCGCCACCACCACGTCCACGCCCTGCTCCGTCAGCAGCCCTGTCCCGTCCGCCGCCTCGACGAACGTGTCCGGCTCCCGCCACGCCGTCACCACCCGGCGTACCCCCGCGTCCAGGATCAGCCGGGCGCAGGGGGCGGGGCGGGAGGCACGGTGGGTGCAGGGTTCCAGGCTGGTGTAGACCGTGGCCGTGGCGAGGCGGGGGTCGGCCGGGGCGATCTTCGCCAGCGCCGCCTCCTCGGCGTGCACGACTGGGTCGCCGCCCTCCCTGGAGTGGCCGCGCGCCAGTTCCGTGCCGTCGGCGGCCACCACGACCGCGCCCACGCTGAACGCCGTCCGCGACGGCGGGCACTGGGCCGCCAGGTCGCAGGCCAGCGAGAGCCAGCGGTGGTCCGCGGCGGAGGACCACAGGCCCGTGCCGGGGGCCGTGGGCTCGTAGCGCATCAGCACCACGTCCTCGATCCGACGGGTCTCCACCAGGCGCAGCCGGCCCGGCTGGTAGGCGCCCGGGCCGAAGAGGCGGGGGGCGTGCGGATCGCCGACGAACAAGGGGGCCAGCACCAGCTGCACCTCGTCGGCCAGGCCCTGCTGGAGCAGCTGGGTGTGGATGCGGCCGCCGCCCTCGACCATCAGGCGGTCCACTCCGCGCACCTCGTGCAGATGGGTCAACAGGCGGCGCCAGTCCAGCGTGGGGCCCAGCGCGACCACGTCGGCCGCCAGGCCCGCCGCACGGGCCCGTTCCGCGCCCTTCTCCGTCGTGTAGACCAGCTTCTCGCCGCCCGTGTGCCAGAAGTTCGCGTCGGGATCGAGGTCGCCCGAGCCGCTGACCGTGACCTTCAGGGGGTACGGCGGTTTCCCGGCCGCCACCCGGGCCGCCCGGCGTTCCTCGGAGTTCACCAGCAGGCGGGGGTTGTCGGCGCGGATCGTGCCCGCGCCGATCAGGATCGCGTCCACGGAGGCGCGGACCTCGTCGACGCGGTCGAAGTCGGCCGGGCTGGAGAGGAGCAGGCGGTCGGGGCCGGTGTCGTCGAGGTAGCCGTCGAGGGAGACGGCGGCGGAGAGGAGGACGTACGGGTGGGGCATCTGTGCGGTCCCTCTCGGAGGCGGGTGCGGCAGAACGGCGGGGTTCTTCCTGAACTGCGAGAACGGTGGGTGCTTGAGCTGCGGGAACGGCGGGTGCTGGAGGCGCAGGGACAGCGGGTCTTGGTTCAAGTTTGAAACAAACCTACACTGGGGGCATGACGACCCGCTGGCTCACCCCCGACGAGCAGCGCGCCTGGCGCGCGTACATCGCCGCCTCGCTCCTCCTCGAGGACACCATCGACCGGCAGCTCCAGCAGGAGGCCGGCATGCCCCACCTGTACTACTCCATCCTGGCCAACCTCTCCGAGGCGCCGGAGCGGCGGCTGCGGATGACCGATCTCGCCGAGGGGCTGAAGATCACCCGGCCCCGGCTGACGTATGCCGTCGCCCGGCTGGAGAAGGACGGGCTGGTGCGGCGGGAGAGCTGCCAGTGGGACAAGCGCGGCAGCGTCGCGGTGCTGACGGACGGGGGTGTGGCGGTGCTGGAGCGGGTGGCGCCCGGGCATGTGGAGACAGTCCGCACCTCGCTGTTCGACCGGCTCACCCCGGAGCAGGTGGGGCAGTTGGAGGACATCTTCACCAGCGTCACCGAGGGGTTGCAGGGGGACGACGGGACCTCCGAGGAGGTCCCGTGGCGTCGGCGGTCGTCCCCGTCCTGTTCGTGACGGGCGCCACAATCCTGTTGCTTCAAATTTAAAGCATGGGGTAGGGTCTCGACCCGTGGAGCTGCTTCAAATCTGAAGCAGATGTCTCTACGGAGCCTATGGACCGGAGTACCCGCATGACCGAGACCCCTGCCGCCACCCAGCGCTCCCGCGTCCGCGTCCCGCTCCGCTTCGGGGACGGCTACCACGTCGACGCCGAACTGGTCACCTTCCACGGCCTGGCCGACGGGCAGGAACACCTCGCCGTCGTCCTCGGCGACCCGGGACCCACACCCCTGGTGCGGCTGCACTCCGAGTGCCTCACCGGCGACGTCTTCGGTTCCGCCCGCTGCGACTGCGGACCCCAGCTGCGCGAGGCCGTCGAGCGCATAGCCGAGCGCGGCGGCGTCCTGCTCTACCTCCGCCAGGAGGGCCGCGGCATCGGCCTCTACAACAAGCTCGACGCGTACGCCCTCCAGGACCAGGGCCTCGACACCTACGCCGCGAACACCGCGCTGGGCCTGCCCGAGGACGCCCGGGACTACACGGCGGCGGCCCAGATGCTCCAGGCCCTCGGGATCGGCGAGCTCGACCTGCTCTCCAACAACCCCGACAAGGCGGCCCAGTTGCGCGACCTCGGCATCGGCGTCCGCGACCGGGTCCCCACCGGGGTCTTCACCACCGCCCACAACGTCCGGTACCTGCGCGCGAAGGTCCTGCAGACCCACCACACGCTGCCGCTGGGGGAGTTGAGCGAGCTCAGCGTCGGCTGACGGGGGTGACGGGGGTGTAGCCCGCTACACCCCGGTTCGGGAGGGTGCTCCCTCGTGGGGGCGATCGGTCGGCGGAATCGTGGATCACGTCGATTCCGACCGCTGATTGTGGAGGCCTCCCGAGCCATGGCAACTGTCCTTTACCACCTGGGCCGTGTGTCCTTCCGTTGGCGATGGTTCGTCGCCGTGCTGTGGATCGGGGTCCTGGGAGCCGTCGGCTTCGCCTCGACCAAGGCGTCCACCCCCGCCGACGAGGGCTTCACGATGCCCGGCATCGAGTCCCAGAAGGCGTTCGACCTGCTGGAGCAGCGCTTCCCGGGCGCGGCCGCAGACGGGGCGAGCGCACGGATCGTGTTCATCGCGCCGAACGGCGAGAAGGTCACCGCCGCCGGGAACAAGGCGGCGATCGAGAAGCTCGTCGGGTCCGCCTCCGACGGCTCGCAGGTCGCCTCCGCCGTCGACCCCTTCCAGGCGAAGGCCGTCAGCAAGGACGGCACGACGGCCTACGCGACCGTCTCCTTCGAGGTCAGGGCCGACGGCCTCACCGACGCGAGCAAGAAGCACCTGGAGTCGGCGATCGACGTGGCCCGGGACGCGGGCCTGCGCGTCGAGGTCGGCGGGGACGCCCTCGCCACCCAGCCCTCAGCGGGCGGCGCCGCCGAGGTCATCGGCATCGCGATCGCCGCCGTCGTCCTGCTCGTCACCTTCGGCTCGATGGCTGCCGCCGGGCTGCCGCTGCTCACCGCGGTCATCGGCGTCGGCATCAGCATGACCGGCATCCTCGCGCTGTCGAAGGCCTTCGGCCTCTCCGAGAACACCGGCACCCTCGCCACCATGCTCGGCCTGGCCTGCGGCATCGACTACGCCCTGTTCGTCGTCTCCCGCTACCGCGAGGAGCGCGCCAAGGGGCACGACCCGAGAGAGGCCGCCGGCCTCGCCGTGGGGATCGCCGGGTCCGCGGTCGTCTTCGCCGGCCTCACCGTCGTCATCGCGCTCGCCGGACTGTGGGTGGTCGGCGTCCCGATGCTCACCAAGATGGGCCTGGCCGCGGCCGGCGCGGTCGGTCTCTCCGTCCTGATCTGCCTGACCCTGGTCCCGGCGCTCCTCGGCTTCTGGCCGAACGCCGTCCTGTCCCGGGGCGCCCGCCGCGACTCCGAACGCCACCGCCGCAAGCAGCTCAGGACGGAGAACGGCGGCTCCCGCTGGGCGCGGATCGTCGTACGGCATCCCCTGCCCGTCCTCCTGCTCGGCGTGGTCGGCCTCGGCGCCATGGCCACCCCGGCCCTCGACCTCCAGCTCGGGATGCCGGGTGACGAGGCGAAGGCGACGTCCACGACGGAGCGGCGGGCGTACGACGCCCTCGCCGCCGGGTTCGGGCCCGGCTTCAACGGGCCGCTGACCGTGGTCGTGGACGCGAAGGGGGCCCCGGACGCGAGGACCGCCGTGGCCACGGTCGCGAAGGACATCGCCGCGACCCGGGGTGTGGTCACCGTCTCGCCCGCCCGCTTCAACCAGGCCGGGGACACCGCGGTGCTCGCCGTGACGCCCTCCACCGCGCCCACCGACGAGAGGACCAAGGACCTCGTCCAGACCATCCGTGACGAACGCTCCGGCATCGAGGCCGAGGCGGACGCGAGCTTCGAGGTGACCGGCAAGACCGCGCTGGACATCGACGTGGCGCAGAAGGTGCAGGACTCGCTGATCCCGTATCTCGCGGTGGTCGTGGGCCTCGCGATCGTGCTTCTGCTGCTCGTGTTCCGCTCGCTGCTGGTGCCCGTGAAGGCGGCCTTCGGTTTCCTGCTCTCGGTGCTGGCCGCGCTCGGCGCGGTGGTCGCGGTGTTCCAACAGGGCCATGGCGCCGGGCTGTTGGGAGTGGAGACCTCCGGGCCGATCATGAGCATGATGCCGATCTTCCTGGTGGGCATCGTCTTCGGCCTCGCCATGGACTACGAGGTGTTCCTGGTCTCGCGGATGCGGGAGGCCTACGTCCACGGGGACGAGCCGAAGCAGGCGATCGTCTCCGGGTTCCGGCACAGTGCCCGGGTCGTGGTGGCCGCCGCGCTGATCATGATGGCGGTGTTCTCCGGGTTCATCGGCGCCGGTGAGTCCATGATCAAGATGATCGGCTTCGGGCTCGCCGTCGCGGTCCTGTTCGACGCGTTCGTGGTGCGGATGGCTGTGGTGCCGGCCGTGCTGGCGCTGCTCGGCCACAAGGCCTGGTATCTGCCGCGGTGGCTGGACCGGGTGTTGCCGAACGTCGATGTCGAGGGCTCGAAGCTCGTGAGGTCGGTCGAAGTCGCCGATGAGGAGCGGGTGTTGAGTCTCCGCTGAGTTCTGTCGGCGGTTCTCTGCGGGTTCGTGGGGGCTGGTCGCGCCCACGCGGCGGAGCCGCACATCGATACAGCCCCGCGCTCCTACGGGGCGCGATGCGGCCGGCCCCTCTTCATCGCTCAGCCAACAGACGGGACACCCTCATGCCTTCTCACCCTCGGATCATGGTCGCCGGGCTCCTTCTCGCCTGCGGGACTCTGGCCGTCACCGTAGGTGTGAGCCGGGACGACGACTCCCCCGCGCCCTCCGGAAACGGCCCGTACGTCGCCCTCGGTGACTCCTACACCGCGGGGCCGAAGATCCCGGACCAGAACGGCGACCCGGCCGGCTGCGACCGCTCCGACCGCAACTACCCGTCCCTCGTCGCCGCCGGACTCCACATCAAGGGCGCCGACTTCAAGGACGTCAGCTGCTCCGGCGCGACCATCGCCGACCTGACCGGGAAACAGTCCACCGAGGACGGCACCAACCCCGCCCAGCTGAAGGCCCTCTCGCACGACACCCGCCTGGTCACCCTCGGGATCGGCGGCAACGACATCGGGTTCGCCTCGACGGTCGAGCGGTGCGTGGGCATGGGCGCGCTGTACGCGCTCACGCGCGGTTTCGCGCCCGAGGACGCGCCCTGCGCCCGCAAGTACGGCGACGGCGTACAGGAGAAGACCGAGGCCGCCGGCGCACACCTCGCCGAGGCGCTCGGTGAGATCCGGCGGCGCGCCCCCGAGGCACGGGTCTACGTCGTCGGCTACCCGGCGATCCTGCCGTCGGACGCCGCCGAGTGCGGCCGCGAGATGTCCCTCGCACCAGGCGACGTGGCCTTCCTGCGGAACCAGGAGCAGCGGCTCAACGCGGAGCTGCGCAAGCGTGCCGAGGCCGCCGGAGTGGAGTACGTCGACACGTACACGCCCTCCGAGGGCCGCGACGCCTGCTCGGCGCAGGGCACACGGTGGATAGAGCCGCTGGCCCCGAAGAGCCCCGCGGCCGCCGTGCACCCCAACGAGCGGGGCGAGCGCGGGATGGCCGAGGCCGTACTGCGCAGGACGCGGTCGGCGCTGTGAGCGCGCGGCCTCACTTGGGTGTGTGCGCCAGATACGTCAGGACCGCCAGCACCCGCCGGTGGCCGCTGTCGCTCGGCGGCAGGTCCAGCTTGAGGAGGACGTTGCCGATGTGCTTGCTGACCGCGCGCTCGGTGACGACGAGCGTCGAGGCGATGGTCGTGTTGTCGTGGCCCTCGGCCATCAGCTTCAGCACCTCGCGTTCGCGCGGGGTGAGGGAGTCGAGGGGGGTGTCGCGGCGGCGGGTGAGCAGTTCGGTGACGACCTCGGGGTCCAGGGCGGTACCGCCCGCCCTGACCCGCTCCAGCGCGTCGAGGAACTCGTCGACCCGGCCGACCCGGTCCTTGAGCAGGTAGCCGACCCCGCTGGTGCCACCGCCGAGCAACTCGGCGGCGTACGACTCCTCGACGTACTGCGAGAGGACCAGGACCGGCAGCCCGGGGATCTTCTCGCGGGCCTCCAGCGCCGCCCGCAGTCCCTCGTCGCGGAAGCCGGGAGGCATCCGCACATCGAGCACGGCCACGTCCGGCCGGTGCTCCAGCAGGGCCGGCATGATCTCGGGGCCGGTGCCCACGACGGCCACGACCTCGTGTCCGGAGGACGACAGCAACAGGACGAGCCCCTCTCGCAGAAGGGCGTTGTCCTCGGCGATCACCACACGCACGGCAGCTCCACATCGATCACGGTCGGGCCTCCGACCGGGCTGGTCACTTCCAGTGTCCCGTCGAGGGCGGCGACCCTGCGCCGCATCCCGAGCAGACCCGAGCCCTGCGCCTCGTCGGCACCGCCCCGGCCCTCGTCACGGACCCGCACGGTCAGACCGCGCCGGGTGCGGGTGAGGTGCACCTCGGCCCGGTTCGCCCCGCTGTACTTGGCGACGTTGGTCAGCGACTCCGCCACCACGAAGTAGGCGGCCGCCTCCACCGCCGCGGGCGCCCGGGTGCCCGCCTCCAGGCCGCCGTCCTCCACACGCACCGCGAGCCCGCTGCTCGACGCCAGGGCCCGCACCGCGCCGACCAGACCCCGGTCGGTGAGGATCGGCGGATGGATGCCGCGCACCACCTGCCGCAGCTCAGTCAGCGCCTGTTCGGCCTGGTCCTGGGCGTCGTCCAGCAGTTTGCGGGCCGCGTCGGGGTCCCGGTCGTAGGCCCGCTTGGCGAGTCCGATGCGCATCGACAGCGCCACCAGGTTGGCCTGGGCGCCGTCGTGCAGGTCCCGCTCGATGCGGCGCAGTTCGGCCTCGTGGGCGGCGATCGCGTCGGCCCGGGTCTCCTTCAGCTCCTCGACCCGCCGGGCCAGCCTGGCCTTCGGGGAGGGCATGAGCAGCAGGGTCGACCAGCGTGCCTCGGTGTCCGCGAGCCGCACGATCAGCGGGAGGACGACCGGGCTGCGGCGCAGCGCCCCGGCCCACACGCCGTCGACCACGAGGCCGACGGGCCACAGCGGGAGGGCGAGGGCGAGGAGGGCGCCGTAGAGGTAGTAGCAGACCATCCAGCGGACGTCGGTGAGCGTGCCGGGGTCCTTCACGGAGATCCGCAGCCGCTCGCGCAGTGTGCCGGTGATCGGCGTGTACGCCTCGGGGATGTCCTTGCCTGTCCACAGGGCGGTCAGGTTGCGCTTGGCGCCCGCGATCCGCCGGATCAGCAGCACCGCCTCGGGCAGCAGCCAGCAGCCGACGACCGCGACCGTGCCGATGCCGGCGATGAGCAGCACGGTGATGAAGATGTAGATGCCGAAGCACATCGCCGCGGCGACGACGAGATGCACGGTCGCCATCCCCGCACGCTGCACTGTCCTCCACATGCGACTCACGCTAGATGATCCGCTCCCGGTCGCACGGTGTAGCCCGCTACACCATCTGCCGGTCCCGCGTGCATGCAGGCCGTCGCGTCGGTGCGGCCCGTCGGTCACGCGTGCACGCGTACGCGCAGGTCGGCGCGCCGGACCTCCAGCACCCGCCGGTACGGCAGCACCCGCCACGCCCCGTCCGGCTGCGGCACCCCGCTCGACGCCACGATCACGCGCTCGCCGTCGGCCCGGTACCGCAACCGGAAGAAGTCGGGGCCGCGCCGCAGGCTGACCTCGGACTCCGGGTCCTCGTCGGCGTACGCGTACAGCGCATCCCCGGTCAGCAGCAGGCAGTTGAGGCTCGCGAAGGCCGCGCGGGACCGTATGTCGTCGGCGGCCCGGGCGAGGGCGTCGACCGGGCCCCTCGCCCGCAACAGGGTCAGCACGCGCAGGAAGAACCGCTCGGAGTCGGTGCTCCCGGCCGCTCCCGCGAGCAGTGCGGGGTCGATGAGCCCGTCGAGCGCGTCGTACGGGGAGAAGAAGCCGTTGTGCGCGAAGGC
Source organism: Streptomyces sp. NPDC031225 (assembly GCF_055570355.1). Taxonomy (NCBI): domain Bacteria; kingdom Bacillati; phylum Actinomycetota; class Actinomycetes; order Kitasatosporales; family Streptomycetaceae; genus Streptomyces; species Streptomyces sp. NPDC031225. Next base: position 25,540 of record NZ_JBVIHJ010000028.1, on the reverse strand, counting down.
GAGGCCGTCGGCGGTGAACGGGTGGGTGTTGCCCGGCACGACGGGCAGTCCGGGGCTCGCCATCCGCAGGTGCAGTACGGCGGCGTCGGTGGGCGTCCCGGCCAGGGCCCGGTCCCACAGCTCGTCGCCGACGGCCCGCCCGGTCCCCTTGACGACCCGCGGTCCGGCGCCGTCCTGGCCCGGCAGGGTCGCGACCCCCCACCCGTCACCGTGCTCCCGGCTCAACTCCGTGAAGGGGGCGGCGAGGTCGCCCAGGGCGGTGCTGAGGGGGAGCGGGGCGCGGGTGACCACACCGAGGAGGCGGCACATGGGCGCGACGGTACTAAGACGGGCTGTCCCCACCGTGGTCGCGGACCCAGTTCCGGTGGGCGTTCGAGCCCTCGCGCCCCGGAGAGAGCTTCAGCATGACCCCGTCGTCGATCTGCTCCAGGACCGTCACCACATAGGGGGACCCGGCGTGCACGGCGAGCCGGACGCTGCCGTTGGCGAACTCGGTCACCCGGAGCGTCCGGCCGCCGGAGAGCGGGATGTCCCGCTTGCCGATCTCCGTCGGGTGCTCCTCGGCTGCGGTCATGGGCTCCTCCTCGTTTCCCGTGAGGGGCGCCACGGTACGCCCGGTCCACCCGGCCGTTCGGCCCAACCGGACCTGCGTCGCACCCCCCGGCGTCCGACCCTGGCCCCATGGCCCCACGACGCGCCCCCGCCCTGCTGCTCGCGCCCCTGCTCGCCGCCCTGCTCGTCTCCTGCGGCACCGCCGGCACCCACACCCGCACGATGGCCCGCGCCCTGCCCCCGGACGCGGGCTTCACCCACCCCGGTGTGCTCGTCAGCGAGGCGCAGCTGGACGCCGTACGGGAGAGGGTCACGGCGGGGAAGCAGCCGTGGCTGTCGGCGTATCTGGCCATGCGGGACAGCAAGTACGGGTCGTACAAGTACCGGCCCGAGCCGTACGCGAGTGTGGACTGCCCCGGCGGTGACCACGCCGACCGGCCCGCGCACGGGTGCGTGGAGGAGCGGCAGGACGCCATCGCCGCCTACACGCAGGCCCTGCTGTTCAGCGTCACCGGCAAGCAGCAGCACGCCGTGAAGGCCAGGGAGATCATGGACGCCTGGTCGGCGACGATGAGGCGGCACACGGAGGAGGACTCCGGGCTGCAGACCGGCTGGGCCGGCTCCACCTGGGCCCGGGCCGCCGAGATCATCCGGTACGCCGACAGGGCGGGGTGGCCCGCCGACCGCGTCCGGCGGTTCGAGCACATGCTGCGGACCGCCTACCTGCCGACCGTCACCCAGAAGGTCCCCGACTACAACGGCAACTGGGACCTGGTGATGACCGACGCCGCCATCGGCATGGCCGTCTTCCTGAACGACCACAAGGCCTTCGACCACGCCCTGGAGCGGTTCCGCGAGCGCGTACCGGCGTACTTCTATCTGGAGAAGGACGGCAAGGTCCCGCTCACCCCGCGGGGTTCCACCGTCAACACCCCGCAGAAGCTGACCGCTTACTGGTTCAAGCAGACGACCTTCAAGGACGGGATCTCGCAGGAGACCTGCCGCAACTTCAAGCACGTCGGGTACTCCCTCGCCGCCACCGCGCACGTCGCCGAGACCGCCTGGCACCAGGGCGTCGACCTGTACGGCGAGGTCGAGGACCGGCTCAGGGCCGCGCTCGCCCTCCACGCCCGCTACCAGGCCGGCGAGGCCGCGCCCGCCTGGCTGTGCGGCGGGAAGGTGGACCGGACCATGGGCCCGGACCTGGAGGTCGCCCTCAACCACCTGGAGAACCGGCTCGGCGTCCCCGTCCCGGCCGCGCACAGGCTCGCGGTGAAGACCCGGCCCGCCGGCACCGACGCTCTCTTCGTCTCCTGGGAGACCCTCACCCACGCCGGGAACCCCGGCCGCTGAGACACCTCTGGCGCGAAGCACCCCGCGGATGGCGTACAGTAGTGAACACAACGGCGCGGGGTGGAGCAGCTCGGTAGCTCGCTGGGCTCATAACCCAGAGGTCGCAGGTTCAAATCCTGTCCCCGCTACTGAAGACTCAGGGCCGGATTCCAGTTCACTGGAATCCGGCCCTGAGTGTTTTCCCGGCCCACCCCGTCTCGCCGAGTGCCTGTGCAGCGGCCCGTGCGACTGACGTGGTGTAACTCGTTGTGAGCAGTCGAGCGCCCTCCGCGCCGAACTGACATGCCGTCACTACCTGTGAGTTGTCTGAGGCGAGGTCAACTCGCCCGTTTTTCGCCGGTCATGGGCCGTAAGTCCTGCGGGATTTCGTTAATGATCAAGGGGAACGGCTTGGAATCGGGCCCCCGGGTCTATTAACGTTCGATAACGCAGCGCGGTCGTCCCAGCCGTCACAAGAGACGGCTCCGTGCTCACGCGCCGAATTCCGCTAGGAAACCGGGGAACCACCAACTTGGGGTGAATCGCTCGTATTTCGCCGTGGCAGCACGGCGGTTTACGCGCGTAGGAGACCTTCCTGCTCCGAACCCGTCAGCTAACCCGGTAGGCGAGAAGGAAGGAAAGGAGCACGCCCACGTGGCGTCCAACCCGCCTGCCCCCGAGGCGCCTTACGTCCCGAGCGACACCCTCGTATACGGCGGCTACCGTGCCGACGACGAGGCGCTGCTCGGTGAGTGGAACCCGACCGCGGAGTCCCTCGCTCCGGTACGCGGCCGGCATCGCGTCGCCAAGCAGCGCGGCGGCGGGTTCGCCCGCAGCTCCACGGTTCTGGGCGTCGGCGTCATAGCCGCCGTCAGCGCCGGCGGAATGGCCAGCGCCAACACCGGCAAGCCGCCGGTCTCCATCTCCATGCCCGACCTGCCCTCCGTGGGCTCGCTCATCTCGGACGGCTCCGGCTCCTCCGCGGACGACACGAGCGCCTTCAGCAGTGTCGTCACCGCCTCCGTGGCGACCACCAAGGGCACCTCGACCTCGGACGCCGGTGAGGTGCTGCGCTCGCGCATCCTGGCCCAGGCCGAGACGCAGCAGGACCAGATCGACGTCAAGGCCGCCAAGGCCGTCGCGGACGCCGCCCAGAAGGAAGCGGACGCGGTCGCCGCCAAGGCGGAGAAGGAGGCCCAGGCGAAGGCCACCGCCGCCAAGAAGAAGGCGGAGGAAGAGGCCGCGAAGAAGGCCGAGACCGCGCGTCTGGCCGAGCTCGCCAAGCAGTTCACGCTGCCGACCTCCTCGTACACCATTACCGGGACCTTCGGTCAGGCCGGTTCCCTGTGGTCCTCCGGTTACCACACGGGCCTCGACTTCGCCGCGCCCACGGGCACGCTGATCAAGGCGATCCACAGCGGCACCGTCACGGAGGCCGGCTGGGCCGGCTCCTACGGCTACCGCACGATCCTCACCCTCGACGACGGCACCGAGCTCTGGTTCTGCCACCAGTCCTCGATCAGCGTCAGCGTCGGCCAGAAGGTCGGCACCGGTGACGTCATCGGCCGCGTGGGCGCCACCGGCAACGTGACCGGCGCGCACCTGCACCTGGAGGTCCACCCCGGCGGTGCGGCCACCGGGATCGACCCGATGTCGTGGCTGCGGAGCAAGGGGCTCAACCCCTGAGGTTTACGGCGATTTTGCGGCCGTAGCGGAAGAACAGGGTCCGGTGCTTGCGTTGATGAGGGACATGACTTCTCTTCGCAAGCTCGGCTCCTCCGACCTCGAGGTCTTCCCGCTCTCCCTCGGCGGCAACGTGTTCGGCTGGACCGCCGACGAGGCCGCGTCCTTCGCCGTCCTCGACGCGTACACCGCCGCGGGCGGCAACTTCCTCGACACCGCGGACGCCTACTCGGCGTGGGTCGACGGCAACTCCGGCGGTGAGTCCGAGACCATCATCGGCAGGTGGATCGCGGCCCGCGGCAACCGCGACGACGTCCTCATCGCCACGAAGGTCAGCCAGCACCCCGAGTTCCCCGGCCTGTCCGCGACGAACATCAAGGCTGCGGCCGAGGCTTCGCTGCAGCGCCTGGGCACCGACCACATCGACCTGTACTACACCCACTTCGACAAGCCGGAGATCCCCGTCGAGGAGATCATCGGCGCGCTGGACGAACTGGTGACGGCGGGCAAGGTGCGGGCCATCGGGGCCTCCAACATCTCCGCCGAGCGGCTCTCGGAGTCCCTCGCCTTCTCCGACCGCGAGGGCCTGGCCCGGTACGTGGCCGTCCAGCCCCACTACAACCTGGTCTCGCGCGACACCTACGAGGGTGAACTCCAGGCCGTCGCCGAGCAGGAGGGCCTCTCCGCCGTCCCGTACTTCGCGCTCGCCTCCGGCTTCCTCACCGGCAAGTACCGTCCCGGTGCCACGGTCGACAGCGCCCGTGCCAGGGCCGGCGCCGGCAAGCACCTCGACACCGAGCGCGGCCAGAAGGTCCTCGCGGCGCTCGACGAGATCGCCGAGTCCCACGGGGCCCCGGTCGCCACGGTCGCCCTCGCCTGGCTCGCCTCCCAGCCGACGGTCGCGGCGCCGATCGCGTCCGCCCGCACGGTGGAGCAGCTGCCGGCGCTGGTCGGGGTGGCGGACCTGGTGCTGACCGAGGCGGAGCTGACGCGCTTGACGCAGGCGTCGGCCTGACCTGCCACGGAGGGGCCGCGCGGCCCTACGTCCGGTACGGGTTGTACGCGGGATACGGCGCCGCCGGATAGTGGACCGGCGGGGCCATCCGGAACGGCTGGACGGTCTGGGCCGGCTGCGCCGGATACCCGTACACCCCGTACACCGGCCAGGGCGGCGCGGCCACCGGGACCGGCGGTGCCGTCATGCGTGCCGCGTGGTCCAGCGCGGGCCGCGCCACGTCCCGGCGCCGCCACAGCTCGTGCAGCAACTCCCGTTCCCGTACGACGAAGTCGGCGTTCGCCCGCCCGAGCCGCCCCCGGTGCCGCAGAAAGGCCAGCGAGGTGGCGTACGCCTCGTACTGCGCGACCGCCCGCGCCGCGGGCCGCCCGCCGGACTGCCGCCGCGCGTACTCCCGAGCCACCCGCCGCGCCCGCATCGACCCGAGCACATACGGCTCGGTCGGGGCCAGCCAGCCGGCGACGGCGTACGCGGGCAGCTCCTCCCGCACGGTCTTCAGCTCCCGCTGCCGCGTCCAGATGACCAGCCAGGTCAGCAGCCCGAACGCCGGCACCATGAACATCGCGTACACCGCGAAGAACCCGTACTCGCCGAACGTCGACGAGCCGTTCCAGGTCGCGTGCATGCCCATCGCGAGCAGCAGCCCGGACAGCGGGACGAGCACCCGCCGGATGTGCTGGCGCTCCGCCGAGAGCGCGGAGATGCCGAAGCCGATGCCGGTGAGCACGGTGAAGAGGGGGTGCGCGAACGGCGACATGACCACGCGTACGAAGAAGGTCGCGGCGGTGACGGAGGCGATGCCGCGGTCGCCGCTGAGCTGGTCGGTACCGAAAGCGGTGCCGAGGTAGAGGATGTTCTCGGTGAACGCGAACCCGGTCGCGGTGACCCCGGCGATCACCACCCCGTCGACGATCCCGGTGAAGTCCCGTCTGCGGAACAGGAAGACCAGCAGAACGGCGGCGGCCTTGGCCGACTCCTCGACGACCGGCGCTATCACGGTCGCGCCGAGGGTGTCCGCGCCGGCGGGGTCGGCGGTGGCCGTGGCTATCCACTTCGTGGCGAAGCTGTTGGCGATGATCGCTATCAGCGCGGCCGCGCAGGCACCCCAGGCGAAGCAGAACAACAGATTGCGCCAGGGGCCCGGCTCGACCCGGTCGAGCCAGCGGAAGGCGGCTATGAGCAGCGGTACGGGCAGGACCGCGAGGCCAAGACCGACCAGGAACCCCTCGGTGCCGGTCTGTTGGCGGACCAGGGCGAGGATCACGAGCCCGGACAGCGCCAGAAGCGTGATCAGGGCGCCGTAACGCACCCACTTCTTCTGCCACCAGTGCGCATGCCGCAGCGCACCGCCGCCGGAGGGATCACCGGGGCGTGTCGGATACGGGGGACAGGTGGCCACGGCATCGACCTTAACGAGACAGAGGCGCCGCCCGCAGCAGGGCGAGGACGCTCAGGCGTCGGCGGGGGGTTGAGCGGACCGGTCGGTTCGGTCGCCGTGCTGTACGCGGCGGAACAGCAGGTCGTTCACGACATGTCCCTTGTCCAGCCCCTGCCCCTCGAAACGGGTCAGCGGCCGGAAGCCGGGACGCGACGCGAAACCGCCGTCGGCCTGGGTGTTCTCGAAGTCGGGATGCGCCGTGAGTACTTCGAGCATCTGTTCGGCGTACGGCTCCCAGTCGGTCGCGCAGTGCACCAGCGCCGAGGGCATGAGGCGGGCCGCGACCAGATCCAGGAACTCCGGCTGGATCAGCCGCCGCTTGTGGTGCCGCTTCTTGGGCCAGGGGTCCGGGAAGTAGACGCGCAGCCCGGCGAGCGAGTCCTCGGAGAGCATCTCGCGCAGCAGGATGATGGCGTCGCCGTTGCCGACGCGGACATTGGACAGCTTCTGCTGTTCGGCGAGATTGAGCAGGTTCCCCTGCCCGGGGGTGTGCACGTCGACGGCGAGGATGTTGGTGCCCGGCTCCGCGGCGGCCATCTGCGCGGTGGCCTCGCCCATCCCGAACCCGATCTCCAGCACGACGGGATGATCGTTCCCGAACATCTCGCCGAGGTCGATCGTGCGCTGCCCGTCGATGTCGAGCCCCCACGTCGGCCACAGCCGCTGCAGGGCGTCGGCCTGCCCCGCCGTCACCCGGCTCCGCCGGGGCTGGAAACTCCGGATCCGCCGCTCGAAGTGCGACCCCGCGGGATCGGGACTGGGCCCGTCGGGAAACCGCGGCTCCCCCTTGGTCCGACCGTGCCGGACGGAGACACCGGGGGCGTGAGGGGGCGGGGAGGCTTCGGGAGCATTGAGGGAGTCAGACACAGTGGAACCGATTTTACGGCCACGAGCAGCCCGACGCTTCAGCCCCGTCGGCAATTCAGCCCCTCCGACAATCCAGCCCCTCCGGCGTTTGAGGAGCGGGGGTCCGGGGGCGGAGCCCCCGGAGGACGGGACGGGTAGGGGCGGCGGGGGCGAGAAGAACCACCCGGCACCAGCAGGCGACCGGCTCCACACGTCCGCGAAGTCTCACACGCCCCGCAACGCCTCCAACGCCCGCCGAGCCACCTCCCGCCCGATCGGCAGCGAAGCGGTCGCCGCAGGCGAGGGCGCGTTCAGCACATGCACGGCCCGAGCCCCCTCCCGGATCAGGAAGTCGTCCACCAGCGTCCCGTCCCGCAGCACCGCCTGCGCCCGCACCCCCGCGGCCGAGGGCACCAGGTCGTCCGCGGTCACCGCGGGCAGCAGCCTCCGGACGGCCGAGGTGAAGGCGGTCCGGGACACCGACCGCCGCAGCTCGCCCGCCCCGTACCGCCAGTGCCGCCGAGCGATCTGCCACGACCCCGGCCAGGCCAGTGTCGCCGCCAGCTCCCGGGGCCGTACGACGCCCCATCCGTACCCTTCACGGGCCAGTGCCGGCACCGCGTTCGGCCCGACGTGCACTCCTCCGTCGATGCCGCGCGTGAGGTGCACCCCGAGGAACGGAAACGCCGGGTCCGGCACCGGATACACCAGTCCCCGCACCAGCTCGGGCCGCGCCAGCGTGAAGTACTCGCCCCGGAACGGCACGATCCGCATCCCCGGGTCGTCCCCGGTCAGCCGGGCCACCTCGTCGCAGTGCAGACCGGCGCAGTTCACCAGCACCCGCGCCCGGACGACATCCCCGGCACCTGTCAGGACGGCGACCCCGCGCTCCGGCCGCCTGTCGACGCGCTGCACCTCGGCGCCGTACCGGATCTCCGCCCCCGATGCCTCGGCCAGCCGGCGCGCGACCCCGACGAAGTCGCAGATCCCGGTCGTGCCGACATGTATGGCGGCGAGCCCCTCCACCTCGGGCTCGTACTCCGCGATCTGGGCGGCCCCCAGTTCGCGCACCGGAATGCCGTTCTCCCGGCCGCGCTGGACCAGTCCGTGCAGGCGCGGCAGCTCGCTCCGCTCGGTCGCGACGATCAGCTTTCCGGTGACGGCGTGAGCGATGCCGTACTCCGCGCAGAACTTGACCATCTCGGCGGCCCCGCGCACGGCGTACCGCGCCTTCAGCGATCCGGGCCTGTAGTAGATCCCGCTGTGGATCACGCCGCTGTTCCGCCCGGTCTGGTGCCGGGCGGGCCCGGCCTCCTTCTCCAGGACGGTCACCCGGGTCCCGGGCGCCGCACGGGTGATCGCATACGCAGTCGACAGCCCGACGATGCCCCCACCGACGACGAGCACGTCACAGTCGTAAGCGATCCCCGATGACACCTGCACCACCTCCCACCCCCGATAGTGCACTGCACCACTGACAGTCGCTTCAAACGCGGGGGGCGGTGCCGCTGTCCTGGGCTTACGCCGGGGCCATCAGAAGCGGCCTGGCCCGCTCCCGCAGCTCCACCACCCGCGGCTCGTCCCCGTACGGTTCCAGCCGGTGCAGCAGGTCCTTCACGTACTCGGTGGTACGGGCCGAGGAGATCCGCCCCGCGACCTCCACCGCCCGCACGCCCTGCTCGCACGCCGCGTCGAGATTGCCCGACTCCAGCTCGGCCACCGCCGAGACGACGAGCCGCAGCCCGTGCGACCGTACGAACTCCTCCGTCGGCTTCGACAGGGCCTGTTCCGTGAAGCGTCGCACCTGACGCGGCGCCTTCAGATCGCGGTAGCACTCGGCCGCGTCGGCCGCGAACCGGTCGTAGGAGTAGAACCCGAGCCACGTCGGGTCGTTGTCGCCCTCCCGGGACCGTTCGAGCCAGCCCTCGGCCGCCTTCAGCGCGGCTCCGGCCGCCGCGGCGTCTCCCGCACGCGCGTGTGCCCGCGCCTCGACGAGCCGGAAGAAACTCATGGTGCGGGCGGTCGCCAGCCCCCGGTTGCGCTCCAGCGCGGCCTGCGCGAGATCGACGCCCTCGTCGCCGAAGCCCCGGTAGGTCGCCTGCAACGACATGGACGCCAGCACGTACCCGCCGAGCGGGACGTCGGCCGCCGCGCGAGCGAGCCGCAGCGCCTGGATGTAGTACCGCTGCGCCGCCTCCTGCTGCCCGGTGTCGAAGGCCATCCATCCGGCCAGCCGCGTGAGCTCCGCGCTAGCCCCGAACAGTGCCCGGCCCACCTCGTCGGAGTAGGAGCCGAGCAGCAGCGGTGCCGCCTCCACCCTTAAGCACTCCGGCACCATGGACGAACGCCAGTCGCCGCCTCCGTACTTGGAGTCCCAGCGCCTGGCGTCCTCGGCCGCCTCCCGCAGCTTCAGCACATCACTGTGGCCGACTTTGAGCGGTGCGCCGGAGCCCTCGGAGTGATTCACCTCACGCGCGACCGAGCTGTCGGCCGGGGTTATCAGCCAGCGTGAGGCAGGCGTTGCGTATGCGCTCACTGCGAACGACCCGGCGAGGGACTGCCAGATGCCGCCCGCGCCGGCCCTGCGCCCGGCGAGGTCGAGACGGTAGAGCTCCGTCGCCGACCTGACCGCCTGTCCGACGTCCCTGGGGAAGGCGAGGCCCACCTCGGGCGCGGGATCCGCGTCCGCCAGGCCGATCTCGTGGAGCGGCACCGGGCGGCCGAGCTTCTGGCCGATGGCGGCCGCGATGAGGTGCGGCGCGGCGCCCTGCGGCACCATGCCCTTCGACACCCAGCGCGCCACCGACGTCTTGTCGTAGCGAAGAGTCAACCCGCGTTGAGCGCCAAGATCGTTGACGCGACGCGCGAGTCCTGCGTTGCTGATTCCCGCGAGGGCGAGAACGGCGCCGAGTTTTTCGTTCGGCCCGCGTTGCTCCCTGGACATGCGCCACCCCTCGACACAGACGGCTGCCGCGCTGGCATAACCACCCGGCATTCGTAAACCCAGCGTAGTTCGCCGCATCCCAAGCGTTAAGGGGCATTGTTCCGGATGGCGGGATTGTGGTCCGTACTGAAGTACGGGTCCGATACGCGCAGTTGCCTCGTGCTCCTGTCGTGTGGCCGTGCGCCCGTCCGTGCGCTCTTCTCCGGCCATGAGGGGAGCGCTTCCATGGATGATGCGTGGGTCGGCCCGCTGTACTGGATCCAGTGGGCTGGGGGACACCGCCGCCTACATCCCCGCGGGCGGCGGACCGGCCCGGGGGGCGAAGTGGCGTCTCCCGGGCTGCGCGCCTGCCGTGCGGCGCGCGGAACGTGTACGGAGTGTGGCCGAGCCTGCTCCGATGCCGCCGATTTGGCCGAAAATCAACCCCGCTTCTCGTGGGCGATCAGCCCTCCTACCATGGCAGTTGAGGGCGCGTTAGGCGTTTTTGGGGAGCGCAGCGGGGGCGCATTCGCGTCGCACGCCCTTGGCCCGGTGCGGGTGTTCACAGGCGTACGCGGTTGTTCGCAGGGGCGCGTTCCCCGCATCTCCAGAGGCTCCACCGGCCCTCCGGCGCGCGTCCTTCATGGCAGCATGGGGACCGGTTCGAACGGTGCACTGGTTGTCCACAGCCTGTGGAGGCGTCCATGCGGTGGTTGGTGGGGTGGAGCAGCACCGCCGCGGGTGTTCCCGGAATCGGGGGCGCGGGGGCCACCGGAAGCGACGGCGAGACCGTGCACCCGGTCGGTTCGCACCTCCTGTGGGGCGACCCGGATCCCCTGTGGGCGGTCGGCGACTGGCGTCCCGACGAGGTGCGTGTGCTGACCGTCGACGCGCAGACCCGGATCGCCGTCCTCGGCACCTGCGGGGCGTCCGACGAACAGCTGCGGATCGGACTGCTCGCCGCGCGCGGAGGGGCACTTCGGCATCTGACGGCGTGGTCGGGGGCGTACACGGCGGTGGTCCAGGTGGGCCGCCGGATGACCGTGTGCGGGGACCTGGCGGGCGCGCGGCCGGTGTTCCACACGCCCTGGGCCGGCGGCACGGCCTACGCGACCGCTGCCCTGCCCCTCGCCGACCTCATTGAGGCCAACCTCGACTTCGGGCACCTCGCCGCGCTGCTCGCCGCCCCCGACGTACCGGCCGCCCTCCACGACTCCACGCCCTACGAGGGCGTCCGGCGCATTCCGCCGGGTCACGCGCTGATCCTGCGCAACGGCGCCCGCGAGGTCGCCGGGTACGAGCCGGTCGCCTCCCTCGCGGTCGCCGCGCCCTCCGCCGATCCGGACAGTGCGGTCGACGCTGTGCGGGACGCCCTCGTCGAGGCGGTGCGGGCCCGGCTCTCCGCGCCCCGGCACGTGCCCGACATCGACCCCGGCCCGGTGCCCGGCATGGGGCCCGCCGCACGACGTGCCGCGCGCGGGATGCCGGTACCGGGCATCGGGGCCGACCTGTCCGGGGGGCCGGCGTCGGGAACGCTCGCCCTGCTCGCCGCCGGGCTGCCCGGAATGCCGGGCACGGTCCTGGGCCACGGAACCGGGGCCGGTGAGCGGCTGCTCGCGGTCACCTTCAACGACCTCGTCGTGGGCGGGCGGGAGGCCGAGGTGGAACGGGCGGGCGCGCTCGCGGCGAATCCCCGACTGCACCACGTGGTGGTGGCGGGCGGCGAGGAAACCCTTCCGTACGCCGAGCTGGACGGGCCCCTGACGGACGAGCCGGGGCCATGCCTGGTGACGGCCGCGCGGCATCGGGCGCGGCTGGCGGCGGGCAGCGCCGACCACTTCACGGGGTACGGGGCCCGGCAGGTGCTGGACGCGCACCCGGCACGTCTGGCGGACCTGCTGATGGACCGCAAGCGGCGCCATCTGGTGCGGCCGGTGGCCGCGTTGGCGAAGGCCGACGGTTCCGTGTTCGTCCCCGCGCGCGTGTACGGCGCCGCGCGACGGCTGGCCCGTACGCCGTACCGGGTCGGTCTGGAGATGCTGGCCGACCGGCTCATGCACCAGCGTTTCGACGAGCCCGGGGGTGCGGTGGGAGCCTCTCTCGCCGCACTCACCTGGGCCAGACCTGGGCCCGCGGCGCGCTGGCTTACGGGGGAGGCGCTCGCTGAAGTATCGGTTCGCCTCCAGGGCGCCACACACCGCTCCGGGGTCGGTCCCGGACAGCATCCCGGTGACTTCCGCGCGCGTGCGGCGCTCGCGCGTCACGCGTCCGATCTCCGCGTCCTGGAGCAGGCCGTGGAGATCCGCTCCCAGCGGCTGCACGCGCCGTTCCTCGACAACCAGGTGGTGCGGGCCTGCCGTGCCCTCCCCGAAGCGCTGCGGGTCCGGCCCGGCGCCCGGGCCGAGATCCTCCGTACGGTCCTGGAGGGCGCCGGTGTCTCCGACCTCCCGCCCGGCTGGGGCGCCCCTTCCCACGCCTCCTCGGCCGCGGCGACCCGGACGGGGTTGCGGGTGGCGGCGGACTCCCTGATGTCGTTGTTCGGCACGCCGTTGCTCGCGCAGGCGGGGCTGGTCGAGGCCCGGGTGGTCCGCAAGGCGCTCCGCGGGGCGGCGGAGGGGGAGCCGCTGCCGTTGGACGGTCTCGCCGATCTGGTCTCGCTTGAGCTGTGGCTGGGGCGGTTGCTGGCTCGTCGGGGTACGTGCTGGACGGGAACCCCGGCACGCGCGCGTGCGGTGCCGGCGGGGATTCGGCCGCAGCGGGGGGCGTTGGGGGCGGGGGCCGCGGGGTGAGGTTGTCGTTTGTCTGCGGGTTCGGTGGGGGTGGGCGTTGTGTGCGCAGTTCCCCGCGCCCCTGAGTGCGTGCGGTTCGGTGGGTGGGTCGGGGCCGGGGCGGGGGGTGTCCGTCCTCGGTCCGGCGGCTCGGCTCCTTGAACAGCACCCGGTTCCGGACGCCGGCCGCTGCGGGCGGACACCCCCCACCCCGCCCCCTTCACGCCGTCGGCGGCTGCGGGCGCTTTGTGGCGCGCGGTCCGTCGTTCCGCGCGCGATCGGGCGAGCGGTCCGTCGTGGTGCGCAAGGGGTGCCCAACGACCCGTCGTGGCGCAGGCCGGCTGCAACTCCTTAGGGGCGCGGGGAACTGCGCGACCAGCCACAACGGACCCGTACCCGCCCGACAACCCCATGTCCGTCCTGGTGCGCAAGGGGTGACGAACGGCCCGTCGTGGCGCAGGCCGGCTGCAACTCCTTAGGGGCGCGGGGAACTGCGCGACCAGCCACAACCGGCCCGCACCCGCCACTCGTCCCCGCGAGGCACTCCCGTAGGCGCCCGGCCCAAGCCCAGCGCAGCGCCCCGCGGGGAACTGCGCGACCAGCCCCCACCGGCCCGCACCCGGCACCCCCCACGCGAAATCCACCAGCGCTCCCACAAGGAACCCGGTGACAATGACCTCGTGCGGTACAGAATCCTGGGCGTGACCGAGGCAGTGGACGATCACGGTGTCGTCGTGCCCGTCGGAGGGCCCCGTGTCCGCACCCTGCTGGCCGCCCTCGCCCAGCGGCCCGGCCACACGGTCACCCCCGAGACCCTGATCGACGAGGTCTGGGACGACGACCCGCCCCAGGACGCCCCGGCCGCCCTCCAGGCGCTGGTCGGCCGACTCCGCCGCACCGTCGGCAAGGACGCTATCGTCTCCGAGCCGGGCGGCTACCGGCTGGCCGCCGCCGAGGACGCCGTGGACCTGTACGTCTTCGAGCGCCTCGTACGGCGGGGAACCACCGCTCTGGCCCGGCAGGACGCGCAGACTGCCGTCCAGGACCTCACCACAGCCCTCGCCCTGTGGCGCGGTCCCGCCCTCGCCGACCTCCCCGACCGCACCGCCGCCACCCGCCCCGAGGCCCTGCGCATGGAGGCCCACCGGGCCCGGATCGAGGCCGACCTGCTGCTCGGCCGCGCCAAGGACGTCGTACCGGAGCTGAAGGAGCTGACCGGGGCGCATCCCTACGACGAGCCGCTGCACGTCCTGCTCATCCGCGCCCTGCGCGACAGCGGCCGCGGCGCCGACGCCCTCGCCGCGTACGAGGCCGCCCGGCACGTCCTCGTCGACGGCCTCGGCACCGACCCGGGCCCGGAACTGCGCGCCCTGCACGGTGAATTGCTTGCAGCCCCGGGTCCCCTTACCCGCCCTCGAATCGAACGCGACGGCAACATCCGTCCGCGCCTTACCTCCTTCGTGGGCCGGGAACCCGAACTCGTCGCCATCCGTTCCGAATTGCACAGGGTCCGTCTCGTCACCCTCACCGGACCGGGCGGATCCGGGAAGACCCGTCTCGCCGAGGAAGCCGCCGCCGGCCTCCCGCAGGCGTGGCTGGTCGAGCTCGCCCCGCTCGACCGGCCGGAGGCGGTGCCCGGTGCGGTGGTCAGCGCGCTCGGTCTGCGCGAGACCGTGCTCATGACCACCGAGCTGGCGGCCCCGCAGGACGACCCGCTCGCCCTGCTCATCGAGTACTGCGCCTCGCGCAGCCGACTCCTGATCCTTGACAACTGCGAACATGTGATCGAAGCGGTGGCCCACCTCGCGGAGACCCTCCTCACCCGCTGCCCGAAGCTCACGATCCTGGCCACCAGTCGTGAACCCCTGGGCGTGCCGGGGGAGTCGGTGCGGCCGGTCGAGCCCCTCCTGCCCGACCAGGCGGACCGCCTCTTCGCCGAGCGCGCCGCCGGTGTCCGTCCCGACGCGGCCGGTGTGCTCGCCGACAAGGAGGCCGTCGCCGAGATCTGCCGGCGCCTCGACGGACTGCCCCTCGCCATCGAGCTGGCAGCGGCCCGGCTACGGCTCCTCACGCCTCGCCAGATCGCCGACCGCCTCGACGACCGCTTCCGGCTTCTCACCTCCGGCAGTCGTACCGTCCTGCCCCGCCAGCAGACCTTGCGGGCCGTTGTCGACTGGTCCTGGGAGCTGCTTGACGAGCGGGAGCGGACGCTGCTGCGCGAGGTGTCCGTCTTCGCGGGCGGCTGGGAGCTGGAGGCGGCGGAGGCCGTGTGCACCGGGCCGGCCGCGGAGATCATCGGGGCGCTCGTGGACAAGTCCCTGATCGTGGCCACCCCCTGGGAGCGGGACGGTTCGGACGGCATGCGCTACCGCATGCTGGAGACCATCCACGAGTACGCCGTCGAGCGCGCCGCCGAGGTCCCCGCCCTGCGAGCCGCCGCCGAGCGCCGACACCGCGCGTGGGTGCGCGCGCTGGTCGAGGAGGCCGACCCCCAACTGCGTTCCGCCGGCCAACTCCCCTGGATCTCCCGCCTGGAGACCGAGCTGGACAACATCCGCGCGGCCCTCGACCGAACCCTCACCGCGGGCGACGAAGCGCAGGGCACCGCCCTGGTCCTCGCCATGGGCTGGTTCTGGTGGCTGCGCAACTACCGCCGCGAGGGCCTGACGTGGGTGGACCGGGTGCTGAGTCTGGGGGCGGCGCTGGACAGACGGAGCGCGACCGCCCCCGCAGCGGCGACGCGCGGCGAACCCGTAACCGCAGCCGCCGATGGTGACGCCGAGGACCCGATCGACGTCTACCTCGCCGCCCCGCACGCGGAGACGACCCATCCCGCGCACCCCGCACGCATGAACCTCCGCATGCTGTACCTCTTCCTCAAGGCCGAGACAGAGCCCGTCGACGGCCGGCTCGACCAACGCCTGCTTCGTTTTGTCGCCCGCGTCCGAGAACACTTCGAGCGCGGTGGGCCCGACGCGGCCCGCCTCCCCGGGATCATCTGGCCCATGGCCGGTCTCGCGCTGGGAGACCCCATGAGCATCCGTTCCCTCATGGACACCTCCCTGGCCAACTGCCGGGCCCACGGCGACGACTGGTCCGTGGCCATGACCCTGATGTTCCGCACCCACACCATCGTCGACTCCCCGGGCGGAATGGCCGGCGTGGACGACGACCTGGTAGAGCTGCGTGTCCTCAGCCGCCGCGTGGGCGACCGCTGGCTCCGTGCCCAGGTCAGCAGCGCGGCCGGTGAGGCGGCCATGGCCCGCGGGCGCCCCGCCGAGGCGAAGGAGGAGTACGAGCAGGCGCTGCGCCTCGCCCACGAGGTGGGCGCGTACGCAGAGACACCGTTCCTCATCGCCCGTCTCGCCGAGGTCGCGTACCGCACCGGTGACCGCTCCGCCGCGCTGACCACCCTGGACGAGGCGACCGCCGCCGGAGACCGGTACGGAGTCCCGGAGACCAGGGCGTTCGTACGGCTTCTCCAGGCCCACATGGCCCTGGAGGAGAAGGACGCCACTCGCGCGCGCCATCTGGTGGAGGCGGTCCGTGAACAGATCGGCCAGGGGTCCCCGCCGCCGATGTTCACGGTGATGCTGAACTTGGTCGACGCGATGGTGACGGCCGAGGAGTCGGGCCCGGAGCAGGGGTTGCCGCTGCTGACCGACACCGTCCGTGAGGCGATCGAGAAGCGGTGTGCCGACGCGGTCGTGGCGGCACTCGTGGACGGCGCGGCGGGCCTGCTCTGCGACCTGGGCGATCTCCCGCGCGCGGCTCGGCTGCTCGCGGCCGGTGAGCGGTGGCGCGGTGGTGACCCGCGCCCCCACCCCGAACGCGTGGCGGCGGAGCGCGCCGAGGCCGCTGCCCGCACCGGTCTGGGCCCCGTGCGCCACGCGGCGGAACACGCCCGCGGCACGCAGCTCACCCCGGGCGAGGCCCTCGCCGAACTCGACGAGGCGCTTCAGGCGCGGCGCGCTAGGAGCACCTGAACTTCGACTCCGCCCAGTCGGCGAGCATGAGGTCGTCGAAGGGACTGTGCGGCTCGACCACCAGCCGTACGGTCGTGCGCCCGGCGAGGTTCACATGGACGGGCACGGCCGGCTCGCCGCCCTCGACCGGTCCGGACCTCCACAGCCGGACCCCGTCGGCGTAGACGGAGAAGTAGACCGTGCCGAGGCCCAGCGTCATGTCGTCGACGCCGACCACCGCGTCGTAGGAGGAGCACGCGCGGTTGAGGTCGATCGTGACGGAGGAGCGGCCGTGCACCGTCACGCCGTGGGCGTACTCCCGGTCGGCGATCGAGACGCCGTAGCGCTGCCACACCCAGCTGCTCTCGCTGATCCGCATCTCGGGCCCGCTGCCGTCGCCGGAGATGTCGTAGGCCAGCTCGCTCCACTGGTAGACGGCCGGCGGAGGCGGGGGAGTCGGAGTCGGTACCGGCGTGGGTGTGGGGGCGGGTCTCGGGGTCGGTGTCGGCTTCGGGGTGGGGGTCGGCGCGGGAGTGGGGGTGGTCCTGGGCTTCGGGGTCGGTGTGGGGGTCGGTGTCGGCGTCGCGGTGGGGGTGGGTGCGGCGGCGACGGGGATCACCGGGGGCTGCGGCTCGGGTTCCTTCGGGGCGGGGCTGGGGTCGGCGGGCTGGACCACCGGCGCGGACGCGGGCGGCTTGGCGTCCGGCTTCCTGGCCGGGCTGTCGTCACCGACCAGCGCGAGCGCCACCGCGGCGGCGGCCACGGCGACCACACCGGCGGCGATGCCGGCCTTCACCGGCGCGCCCAGCCCCTCAGAGGCAGCGGCGCCACCGGCACCCGCCCCGCCCGAGGAACCCCCGCTCGCCGCGGCGGCCGCGCCGGCGGCACCGGCCGCTCCCACCCCGGCACCGCCGGCGATGAGCCCGATGGCCTTGGCGTACCCGGCGGCCCCGAACCAGCCGATGACCGCGAGCGGTACGACGGCAGGGATACCGCTGGCGACTTCCTTGATCTGGCCCGCGGCCAGCCGGCACTTGGCGCACTCCTCCAGGTGCTTGCGCAGGCCCCGTTCGGCGCGGGTACGCAGTCCGCCGCGGGCGTAGGCGCCGAGCCGGTCGGCGTAGCGGGCGCACTCCTCGTCGGTGGCGAGGCTCGCGCTGACGTGGGCCTGGAGGTAGGCCTGCTTGAGGCCCTCGCGGGCGCGGCTGGCCAGCACGCGCGTGCCGTTGGCGTCGAGACCGAAGAGGGTGGCGACCTCGCTCGGCGACTCGTCCTCGACCTCGGTGTGCCACAGCACGGCCTGCCAGCGCTCGGGCAGCGACCGGAAGGCCTGCATGGCCATGGACTGCTCGGCCTCGTGCATCGCGCGCACATCGGCGCCGAGATCCAGCCCCGCTCCGAAGGAACCCATGGACGCGGTGTCGTCGGACGCCTCGGCCGACCGTGAGGCCTGGGTGGCGAACACTGCGAAGTCGTCGACGAGTTGCTCACGCTTCGCCGACTTCGTCCAGTCGGCGGCGACCCGGCGGACGCTG
This sequence comes from Streptomyces sp. NPDC031225, assembly GCF_055570355.1. Classification (NCBI taxonomy): domain Bacteria; kingdom Bacillati; phylum Actinomycetota; class Actinomycetes; order Kitasatosporales; family Streptomycetaceae; genus Streptomyces; species Streptomyces sp. NPDC031225. The sequence continues at coordinate 7,483 of NZ_JBVIHJ010000028.1, read as the reverse complement.
GTGAGCAGGTAGGCGCGCACGGCGTACTCGGGGCCGTGGCCGCGGCGCACGGCCTGGAGCATGCGCGCGAAGACCTCGGCGGTGAGGTCGTCCGCGGTGTGGCCGTCGCGGCAGCAGGTGCGGGCGTAGCGGCGCACCGCCTCCGCGTGCCGCCGGTAGAGCGCCTCGTAGGCGGTGTCGTCGCCGGCGCGCATCCGCTCGATCAGGTCGGTGTCGGACGGTGGCATGTCCCTGGGCGGCGGCAGGACGCTGCCGTCCTCACGGCGGTCGCGCTGGGCGGGCACGTTGCCCTCGACCGGTTCGCCGCCCTGCGCCGGGATGCCGGCCTGAGGGACGGCGGCGCCCCGGGGGATGCCGGCGTCCAGCGGAACTCCTGCCCGGCTGCCCTGCTCCGGCACCTGTGGTGTGCCGCCGGCGGCGTCACCGTCGCCCTCGTCCTGCGGCTCGTTCCGCCCGTCAACGCTCATCGCGGAATGCCCCCGCCGCCGGCCCAACCAGTCCCGAACACCGGGTCAGAGTGCCATATCGACTTTTAGTCAGTAGGGCTGACTGCGGTGCTTCCACTCGTCCGTGGGGTTTTCCGGCTGTGCGGCACTAACCGCCACCCGTTCGGGGAATGCTCAACTGTCGCGCACGGGACAGGAGTTGAGCCGGAGTGGGACCGCGCGTCGGAAATGACCGGGAATGCGACGGGGTGCGGACGGCATCGCGCCCGCACCCCGCTGTCACCCCTTCGAGTCACGCCGGCCGGGACCGCAGCCCCTCCAGCAGGATGTCCAGCAACCGCGCCGAGGCCGCCGCCTGCTGCGCCGCGTCCGGCAGCGAGGGCGCCGCGGTCGCGATCACCAGCAGGACGTCCGACACCGACACGTCGGTCCGCAGCTCACCGGCCGCACGCGCCCGGTCCACGAGCCTGCCCACGACCTCCAGCAGCGCCGCCGCCCCGGAGTCGTCGTCGGCGGAGACCAGGGAGGTCTCCTCCGGCACCAGCCGCAGCTCACCGGCGCCCGGAGTCGTCCGCTGCTGCGGCACCCGCGTCCCGTCGTAGCCGTCGGTCCCCTCGTCGGCGACCCCGACCCGCAGCACCTGCGGCGGCAGCAGCCGCCCGGCGCCGGACGCGACCGACGTACGCAGGAAGCGCGACAGCGCCGACCACGGCTCGTCCTCCTGGCCGAGCGCCGTCCGTGCCTGGTCGGTCAGCCGGGAGGTCTCCTCCTCGGCTATCCGCCGGACCAGGACGTCCTTGCTCGGGAAGCGCCGGTACACCGTGCCGACACCGACCCGCGCGCGCCGCGCCACGTCCTCCATCGGCGCGCCGTAGCCCAGCTCGCCGAAGACCTCGCGCGCCGCGCGCAGTACGTGTTCCAGGTTGCGCTGTGCGTCCACGCGCAGCGGTGCCGAACGCGATCCGTCACGTCCGTTGCCCGCCGCGCTCATCGCCGAGCCCATCGCGCCGCCCAACGCCCCGCCGCCGGGTGCGATGGCCGATGCGGTGGACCAATGAGAGTCCTGAATGTGCATAAATAATCCCCCGGTAATGACGTCTCCCCCCGGAGACTCTCCCCGCCATCGAATGCCGGAGCGTACGGAACAGGCCCGTTTCGCGAGTCCGCCCGAAGCGGACCCGGAGCGCATCCCCCTACACCCCGTCGTCACACGAACATAGTTGAGTGGGGGTCAATTCAGAAGGGGCAGGTTCCGCACGGAGCGCCCCCCGATCGGAGTACGGGTGGCAAACGCCCCGATTGCACCCCCTCCGTCCGCCCGACGCACACCCCCTGACCTGCGAGCCTTCCGCGCGCTCCGACGATTCGGCCGGCACGGCGCGCCGACTGCTTCCGGTCACACAATTTGTCGAGGCTGTGGACAAACTCAAGCGGCGGGTGCGTCATGGGATGGTGAAGGAACGTGCGCGCATTCTGGTTGTCGGCGGCGGCTACGTCGGGATGTACACGGCTCTGCGTCTGCAGCGCAAGCTGAAACGGGAACTCGGCAGGGGCGATGTGCAGATCACCGTCGTCGCGCCCGACCCGTACATGACCTATCAGCCGTTCCTGCCCGAAGCGGCGGCCGGATCGATCTCCCCGCGCCATGTCGTCGTACCGCTGCGCCGCGTCCTCGACCGCTGCCACGTCGTCGTCGGCGAGATCACCGCGATCGACCACGCCAAACGCACCGCGACCCTCACCACCCTCGCCACCGAGGAGGAGCGCACGGGCGCCGAGCAGCTGTCGTACGACGAACTCGTCCTAGCCCCCGGTTCTATCGCGCGCACACTGCCGATCCCCGGTCTCGCCGACCACGGCATCGGGTTCAAGACGGTCGAGGAGGCCATCGGCCTGCGCAACCACGTCATCGAGCAGATGGACATCGCCTCCTCCACCCGCGACCCCGCGATCCGTGACGCGGCCCTCACCTTCGTCTTCGTCGGCGGCGGCTACGCGGGCGTGGAGGCGCTCGGCGAGCTGGAGGACATGGCCCGCTACACCGCGCGCTACTACCACAACGTCCTCCCCGAGGACATGAAGTGGATCCTCGTCGAGGCCTCCGACCGCATCCTTCCCGAGGTCGGCGAGGAGATGGGCCGCTACACCGTCAGCGAGCTGCGCCGCCGCAACATCGACGTACGGCTGAACACCCGTCTGGAGTCCTGCGTGGACCGCGTCGCCGTCCTCAGCGACGGCGCCCGCTTCCCCACCCGTACGGTCGTCTGGACGGCCGGCGTGAAACCCAGCCCGCTCCTGGCCGCCACCGACCTGCCGCTCACCGAGCGAGGTCGGCTGAAATGCACCCCGCAGCTCACCGTCGACGGCACCACACACGCGTGGGCGGCCGGAGACGCGGCCGCCGTCCCCGACGTCACCGCCCAGGAACCCGGCAGGGAGACGGCCCCCAACGCCCAGCACGCCGTCCGCCAGGCCCGGGCCCTCGGCGACAACATCGCCCACGCCCTGCGGGGCGAGCCCCTGGAGACGTACGCGCACGCGTATGTCGGCTCGGTGGCCTCGCTCGGTCTTCACAAGGGTGTCGCGCAGGTCTACGGACGCAAGCTGAAGGGCTACCCTGCCTGGTTCATGCACCGCGCCTACCACCTCAGCAGGGTGCCCACCTTCAACCGCAAGGCCCGTGTCCTGGCCGAATGGACCCTGTCGGGTCTCTTCAAGAGGGAGATCGTCTCCCTCGGTTCACTCGAACATCCCCGAGCGGAGTTCGAACTCGCGGCCGGTGGAAAGCCTCCTCTCGAACCGACTGACGACCCGAAGGGGTCGTCCTGACCCGACCGAGGAACTCCGCGGACCGCCCCGGCGTCTGACGAATGTCGACCCGGTCGGCCCCCTGCCACACTGGTGCCCGACCTGGACGGGCAGCCGCCCGCCCATCGACCCAAGAGGTTTCCCACCGTGCTGCACCCCCGGGCTGCCGTCCCCAGCCCCCCGGCCGGGCCCGGAGCCGGCCCGAAGACGCCGAAGACGACGACGCGAGGCAAGAATTCGTGAACTTCACGCGCTGGAGCGCCCGCCTCCCCGGAACGCAGCGCCGCGCCGCAGCGCGGACCGACGACCTGGTCACCGAGGACCGCCTGAGCGAGGGAGCGGTCCCCGCGGCCCGCGCCGAACAGCTCACCGTGCCGGTTCCCGCCGTCGACGAACTGCCGGTGCGTGAGGTCCTCGACCGCGTCCCCGCCCTCGTCGCCCTCGTCCACGGCCCCGACCACCGCCTCGCCTACGTCAACGACGCCTATGTGGTGGCCTTCGGCCTCCGCCAGCCCGGCCGGCCGGCCCGAGAAGCACTCCCGGAGCTCGACGAACTCGGCCTCCTCCCGCTCCTCGACCAGGTCCTGCGCAGCGGCAAGCCGCGCACGGTCAAGTCCCGCAAGGCCCCCGACGGCCGCTCCTACACCTTCACCTGCACCCCGGTGACGGAAGGAGACGGCGGCGTACTCGTCTTCGCGACCGACGTCACCGACCACGCCGAGGCCGCCGAGCGCCTCAGAGCCAGCGAACGCCGCCAGCGCGAGACCGCCGTCACCCTCCAGCGCTCCCTGCTCCCCCAGGAGCTCGAAGAACCCGACGACCTGCGCATCGCCGCCACCTACCACCCCGGCGGCACCGAGGCCGCGGTCGGCGGCGACTGGTACGACGTCATCACCCTCGGCGGCGGACGCACCGCGCTCGTCATCGGCGACGTCATGGGCCGGGGGGTCCGCGCGGCAGCGGTCATGGGGCAACTCCGCACGGCGGTCCGGGCGTACGCCCGCCTCGACCTCCCGCCGCACGAGATCCTCCAGCTCCTGGACGGCCTCGCCATGGAGATCGACGCCAACCAGATCGCCACCTGCGTGTACGCCATCCACGACCCGAACGAGGGAATGCTGGTCTACGCCTCGGCCGGCCACCTCCCCATCCTGGTCCGCGACGAGAACGGCGTCGTCCTGCGCGCCGCCGAACCCACCGGCCCGCCCCTGGGCACCGGCGGCTGGATGCCCGCTTCGGGCTCCATCCCGCTCAGCCCCGGCTCCACGGCGGTCCTCTACACGGACGGCCTGGTGGAACGCCGTAACGAGGACCTGGACGAGGGCATCGCCGCCCTGGAACGCGCCCTGGCCGGCGCCACCGGCAGCCCCCAGGTGATCTGCGACCGCCTGATCCGCTCCGCCGGCGTCACCGCGGAACACGACGACGACGTGGCCGTCATGGTCCTCCAGCACCCGGTCCACACGGGCCCCGACGGCGACCTCTTCCGCAACGCCGGGCTGGAACTCCTCGGCGGCGTCGAAGCGGCCCCACGCGCGCGTGCGTTCGCCTCCGGCGTGCTGACCAGCTGGCGGTTCCCCGTCGAACTCCACGATCTGGGCGTTCTGGCGGTGAGCGAGCTGGTGGCGAACTCCCTGCAGCACGGAACGCCGCCGATGCGACTGCGCCTGCGCCGCACCGACCGGCGCCTGATCGTCGAGGTGACGGACGGCGACGACCACTTGCCCCGGCGCCGCCGAGCGGAACCGGGAGACGAGTCGGGTCGCGGCATCGCCATCGTGGCGACCATCGCGTCGAGCTGGGGCTCCCGGAGAACGCCCGGAGGCGGCAAGGCGGTCTGGTGCGAGTTCGTGCTGCCCAAATAGAGCTGTAGGCGGGCGGCTCGCGGCTAGGCGGCGATCGACTCCTGCTGGGTCCCGCCCTGGGCCACCACCCTGCTCTTCCGCAGGAACGGCTGGTCCTGCACGGCCGTCAGCTGCCTGCCCAGCCGCAGGGCCAGGTACGTGATCCCCAGCGAGAACAGCAGGAACGTCACGATGTACGGCGTGTGCAGCGACGCCCCCATCGGCCCGCCGACCGCCGGGCCGACCGCCAGGGCCAGCTGCTTCACCAGGGCGAAGGCGGAGTTGTACTGGCCCGCCATCCCCTCCGGCGCCAGGTCGGCCACCAGCGGTGCCACGGTCGGCGACAGCATCGCCTCGCCCAGCCCGAAGAGCGCGTACGTCGACACGAACGCGGCCGCCGCCATCTCATGGCTGCCGTGTCCGAGACCCGCATAACCCGCGGTGACCCACGCCACGGCCCAGATGAGTCCGACCACAGCGATCACCCGGGACCGCTTCTGCCGCTCGACGAACCTCAGCACGGCGAACTGCGCGACCACGATCATCGCGGTGTTGGCGGCCAGAGCCGACCCCAGCGCGGAGGTCGAGATCCCGGCGGCCTCGACGCCGTAGGCGGCCAGGCCCGACTCGAACTGTCCGTAGCAGGCGAAGAACAGCACGAAGCCCAGCACGCACAGCTGCACCATGGCCCGGTTGCCGAGCAGCTGCTTCCAGCTGCTCCTGGCGGACGAGGTCGGCGCCCCTTCCATCCGCGGCGCGCGCGGCAGCCGCAGTGTCGCCATCACGACCACCAGCAGCAGGAACATCGCCGCCTCGATCGCGAACAGCAAAGTGAAGGACGCGGCGCTCGACGTGTCGACGAGATGCCCGCCGATCAGACCGCCGACGCCCAGCCCGAGGTTCTGCAGGAAGAACTGCGTCGCGAAGGCCCGGGACCGGGTCTCCGAGGTGGAGCAGTCGACGATCATCGTCGCCAGCGCCGGCTGCATCACGGCCTGACCGGCCCCGAGCGCCGCCGCCGACAGCAGCACGGTCGACGCGTGACCCGAGAGACCGAGACTCAAAGCCCCGATCGAGGCCGTGACCAGGGCGGTGAGCAGCACCGGCAGCGGGCCCCGCCGGACGATGGCCCGCCCGGCGAACGGCAGCACGACCAGTGCCGCCACCGCGAAGACGGCGAGGACGAGCCCCGCCGTCATGGCTCCCAGCCCACGCACCTGCGCCACATAGACGTACAGGTAGGGGACGGTGAAACCGAGCCCGAACGCGCTGAGTGCGTTGCCCACGTGGATCCGGCGCATCGCTGCGCCCATCGCCCTGGTCACGTTCACCTCTCTCACTAGTTAGGTCTGAAGACTTCAAAGCTAAACTTCGAAGCTAAAGAGTACACAGAGAAGGACTTCAAGGCAAAGGAGGTGCGTGCGATACTGCCGCCATGGCCGAGACCCCTGGCGCCCCCGAGCCCACGCTCGATGAGCAGATCGCCGCCTACCAGCGCGAGTTCCAGGACCTCGACCCCCAGGTCGAGCAGATCGTCTCGGCGCTCTCCCGTCTGAACCGCCGCATGAACGTCGCCTACGGCCGTCAGACCGCCGCTCTCGGCATGAGCAACGCCGAGTGGGAGGTGCTGAAGGCCCTCGTGCTCTCCGGCGCCCCCTATCGGATGGGCCCGAGCGACCTCGCCAAGCGCCTCGGCCTCACGCCGGCCGCGATGACCCACCGGATCGACCGCATGCTGGCCGAGGGGCTGGTGACCCGGGAGCGCGACGAGTCCAACCGTGTCCGCGTGATCGTGGAACTCACTGCCGAGGGCCGCGAGAAGTGGCTGGAGGCGATGCGCCGGGCCACTGTCTTCGAGGAGGATCTGCTCCAGGACCTCTCCGCCGAGGAGCGCAACGCCCTCGGGGACGTCCTCATCCGGCTCCTGCGTAGGGTGGAACACGCACAGCCGGACGCCGGCGGGCGCCTCAGCGACCTCGACTAAAAGATCTTGACAGAGGGTGCTTGACAGCCACCTCCACGATCCGTAGAGTTCTTCGGGTTGCCACGGGGCCGTAACGGCTTTTCGGCAGCACCTTCTGCCGCGAGAGCGGCCACTCAAACCAACAGCATGATCGCCCAGCCGGGATGAATTCGGTGTGCCCGAATTCAATTCGATTCGGGTGCGGCCCTCGATTTGGGGCCGCCGAGAGAATCCGCTAAGGTTTGAGACGTCAGAACGGCCCAACAGCCGGGAAGACAAGCCCCCTCTGACTGGGAATCAGGCCCGAAAGGATCTGATAGAGTCGGAACCGCCGGAAAGGGAAACGCGGAAGCGGGAACCTGGAAAGCACCGAGGAAATCGGGCCGGGAAACGGTCTGGTAGAGTCGGAAACGCAAGACCGA